>DATDGG010000166.1:0-11644 GCA_036522235.1 Xanthobacteraceae bacterium
GCGAACCAGATGCGGTCGCCCAAGGATTCCATCAGCACCTTGCGGGCGCCTTGCGCGCCCGGCGCCGCGGCCGAGAAGGCGCCGAGCACCCACGGCTCCTCGTTCCAATGGGTGGCATATCTGCGCTTGACCACCTTGCCGATATCGGCGCCGAACAGGCTGGTGAGCCAGGCTTGCGCAAAATCGAACATCGCGGCATCGCCCTTGGCGGCGAGGTCGCGCCCGAAGCCGCCCGCCACGTCGACCACGCAGAGCGGCGTGCCCGACACGTTGGCGAACAGCGCCGCGGTGCGGGCGCTGTCGCATTTCTCGAACACCAGCTCGTCGGGCCGCATCCCGAGCGGATTGTCGGGCAGTTCCAAGGCGATATGGTCGTAGCTGCCGAGCTTGAGCTTGGCGGCGGCGTCGAGCTGGCGTTTCGGCAGATCGGGCGTGAACTTGATCTTGCCGGCGGTGAGCACATTGGTGGACACCGTGACGATGGCGGCGCGGGCTTCGAAGGTGCCGCGCGCGGTCTCGACGTTGACGCCGCGCGCGCCCCAGGAAATGCGGGTGACCGGATTGGCCAGCTCGACCGGGATGCCGCCGGCGATCTTGGCGAGCAGCGCGCCGAAACCCTGACGGCACAGGAGATCGATGTCGCGCTCGGCGGAATGCGCGAAGTCGGCCGCGGAAACTTCAGTCAGGTCCTTGGCGCAGGCGAACGGGCCGAGCACGAACTCGATCGTCGCACGCCAGTCGCCCAAATCCTTGGGCAGCGCCTGCGCGCAGGAGACATCGATCTTGCGCGCCGCATCCGCGATGGCGGTCGCGGCCCGCACGGTCCCGCCCAGATAGCTCTCCATCTCGCCTTCGCGCGCATAGCGGCGCCCGATGCGCACGCGCTGGCCGGCCGGGGCCGGATAGAGGTCGAGCCCGGTCTGGGCGCCGAGCTTCGCCACCGGATTGACGTCCGGCATGTGTATCCAGTGGGCCCCGCGATCGAACGGCACCCCGAATTGGCTTAAGTCGGTGATGCAGCGCCCGCCGACGGCCGGGGCCGCCTCGATCAAGGCAAATCGGCGACCCAGCGACGAAAGCCGCCGCGCGGCCGCGATGCCGGCGGCGCCCGCCCCCACGATGACGACGTCGACGGTGCTGGGGCGCCCGGGAACTTGCGGCGCCGGGGCCGATTTCTTCGATGCCGGCGCCCCGGGCCCGGTCGGCGCCCCGAGCGCAGGCGCGGCCGCCATGGCGGCGGAAGCGGCGAGGAACAACCGGCGATCCAATCGTTTCATGGTGTGCGATGCGTTGTGGCAAAGCCAGTATGGCCCGAACCGGACGTTTGGCGCAAACCTGAGGCGTCTTGTGGCGGAACGCGTCTGCGCCTAGTTGCTCGCTTGCTGGAGAACCACGATGCTCACCGCCGCCGCTCAAGCCCTGTCACAGATGTTCTCGCCGCCGTTTCGCGCGGTGCTGCTGAAATCGATCGGGCTCGCCTTGATCCTGATCGTCATCATCGGCATCGGCCTCAACCATGTGCTGGTCGCCCTCACGGGCGCCGGCGAGGGCGCGGCCGAGAACGCACTCGGGCCTGCCTCCCATGGGCTGCTGGGGGCGCTGGCCTTCGTCCTCACGGTCGCGGCGAGCCTCGGCATCGTGGTCGGATCGGTGTTTCTGATGCCGGCCGTAACCGCGCTGGTGGCGAGCTTCTTCGCCGACGACATCGCGCTCGAGGTGGAGCGGAGCCGCTATCCGGACGACCCGGCCGGCAAGCCCGTGCCACTCCTGCGGGCCATCATCGAGGGCGCCAGGACGGCGGGGCTCGCGGTGGCGGTCTATCTGGTGGCGCTGCCGTTCCTGCTGTTCGCGGGCTTCGGTGCCGTCATCTTCTTCTTTTGCACCGCCTATATCCTGGGCCGCGAATATTTCGAGCTCGCCGCCATGCGCTACCGGAGCGCCGCCGAAGCCAGAGCGCTGCGCAAGCAACATCACGGCACGGTGTTCGTGGGCGGCATGTTCATCGCCGCCTTCGTGTCGATCCCGATCGTCAATCTGGCGACGCCCCTCTTCGGCATGGCCTTCATGGTGCATGTGCACAAGCGGCTGTCCGCCAAGCATCCGCCGCGGATCGAGACGTGAGCGTAGCGGCGGTCTTCGCGACCGGCAGCGGCGAGATGATGTTCTTCGACCGTACCGACGTTTGACGGCCGGGCCGCGCCGCGCTACTGCGCCGCCAATGAGCTCACCGCCACATTGGCGGTGCCGTTCGCTTCGGCAATCACCCGCAGCGTCTTGGAGTCGAACTCGATATCGATGAGGCGCAGGTCGGCGATATTCACGTCGGCCCGAACGCCGGGCGCGACAGTGCGAAACTCCGCAATCGCGCCTTCGATGCTCTTGCGGGCATTGGCGGCGAACGGTTTGAGATCGATGACGGCGTTGTCGGCGAGCGCGTCCTTGAGGTAGGGAATGGCGGCGCGCGCGGCCGCACCCAGGAGCCCGAAGGCGGCCTCCGAATCCACATCGAGGGTGATGTCGGTGAGTCGCAAAATCTGATGCTCGCGATCGAGCGCCGGCCGGCCCCAGACATTGACGTTGGCGTCCGCGCCCAGGCCGAACCAGCTCGCCTTCTCGCGCGCCTTGACGCGCAGCGAGATCAACAACCGGTCGCCCGACGGGGCGATGCTGGCAGCCCGTATGGTGGCCTCATAGGGGCCGTCCCCGCCCTGCGGGAAGGTCTTGCCGTTGAGCTGCACGGCCAGGAGCCGATTGACCTCGGTGAACGGCACGTCGATCGGCACCGCGATATTAAGGCGGCCCTGATCAGTCTGCGGCACGAGCTCGAGATTGGCCGGGAACGGACAATCCGGCTTGGTCTCTCCCGGCACGACGCGGGTCTCGGCCTGCACGCCGATCGCCAGGATCAGCGCCGTGGCATCGATCCGCGGCTGCCCCGCAAAGGCGCGCGTGGGACGAATCTCGAGCCAGAGGTCGGGCAAGCCGGCGCCGGCCGCGCCGAGCGAGATCGAGCGGCACATCTTGGCCCATTCGCGCCGCGCCGCCTGCTCGAGGAACGGATCGGCGCGCAAGCGCGCCTGCAGGGCCGCCACCTGCTCGTTGACCTGGCGGTCGAGCATCGGCTTCACCTCGTTCGATATGGCGAGCTTGATCCCGGCGATCGAGAGGGCGCCGTCGGCGACCGCCACCTGGGCGGTGAGATTGGGCTCCATGCGCCAATTGGCGGCGAGCGCGGGCCGCGACAGGATCGTGACATTGCCGCGGATGTCGGCATGCTGATCGAGCGTCTTGCCGGTCAGGTTCTGCAGGCCCTGGCCGAGATTCTGGTTGACGATCCCGCCGAGCGCGCCGCCGATATTGCCGACCTGGGCGGCGATCTGGCCGGTGACGTGCAGGGTGCCGGTGAGGACCGTTGCGACCGCCATGGCGTCGGAGCGCCCGGTGACGGTGAGCGGGCCGCGGCCGATGGTCCATCCGATATCGGCGTTGGAAAGCAACTGCGAGACCGGATTGTCGCGCTTGCCGGTCAGGTTGCGCGGCGCCGAGGCATCGAGCGCATCCCGGATGGCGGTGAGCGCAATGGCGGTCGGGATCACCACCACGGAGGTGCGGCTCATCTGCTTGAGCGGGGGCACCTCGACCAGCGCCGGGGGCGCCACACTGCCCGCCCCGCCCGATAGAAACTGCATCGCCACGCTCGCGCCCAGGAACGAGGCGACGACAACCGCCACGCCGATCAGGATGGTCCGCAAGCGCATGGTTTGTGGCCGATAAGGTTGTGGCCGAAAGTCCCCGCCGGTGCCGCAATGTTAGACGAGGACGGCCCCACGCGCCAGCGCCAACGCTCGTTCTATCAACCGGGAGTTTGTCACAATTGCGGACGGCCGGGTGGCGAATGTCCGATCAAACACCGGGGCTGTTGATAGTCTTGCCCGGCCATTTGCACAGATCGACGATCAGGCATTTTTCGCAGCGCGGTTGGCGCGCCATGCAGACGTAGCGCCCGTGCAGGATGAGCCAATGGTGGGCGTGGCGCTTGTAGGGCGCCGGCACGCGTTCCTCGAGCTTGCTTTCGACCTCGAACGGCGTCGCCCCGGTGGCGAGCCCGGTCCGGTTGCCGACCCGGAAAATATGGGTATCGACCGCGATCGTGGGCTCGCCGAACGCAATGTTGAGCACCACATTGGCGGTCTTGCGACCGACGCCCGGCAGCGCCTCGAGCTCCTCGCGGCTGCGCGGCACCTCGCCGCCGTGCCGCTCGATGAGGTTCTGCGAGAGCGTAATGAGATTCCTGGCCTTGGTGCGGAAGAGCCCGATGGTCTTGATGTAGTCGCGCACCTTCGCCTCGCCGAGCGCAACCATTTTGGCGGGCGTGTCCGCGACCGCGAACAGCGCGGGCGTCGCCTTGTTGACGCTCGCATCGGTCGCCTGCGCGGACAGGACCACGGCCACCAGCAGGGTGAACGGGGTGACGTATCGGAGCTCGCCGACCGGCTCCGGATTGGCGGACTGGAAGCGGCGAAACGCTTCCTCGACCTCGGCATTCGTCCACGGCGGCGGCACGCCGACCGGCGGCTTGCCGGAGGCGGCGCGGCGCGGCTTTACGGCTTTGCCGGCAGGGCGAACCGACTTGCGGGTTGCCTTGTTGCCGACCCGCTTGCGGTTGACTGTCTTGCGGACTGTCTTGCGAACCATGGTTCCCCTATAGTGAGCCCCATGCGCCCCGACAACAGCGGTTCCGGTCCAGGCGGCGGCGAAGAGCGCCGCGATGCGACGATCTTTGCGGCGGTGCTGACGCCGCATCGATCGCTGAGCCCGACCGGCTTCCTGATCTTCATGCTGGTGCTCGGCGGCATCAGCTTTACGTCCGGCATGGTGTTCCTGATGGCCGGGGCCTGGCCCATATTCGGTTTCTTCGGGCTCGACGTGCTGCTGGTCTACTGGGCGTTCCGCATCAACTACCGGGCCGCCTATGCGTACGAAGAGGTGACCGTGACGGCGAGCGAGCTCCGCCTGCGCAAGGTGAGCCATCACGGCCGCGTCAGCGAATGGACGCTCAATCCTTTATGGGTGCGGCTCGACCGCGACGAGCATGCGGAGTTCGGCATCGAGCGGCTCTATCTGGTCTCGCGTGGCGCCCGCCTGCCGATCGCTTCCTTCCTGGGGCCCGACGAAAAGGCAAGCTTCGCGCAAGCGCTTTCGGCGGCGCTCGGGGAGGCACGGCGCGGGCCGACCCAGACGGTGTTCGGAGAGGCTTAGCGCATGTCGCGGAAAAGCCTGCCCCCGCGCAGGCGGGGGTGGATACCGGTTTTCCGAAAAGAGCCTGCCCCCGCGAAAGCGGGGGACATGCGCCAACGCAAACCAGCCAGAAATCGGGTGGGCACGCTGCGGCCCGAGGCCTAGATGGAGGTCAAATCGATGGAGACCCCCATGCTCTCACCCGACCGCGTTACCGACCTCGCCCCGCTGCCGCATGCGGCCGCCGACTATGACATCGTGCGCCGCGCCATCGCCCATATCCGGGGCAACTGGCGGGCGCAGCCCGACATCGCCGACATCGCGGAAGCCGCCGGCGTCACCCCGACTGAGCTGCATCATCTGTTCCGCCGCTGGGCCGGGCTCACCCCGAAGGACTTCCTCCAGGCCCTTACGCTCGACCGGGCGCGCGCCTTGCTGCGCGACTCCGCGAGCGTCCTCGATGCCTCCTACGAGGTCGGCCTGTCCGGCCCCGGACGGCTGCACGACCTGTTCGTCACCCACGAGGCGGTGTCGCCAGGGGAATGGAAGGCAGGCGGCGAGAACCTGACCATGCGTTACGCCTTTCATCCCTCCCCATTCGGGAACGCCCTGATCATGGCGACCGGCCGGGGGCTCGCGGGGCTTGCCTTCGCGGACCCGGGCGAGGAACGAGCCGTGCTCGCCGACATGCAGGCGCGCTGGCCCAAGGCCACCTATGTGGAGGATGCGGCCGGCACCGCGCCGCTCGCGCGCCGCATCTTCGACAGCAGCAAATGGCGTCCCGGCGCGCCGCTGCGGGTCATGCTCATCGGCACCGACTTCGAGGTGCGGGTGTGGGAGACGCTGCTCAAGGTGCCGATGGGACGCCTGACCAGCTATTCCGACATCGCCACCAAGATCCGCTCGCCCGCGGCCGCACGCGCGGTCGGCTCCGCGGTCGGCCGCAACCCGGTCTCCTTCGTGGTGCCGTGCCACCGGGTCGTCGGCAAGAGCGGGAGCCTCACCGGCTATCACTGGGGCCTCACCCGCAAGCGCGCCATGCTGGGCTGGGAGGCCGGCAAGGTGGCGGCTTAAAGCGACGCGAGGGGCCGCAGGCTGCCGTCGATCAAGCTATTCGGTCACTTCGCCGGCGCTTGCAAGCAGCGAGCCTGGGATGGTGACACCGACGTGAGATGCCAAAGGCGGCGTATATCATGGCAGCACGGCACGAACGCTTGGCCCCCCAGGAAGCGAGCGACAAGCCTGCGTACTATCAATCGCCCCGGGCTGCTTTGCTTCCCGAAGCTTAGTGAGGAAACAATCTATGTAGATCTGGTTCCACCGAACAGCGTACTCTCCCAAAATGAAAATCGATCGAGCGGTTTCCTGATCGAACTGGTCGCGTAACGTCGGAGTCAAAATAAAGGTAACCAGTCGACGCTTCAGCTCTCCTTTGATGAGTTCACAGAGACGATCCAGCTTGGCGAGCTTCTCCAATCCGGCACTATCTCTGCTTCTGAGCAAGGCGTCGCTGACCACATCGCTGATGCCGTTCTTGCCTACTATCCCGTCCTTAACCAGGCCGGCCAGCAAAGGCTCCGCCTCTGCTCGCGCGTCGGCTTCCATATGGTCAATGACGTATTGTAGCGTATCCTCACCGATGGTGAGCGGCACGCTGTACTGCTTGCTGGCAACTTGGAATCCCGAGGTGCCCGGCAGAAATACGAGCAAATGGCCATTATCCAGGATTGGCGGGTTGGGCACAAAGCTTCGCGGGCTGAGAAGCACTATTGGAGGTCGCGGATCCTTGGTCTGATCACGTTCCGCAAACATGTCCGCGCCCCCAGAAATTTCACTCATGACGTCGATTGCCCGTACAAATTCCGCAAAGCCACTGCTGGGAAGCAGATGTAGGGTGTACGCGCCGGCATCGGAGGCGAGGATCAAATCAACATTCCATCTGGATATGTGCCATTCGTTCGGCGGATTCTGCGTATTAGGAAACGGGTGCTCGATATCTCGTTGCGATTGAGCCGCGAGCAGCTGCGCTGCATCGAGCAAGATCATGCCCGAATTGTCGGTAAGTCCACCGTCCGCCAGCAGATATCCGAATGTATGGGGCGGATGGCCCTTCAGGGTGTAGGGAGCCCAAAGCCGGTAGGCGGGCAAGGCCCCAGGGAATGCTCCTGAGGCGGCCACAAGCGCGGACAATTGCTGTTCGCCAGGCAGATGAGCGAGGTGTTCGGGAAAAAAGATCGCCTGGTTGCGGCTGCCCCCTACGCCGGAAGGATTGGCAAATGAAAATCGATCAAGCGGCTCGGAAAGGTAGATGTTTACAAAGCCGTGCGGGGTCAGCCCGATCATTCGATGCCCGGCAATGTCCGTGGTTCCGAGCATTAGTTCCGGCCGTCCTTCTACTGAACCATCGCGGTCAAGCACACTGCCGAGAAGTGTCCGCCGGAGGAGATCGCTCTGCATTGTTGTCCTGGAGCATTCTCGGAAAAACGGCAGCAGACTAAATGAGCTATCTCCCACCGGTATTCGCACCGATGCCAACAGGCACAATGCATTGTCAATGCGCAGCACGTACCGTTCGAGATTAATCGAGCCTTGAACGACTGCCTGCTCAAATTTCTGAGGGGTGCCGCCTCGTGCATAGAACGACCCAAAGATCGAGCCGCCTGAAACGGAACTCATGACCTCGATGGGATCATGCAGTTCCTCCAGTGCTGCAACGACACCGGCATGAAACAATGCGGCCCGGTATCCACCACCGGAGATCGCGAGCCCCACTCTGATCTTAGGAGGGGCGGAGCCTTCATCGTTGTTTGCAGGGGAAGAAGATTGGAATTCGACGTTGGTTGGAGATAGTGCGTCCCCAATGGAAACAAGAACCCACGCCACCGGCAGAAAAAGGCCCACCATCAACAGAGCTTCGCCGTCGGTCGGCCACCGCAACGCGAGCCTCCGTTGACGTACGCCCAGGGTGAGAAGAACCGAAGCACCGAGCGCCAGGGTGAGGAGTCCGAGATCAAGAATCGGATGGGGACTGCCGGCAAAATCGTAGAGAGTCCAGGCCAGCCAGACTAGGACGATGCCCATGCCCAGCTTAGGATATGCAATCGCCCAGAGCGTGAGGCCGACATACCCCGCGATAACGAACGCGCTTCGAATGTTCGTCTGCAAGATGACGGAAAAGACCAGCAGATATGCCGCCACCGTCACGAACAACCAAGGCGGTCGCACCAGGCGCGCCAGGCGCCCATGGACGGACTCCAGTACACGGGCCCCGATGTCCCAAGCCAACTGCGAGATATTTGCACAGACCCCCCGCAGCGCCGCTCCCGGGCTTTTCATTTGGCGGTTGCGAGGAGAAGGACCGTCTTCGCTATGCGACAGGCCCGTTGGCTTTTTCCACAGCAATACGAGGCTCATGCCCACGAGCGCTATTATCGTATTCCATATGTCCACTTTTCTCATCACAAGCTTTCCGCCGCTCGGGACTGCGCATGTGCCAACTGAGAAGTGGTTGATGTTACCACACCCGCTTCGCGCTTAACCGCTTTCGCAATATGGCGGTGGCGGTTTTCTCCTCGGGTTGCGGGCTGACGAGCTGGCCTTCGAAAGGTCCGAAAACGGGCGCACCGCCGCGCTCTTCGCCAATGCCTAGGGCACCGTCTCGTCGGCAAGAATGGCAGCCTCGCCGGCTATCATTGGGGCGGCACCCGCAAGCGCGCCATGCTGCGGCGGGGCGGCCGGCCGGGTTGCAGCCGCGACCTGACGCCAGCCGGCGCCAATTGACGCTGTTGCCGCAATCCGCAATACCCCCTCCTCGGCGAGGACAAGGGATAAGGAAATGCAGCAACGGCGGCCCGTCATGCTGGTCATCCTGGACGGCTTCGGCTGGCGCGAGGAGGCTGCCGACAATGCGGTGCGCCAGGCCAGGACGCCGACCTTCGACCGGCTATGGGAGGCAGGGCCGCGCGGCTTTCTGCACACGTCGGGCAACGACGTGGGCCTGCCCGAGGGGCAGATGGGCAATTCCGAGGTCGGCCATCTCAATATCGGGGCCGGACGGGTCGTCATGCAGGATCTGCCGCGGATCGGCAGCGCCATTGCGAAGGGCGACATCAAGCGCGCGCCGGCGCTCACCGACCTGATCAAGGCGCTCAAGCAGAGCGGCGGCACCTGTCACCTCATCGGCCTGATATCGCCGGGCGGCGTGCATTCGCATCAGGATCACGCCGCGGCGCTTGCCAAAATACTCGCCGATGCGGGCATACCGACGCTCATGCATGCGTTCACGGACGGCCGCGACACGCCCCCGCAATCCGCCGCCGAATACGTCGATCGCTTGCTTGCCGCACTGCCGAAATCCGTGCCCGTAGCCACCATATGCGGCCGCTACTACGCCATGGATCGCGACAAGCGCTGGGAGCGGGTGGCGAAGGCGTATGGCGCGATCGCCGAAGCGGAGGGCCCGCGTTTTCCCGATGCGCCGGCCGTCATCGCCGACGCCTATGCGAACAAGAAATTCGACGAGTTCATCCTGCCGGCCGTGGTGGGCGACTATCGCGGCATGAAGGACGGCGACGGCGTCCTCTGCTTCAATTTTCGCGCCGACCGCGTGCGCGAAATTCTGGGCGCGTTGCTCGAAATGGATTTCGCAGGCTTCCCGCGCAAGCGCACCCCTCGCTTCGCGGCCGCCGTCGGCATGACGCAATATAGCGACGCGCTCGACCGACTTATGCCGGCGATCTTTCCGGCGCAGTCGCTCAAAAACATCCTCGGCGAAGTGGTGGCGGAAGCCGGCCGCACGCAGCTGCGCATGGCGGAGACCGAGAAATATCCGCACGTGACGTATTTCCTCAACGGCGGACACGAAGAGCCTTACCGCGGCGAGGACCGCATCATGGTGCCCTCGCCGAAAGTCGCGACCTATGACCTGCAGCCCGAAATGTCGGCCCCCGAGCTCACCGACAAGGCCGTCGCGGCGATCAACTCCGGCAAATACGACCTCATCGTCCTCAACTATGCCAATCCCGACATGGTCGGCCACACCGGCAGCCTGCCGGCCGCCATCAAAGCCGTGGAAACCGTCGACACCGGCCTCGGCCGCATCGCGGACGCAGTCCAGAAAGCCGGCGGCGCGCTGTTGGTCACCGCCGACCACGGCAACTGCGAAATGATGCGCGATCCGGTGACCGGCGGCCCGCATACCGCGCACACCACCAATCCGGTGCCGGTCGTGCTGCTCGGGGCGCGCAACCGCGCGCTCGCGGCGGAGGGCCGCCTCGCCGACATCGCGCCGACGCTGCTGGAGCTGATGGGATTGCCGAAGCCGCGCGAGATGACGGGCGCGTCGCTGCTCGTGGGGTGAATTCTCGTCCGAATTCACAATCGAGGAGCGCGAAGGCGGATTTCCATCCTCTATCTCGGCGCTGACCTGCAACAATCAAATGGATATTGTTCAATCAAGCTTCGGAGGAAGTTTCGAGCTTACCTCGATCGAGAACAACATGACAGACCCTGGTGGGTTCAAAGATGCTCGAATTCTGTTTGCGGGAGCTGTCTCCGGCGCGGACGACAACCCTCACCTTCCCTTTAGGCTCGAAGGTCCCGGCGAAGCGCCTCATTACGGAGAATATGCGTTTCTCTTCGATCAAAATGGGAGCGACTTCAATATTGAAATTGGTCCTTTTGGATACTCCGACGAAAGATATCTTGGTCTCCCGCATCCAAGTGTGCGGCGATCCTTTGCTGCCGAGGATTGCTCGGCAATCGAGCGCTTGATTCAGACTTTTTTTCAGATCCCGCGACGTTTAAGAAAAGATTTCCATCGCCGGGGAGGTTTTTGGGTAACCTCAGCTTTCGACCTAATTGGATTCTCTTGAGGCCACCCGACCAGAGCTGAACGCCCGAGTTGGCCTGAGGGTAATTGATGGCCTTGGTCGTCTAGAAATCCTTGAGCCCCAGCACGTCGGCCATGGAATAGAGACCGGGGTGCTGGCCGCGCCCCCACAGCGCCGCCTTCAGCGCCCCGCGGGCGAAGATCGTGCGGTCCTCGGCCTTGTGCACGAGCTCGATGCGCTCGGCGGTGCCGGCGAAGATCACCGTGTGGTCGCCCACCACGGTGCCGCCGCGCAGCGCCGCAAAGCCGATATCGCCGGCCCGCCGTGCGCCGGTCTCGCCCTCGCGGCTCATCACGCTGCGCTTGGCGAGATCGATGTTGCGGCCGGCCGCCGCGGCACGGCCGAGCATCAGCGCGGTGCCGGAGGGCGCATCGACCTTCCGGTTGTGGTGCATTTCCACGATCTCGATGTCGTAATCGTCGCCGAGCGTCTTGGCCACGCGCTTGGTCAAGGCGGCAAGGAGATTGACCCCGAGACTCATATTGCCGGATTTCACGATCATGGCGCGGTTCGCC
>DATDGG010000167.1:0-9579 GCA_036522235.1 Xanthobacteraceae bacterium
TCTCGCTCACGACCGAGTTCCTGGACGTGATGCAGCCGTTTGAGGCCGCCTATCGGCGGGAGTTTTCCTGGCTATCTGATAGTTAGTGAGCATTCGACCATGCAGGATCACATCGATTCCAAATCGGCTGCCAGCACTGAAGCGAGTCTGGCTGAGCGCTTCGGCGAGCGGCTCCCCGTCGACCCCTCGCTCGCGGGCCTCGAGGAGCTCGCGCGCATCGCCGGCCACCGCGTGCATCGCGATTTCCTCGCGGAACCGGTCGAGCCCGCGCTGTTGCGGCTGTTGTGCGCCTGCGCGTTGTCGGCGCCCTCCAAGAGCGATCTCCAGCAGGCCGACATTTTGATCCTGAACGACTCAAAACAGCGGCGCGAGATCATCGCGCTCATGCCCGACATGCCATGGCTCGCGCAGGCCCCGGTCCTGCTGGTGTTCCTGGCCAACGGGAACCGCACCCCACAATTGGCGCGGCTGCGCGAAAAACCGTTCCCGAACGATCATCTCGATCTCATGTTCAACGCCGCCGTCGACAGCGCCATCGTGCTGACGACCTTCATGCGGGCCGCCGCCGCGGTCGGACTCGGATGCTGCCCGCTCAGCGCCATCCGCGATCAGGCTACCCGCGTCGGCACGCTGCTCGATCTGCCGGAGCGCGTGATCCCGGTTGCCGGCCTCTGCGCCGGATGGCCCGCCAAGCCGGGCCACATCACGCCGCGCCTCGCGCTCGAGACGACGCTGCATCACGATCGCTACCGGCAAGGCGACCTCGCCGGGCAGATCGACGCCTACGACCGGCGGCGCGCCGCGGCGCAACCCTACCGCCGCCAGCGCGCGGTCGAGCGCTTCGGCGAGGCGGAATTCTACGGCTGGTCGGAGGACAAGGCGCGGCAATATGCGCAGCCGCTGCGCGCCGACTTCGGCGCCTTCGTGCGGGCCAAAGGCTTCTGCCTGGACTGAGCTGAACGGAGTCGTCCGTGCGAAAGCAGGGACCCATACGCCGTGCCCTATCGATTTGCTGCCATTGCCCGTCGAAGAGCATCAGGGCGTTTACGTCCGTCTTCGCGGGCTATGCCGTAAAACGCCCTGATGGTATGGGTCCCGGCGCTTCGACCGGGACGACGCAGCACTAGCCCATTGGCAACTTCCTCTCGCGCAGCTGCCCGATCTCCGCCTCCAGCGCCGCGATGCGCTGATCGCGCTCGGCGAGCGCAGCCGCCACATCGGCAGCCTCGAAGCGCTGCGGAATGTGCTGCGGACAGTTCGCATCCCAGGCCGAGACGGTGAACAAGATGACCTGCTCGGCGCGCGCCCGGTAGTCCTGCGGCATGAGCTTCTGCGTCAGCTCCGCGTCGCCTTCGACCACGCGCGCCGTTCCCCAGATCTTGATGCGGCGGCGGTAGGCGAAGTCGATCAGGAACAGGAAGGCTTGCGGATTGTCGATGAGATTGCCGGCCGTGATGTATTGGCGGTTGCCGGCGAAATCGACAAACCCGATGGTCTCGTCATCGACGACCCGGAGGAATCCCGCGGGACCGCCGCGATGCTGAATATAGGGCTGGCCTGCCGCATTCGTGGTCCCCAGAAAGACGCTGGTCTGCGCCTCCATGAACGCTTTGAGGTCGTCGCTGATGCGCGTTTCCCAGGAGCCCTTCTCCTCCATCTGAAGGTAGCCTCGGCGCGAACCCTTTCGGCTCTGGATCACCTTCACGGTCGGCGAAAAGCCGACGTCGCTCGCGTAGGTCCGGTTCGTGTCCATGGCGGCTCCCTTTGTTGCAACGTCGACGAACATAATCCTCCCAAAACTTGCGAATAGATGGAAAGATCGGCTATTATCCTTCCGAAATTCGGAAATCCCCATGGACCGCCTGGATGCGATGTCGGTTCTGCTGGCGGTGGCCGACGCGGGCAGCCTATCGGCGGGCGCCCGGCGCCTGGGCATTCCGCTCACCACCGTCAGCCGCAAGGTTTCCGAGCTCGAGGCCCATCTGCGGACCCGGCTCCTCAACCGCTCCAGCCGGCAAATCGCGCTGACCGACGCCGGGCGCTCCTACGTGGCGGCCTGCCGGCGGATCCTCGAGGACGTCGGCGAAGCCGAGCGCGCCGCATCAGGCGAATACAGCACGCCGAAAGGCGAGCTGGTCGTCACCGCGCCGATCGTCTTCGGCCGATTGCACGTCCTGCCCGTGGCGCTCGATTTCCTTGCCGCGTACGGCGACATCGACATCCGCCTGGTGCTGACCGACCGGCCGCTCAGCCTGCTGGAAGATCACGTCGATGTCGCCGCGCGCATCGGCGAGCTTCCCGACAGCAGCCTGGTGGCGACGCGGGTCGGCTTCATTCGCCGGATGATTTGCGCGAGCCCAAAATACTTTGCCCAACGCGGCGAGCCGAAGCGGCCCGAGGACCTGGCGGCGCATGATTGCGTCACCTTTCAGGGATTGAGCGCACCAGAAGCCTGGACCTTCAGCAAGGGCAAGTCTGAGGTGACGGTCGCGATCCATTCGCGCCTGATCGTCAACACGGCGGAGGCCGCGATCGATGCGGCCATCGCCGGAGCGGGGATCACGCGCGTGCTGTCCTACCAAATTGACGACGCGCGACGATCTGGCTTGCTCGATATCGCGCTCGAGAATTTCGAGCCGGCGCCCTGGCCGGTCAATCTCGTCTATCCGGGCCAGGGCAAGCTGCCGGTGAAACTGCGCGCCTTCCTCGATTTCGCGGCGCCGCGGCTGAAGGCGAGGCTGCCGCAGGTCAGCGGCTAGGAGCTGCGACCGCCGCCAGCCGGTAGCGCCGCATGGGCTTGAGCACGAACAGCGCCAACAGCCCGGTCAGCACGTCCATGGCGATCACCAGGGAGAAGACCGGCATCCAGCTTCCGGTCTTCTCGAAGATCATGGCGGCGACCGGGGCGCCGAGGATCGAGCCGACGCCCTGCGCCATGTAGAGGAAGCCGTAATTGGTGGTGGCGTAGTCGGTGCCGAACGTGTCGGTCAGGCTCGAGGGAAACAGTGAGAAGATCTCGCCCCAGCCGAAGAAGACCAGGCCCGACAGGACGACCAGCATGAACGGATCGGTACGGTACTGCAGCATCAGATAGATCGCGGCGCCTTCCAGGATGAAGGCGATCGCCATCGTGTTCTCGCGGCCGATGTGATCGGAGACGAAGCCGAAGAACGGGCGGGTCAGCCCGTTGGTGATGCGATCGAACGTCAACGCGGTCGGGATGGCCGCCATGGTCATGCCTAGGATGACGACGCTGGTATTGGCGTCGATCCCGAACGATTTCGCGAAGCTCGTGAATTGCGTGATGACCATCAGGCCGCCGGTCGACATCATCGACATCATGACGAACATCAGCCAGAACACCGGCGATTTCAGCATTTCGCGCGGGCTCGCGCTCTGCGCCGCGCTGGCGAGCATCGGCGGCGCCGCGGCTTCGCCCTCGAGCGGCGCCCGCAGCGCCAGCGCGCCGACGAGGCCAGCGGCGGCAAAGATGGCCCCGAAGATGAATAATGTATGCTGATAGCCGGACGCCTTCAGCATGCCATCGATCGGAAAGGTCGTGAGGATGGCGCCGAAACCATAGCCCGCCGCCACCACGCCGGTCGCAAATCCGCGCCGCTGCGGAAACCATTTCACCATCAGCCCGATGACGCCGATATAGACGATGCCGGTGCCGATGCCGCACAACAGGCCGTAGCTCAGATAGAGGCCCCGGAGCGACTCGATGGTGGACGAGGCGATCCAGCCGGCGCCGCTCAGGAGCGCGCCGACGCCGATCAGCAATTTCGGCCCCAATCTCTCGACCAGATATCCCTGCGCCGGCGACAGCCAGGTCTGCAGCACGATCAGGATCGTGATGGTCCACTGCACCTCGGACAAAGCCGCGCCGGTCGTCTTCTGAAACGAGGGCACGAACAACGTCCAGACATATTGCGGGCTGGAGATCACCATCATGACGAGGAAGCCCATCAGGAGCTGCCGCCAGCGCGTGCCGGCGGATGCTTCCGGAAGATCAAGGACCATCGTCTCAAGAGCGCGAACGTGTGTCATGGCAACGCCCCGTCAGGCTCCGGCGGAGGTGGAGTCGCAAGAACAATGCCATCGTCGCCGCTTATCTCATCAACGCGCGGCCCGGCAGCGATCGGAATTTGTTGGATATTTTCCCATCTCCGGGGCGGCTGCCGCCGGGCCAGGGGCAAGAAATGCCTCAAAATTGGGCCGCGCTGGCGCGAATGCGGGCAGCGCCGCGGGCGCGCTATTCCTCCTTGTAGCCGTAGTCCGGAACGTTGCCGCTGTTGCCGTAATATTTGTACGGCAGGAACTTGCCCGACATGGTGATCTTCACGCGATCCCCTTTCGGATTGGGCAGGCGCTCCATCTGCAGGTCGAAGTCGATGGCCGACATGATGCCGTCGCCGAACTCCTCCTCGATCAGCGCCTTCCAGGCCGGGCCGTTGACCATGACCAACTCGTAGAAGCGATAGATCAGCGGATCGGTGGGCGGCATCGCGGTGCCGCGCAGGGGCACCTCGTTGAGCATCGCCTCCTCGCTCTTGGCAAGGCCGAACAATTCGGCAGCCTTTGCGGCTTGCGGCTTGGTCAGCTTCATCTGCCCGAGCAAAGCGCCCGTGATCAGCACCGGCGACATGCCGCCGATCTCGTCGCAGATGTATTTCCAGCTCCATCCCTTGGCGCGCTTGATGTCGAGAAGCTTCTCGGTCAGATCGTCCCGTTTCATTGTGCGCTCCTGTTCCAGCTGTCTCCGTCGCGCTTGATCGCAAGCTCCGTGCCAAGGAGGCTTGGCAAGCGGGCAGCCCATAACCGGGCAGCTTGTGGTAATGATCGCGGGCTCGGCTTCGCTTGCTTGCCCGGATCACGCCATGCGCTACCGTCATTCGCTTGCTTCCGTCACCTTCGCCGCGCTTGCCCTGATGAGCGCTCATGCCTGTGCGCAAGACGCGTCCCGCCTGCCCGACTGGAAGGGCCAATGGATCCGCACCGGCACCGGCAGCTTCGATCCGACCAAGCCGCCGGGCCTGCGCCAGGAGGCGCCGCTCACGGACGAATACCAGGCGATCCTGCAGGCGAGCGTCGCGGCGCAAGCGGCCGGCGGGCAAGGCAACGATCCGATGGCGCGCTGCATCCCGCCCGGCATGCCGCGCATGATGATCAACTATGGCCTCGGCATGGAATTCGTCATCACGCCGCAGACGACCTATTTGTTGTTCGGCGAGCCGATGCGGCAGCTGCGCCGCATCTATACCGACGGCCGGGACTGGCCGGCCGCGATCGCGCCGAGCTTCTCGGGCTATTCCATCGGCCGCTGGGAGGGCGACGACGGCCACGGCCACGCCGCCGAGCTTGTGGTCGAGACGCGCGGGATGCGCGGGCCGCGCAGCTACGACAGCAGCGGCGCGCCGTTTCACGCCGACAACCGGACCGTGGTGCAGGAGCGGATGCATCTCGATGGGGCCAAGCCCGACATCCTCTATGACGACATCACGGTGCACGACCACGCCTTGACGCAGCCGTGGAGCGTGCGGCGCAGCTACCGGCGCGAGCGCCATCCGGTCTGGCTCGAAACCATCTGCGGCGAGGTCGAGTCGCAGGTGCGGATCGGCGCCGAGGACTATTACGTCACCCCCGACGGCGTGCTGATGCCGACCCGCAAAGACCAGCCACCGCCGGATTTGCGCAATTTCAAGTAGGGGCGGCCCATAGCCCGTCGAAGAGCATCAAGGCGTTCACGCCCGTCTTTCGCCGGCTATGCCGTAAACGCCCTTATGGTGGCCGCCCTGCGGCGCTCGTGGGCGCCCACAGGGGGCGCGCCCCTACGACGGCCCTGCCCGTTCAACGCGTCATCTGGGCTCGCCCGCGCGCGTGGTCTCGAACAGGAACCAGGTGCGCCGCTCCGCCTCGTCGATCCAGTTTTCGATCAAGCTCGCGCTCGCCACGTCGCCGTGCTCGTCGCAAAGGCCATGGGTCTCGCGCAGGTTGGCGACGAGCTGCTTGTTGTCGCCGCGCAGCTCGGCCAGCATGTCCAAGGGCGTCACGAACTCCGCGTCGTTGTCGAGGACGCGCTGCAGGCGGCTGACATGCCCGATCGAGCGCAGCGTGGTGCCGCCGATCTTGCGAACGCGCTCGGCAATGTCGTCGGTGGTGGCGAAGATTTGCTCGGCCTGCTCATCCAGCAGGAGATGATAATCGCGGAAATGCGGACCCGAGACGTGCCAATGAAAATTCTTGGTCTTCACATACAACGCGAACATGTCGGCGAGCAGCATGGTCAGCGCGCCCGCAATGTCCTTCACGGCATTTGACTTCAGGTCGGTCGGCGTTCCGAGCGGGGCGGTGCGCAGTGCTTTGGCATCTCGAACGTTCATTGGTGGCTCCTTCTGAGGATGCTGAGTATGCGAGCGAGATCGCTGCCCCCGAGCCGGCAGGACATTGTAGGCCCCGCCGGCACGCCGGTCGAACGGCGCTTGGGACCCGACGCTACTCGCTTACCTCTGCCCCCGGATGGAACCTCTTAACGGCAACAATGCCAAGTATAATGTACAGCGCGAGCACGGCCACCTGCGCGACGATGAACGGCGGCTCCGATTGCGTCGGTGCCAGCGGCTGCAGGAACGACAGCTTCTGGAACGCCTGGATGACCCCGACAAAGGAATTCAAGTAAAGCGCCGCAACCGCGGTCACGATATAGATCCAGCGCCACGCCCTCCCGAGATGGAAGACATAAAATGCGGCCGCCGCCAAAGCCAGCAGCACCAGCGAGATCAGGCCGACCGCACGCGGCGGATCGAAGCCGAACGGCGGCAACGGAAAGCCGGTGAGGCTGGTCAAGATCGTGGTGAGGAGAAACAACGCCGTGAAGGCGCCGAACGCCTGTCCGCTCAGGAGCCCATACAAGACCACAAGTCCCGATACGATGCCGATCAGGCTGAGGAGAACATGGATCTGAAGGAACAGATCGGTTGGAATTCCGAAGGTCATGGCACGTGGCTCCATTCGATGCGACTAAGCTCATAATCGGGCGTGACTACGCTGATATGTCGAACGAAGGGTCTTCACAAGGCTCACGCGATGGGGCTGATCCCCGCCAAATCATCCGGTGAATTCGGAATTCTAACGTTTGATGCAGCGCAAGAGATCGGCGTTCACAGGAGGAGCCCGCGAAATGGAAAGCGAAGCAACCCGTTCCTGGCCGGAATTGCCTTACGCAGCGTGGAACGATACCTGCGCCACGCTGCAGCTGTGGACCCAGGTCGTGGGCAAGGTGCGCTTGGCGCTCACGCCTTGGATCAATCACTCCTGGCACGTTACGCTGCGGGTGACGGCCAGCGGCCTGGGGACGCCGCTCATATCGGCCAACGGGCGTCATTTCCAGATCGAATTCGATTTCATCGACCATGTTCTCTGGCTGCGGGTCAGCGACGGGCATCGGCGCCAACTCATGCTCAAGCCAATGCCGGTCGCGGAGTTCTATGGCGAGCTCCTGCATTTGCTGGCTGAGGCCGGCATCGAGGTCCGCATCAATGAGACCCCGAACGAGATGACCGAGGCCGTACCATTCGGGCAGGATCTGGCGCACGCCGCCTACGACCGCGACTTCGTCAACCGATTTTGGCGAGTCTTGCTGGCCTCGCACGATGTGTTCTCGTATTTCCGCAGCTCGTTCCTCGGCAAGTCCAGTCCGGTACACTTCTTCTGGGGCAGCTTCGATCTCGCCGTGACGCGCTTCTCCGGGCGCCGCGCGCCGCGCCATCCGGGCGGGGTGCCGCACCTGCCCGATGCCGTGGTGCGGGAAGCCTATTCGCATGAGGTGTCGAGCGCGGGGTTCTGGCCGGGCGGCGGTCCGATCGACTACGCGGCGTTCTATTCATACGCCTACCCCTCGCCCGAAGGCTTTGCGTCCGCGGCGGTGCGGCCGGAACAGGCGTTTTTCAGCCCAGAGCTTGGCGAGTTCATTCTGCCCTACGACGCAGTACGCAGCGCGCGCGATCCGAGCGCGGCCCTGCTGGAATTCCTGCAAAGCACATATGCGGCGGCAGCCGATAAAGGAAAGTGGGACCGTGCCGCGCTGGAATGCCCGCTGGGAGCCCCGCGGCAGCCGCGGCTGGCCTAGCGGATTTGCATCATCATTCGGCGCATCACCGCTGCACGATCGCGATGGGAAAATCCGGCACCGTCGGCGGCCGGTCGGGCGCGCAAATGTTCGATCGCTTGCCGATCATCAGACCCAACCCCGCTTCGACCGGAGCCACGTCCGGCACCGGATGGCGTATGGGCGCGGCAATTGTGCCTCAATGGGAGCCGACGGGCCAGCGCCAGGCCTCCCATCCGTTTGCCGGCTTGTCCGGATGACGCACGCGGCCCTGTCATCAGGCGGTATCAGCGTTCAGCTAGTTTTGGTTTGTAGAATGGGTTGTGCCCAAAAAGAGCGTTTACGGCGCAGCCCGCGAAGACGGGCGTAAACGCCCTGATGCTCCTCGACGGGTTATCTTGATGGGCGCTCAACCCATCGTACAAGCGCGCTCGCGTATCCGCTTTCGGCTAGATTGCAAGCCTCGGTTCAGAGGCTGCGATCGATGCGAATGAAAGGATCGCAGCCGCCTGCTCCAATCAGATTGGAGGGATGCCATAGGCTTGGGGCGTCACGTCCTTCTCATGCAAACAAACCTATGGCATAGGTTGCGGCGGCCGGACATCGTGGGCTGGCGCGGCGTGAAAGCCTTTCGAATTTAGGTCATTTGCGAATGATCGCTGGACGGCAAGGTTGAGCGCGCCAATCACAGATGGCGAACGGATTCAACAGGATACGGACCAAACTTCAGAGAGCCTACCAAGGGAGATCAACCATGCGCTTCACGAAGCTTCTCGTATTCGGGCTGCTGCCCCTCCTGCTCGCGCCTGCCTTCGCCCAGGACAGCCAGACGCGCGATCTGAGCGTCGAGCAGTCGTCCGCCTTTGGGGCGGGCAAGCCACGGCCCGGAACGCTCAAGGTGAGCGTTGGCGCCGACCGCGCCGACGGCACCTATGCGATCGGAGAGACCGCGCGTCTGTTCATCAAATCGAACGAGGACGCCTATGTGACGGTGTTCAGCATCGGCCCGACCGGTCAGGTGCACCAGCTGTTCCCCAACGGATCGCAGACCGACAACCACGTCGCGGCCGATCGCACGACCGAGATCGCCGGCGGCAATACCGGCGCGCGTATCGGGATTTCGGGCCCGGTCGGAGCCGAGCTCATCAAGGTGATCGCCTCGAACCGTCCGCTGGTCGTCATCGCCGAAAATCTGCTGCAGGGCCGCGACATGTTCCGCACGGTCGATGGCGGCGTGCAGACGCTGCTGCGCAACCTCGAGGTCGTGCCGAACGAACCCGAACGCAAGATCGCGATCGAGAACTTCACGCTGCGCACGATCGCCAACCGGGCCGCCGGCGACCCGGCCATCATCATCATTCCGGGCCAGGCTCCGGCCAGCTCGACGGTCACGCTGCCGGTGGTCACGCCGCAGCTCGCGGGCCTGCTCAATGTTCCGACGCAGCAGCCGTTCCCGCTGCTGCTCGCGGTCG
>DATDGG010000168.1:0-4692 GCA_036522235.1 Xanthobacteraceae bacterium
ATCGAGACGGATCAAATAGCCCGGATGCGCAAGATTGGAGCCCCAGATGCTGCCGTCGAGCGGCGACCAGGAAATCCCATACATGCCAAACGGGATGCGGGTAGTCTTGGTCGGGTCGCTAAGCCGGCCGGGTTCATTGTAGCCGTCGGTCGACTTGCCGGTGCCGCTGGTGTCGACGATGAGCGGCGTCCAGCCCTGCGCCTTCATCTGGTCGCCGGTCTCCCAGTAGAGCTTGGTGTTGATCCAACCGACCACCGCGAGATTGCCCTGGCTGTTGTTGCTCAGCCAAAGCGTGTTGTTGGCGTCCTCGGCAAAGTTGAGGTGATGGGTGCCGAAGCAAGTGTCGATGAAGGAGAACTGCTTGCTCCTTGGATCATAAACGGTGATCTGGCGCGCATTCTGCACGAAACCGTCGGGTGTACCGGCGAGCGGATAGAGTTGCGCGGAGCGCAGCGGCGAGTTGCGCTTGCAGTAATCCGGCGGGTCCTTGGGAGAGCGCTGCTGCGCCGTGAAATACACGCGGCCGTCCTGGTCCATCATCGGGTTGTGGGCGTTGACCTGCGTGTCCCAGACCTGCTCGGTGCCCCAATAGGGCGATGGCGCCAGCACCGGATTGGCGAGCGCTGAGCTCGGGGTTCCCTTTGGGTCGCGCACCGGCACCTTGAGGATGGTCTTGGTGTTGTGCACCGGATCGAGGATCGGCAGGTTGTCGGTCGAGAGCTCGGCCGCGCCGTAGATCAACCCATAGCCGTTGACGGTCGGCTTGCGTTTGTCGGTGAGCGTCAGGTCGTGCAGGTAGTGCTTGGAGTCCGACCAGTCGCGCACCGTGACCACGACATTGCGCTCGACGCCGGCCGGCCGCGGCGGCGTCGCGCTCGGCAACTCGCCGGCCTTGATGCGATCGGTCCAATCCGCCAGGGCCGCCAGATGGCCGCCGTCCGGGGTCAAGAGGCCCGCCATGGTGCCGACCATGGTCAGCCCGGCCGGGCCCGATTGCAGGCGCCGCGCCCATGCTTCGATCGACGTGTCGAAATGCCCGAACGAGTCGGGGATGGTTCGCGTCGCGTAGTTGCCGATCTGATGGCAATTGCCGCAGCCGTTGGTCTTGATCGTATTCAACCATTGATCCTGGGTCTTGAAGGCGACCGGAATGCCATTGCCGTTAGGACCGGTGCCGGGAAACTTGCTGCGGTCCGGAATCCTGATCATCGAGAACCAGTAGATCGCCGGATAATATTGCGCCGCGGCGGCGAGGCTCGGCGCCACCACGGCGGTCAGGTTGAGGATCTTGCCAGACTCGCTCGCGACCTTCGGCGAGTCGACCAGGCCGTAGCCGCGCACCCAAATCTTGTAGTTCGCCTTGGGGAGATCGGGCAGCACGTAGCGCCCATAATCATCGGTGACCACCATCTTGGCGAAGCGCGTGCCGAGATCGCCGGTCTCGGCAATGACCCAGACCCCGGCCTCCGGCCCAAATCGGCTGGTGACGACGCCGCCGACCGCATGGTCGTCGATCTCGACCGCGGCGCTTGGTGGGTTCTGTTGCGCATGCAGGCGGGTCGACGGGCCGGCCGTCAACACCACGATAGCGGCCGCCGCCGTGGCGAGGAAAATACCCTTGAGGCTCATGATTTCATCTCCCGCCGCGGAATTTCGCTACCGCGGTCAACAGAGGAACGGGTCCCCATGCTTTGACGTTTTTCGTGCAACAAACTACACCAACGCTGTACCATAGTCTCGCCAAGAGCGATGCGGTATCACCATCTTTCCATCGACCGAGGCGGAGTGACCAAGATGCGTTTTCGAGCCTGCCGCAACTCCAGGACGATCCTCACGTCGGCCACCGCGCTCTTCGCTTTCGCGTGCCTGGCTGCGGCTCCTGGTCGCGCGGCCGGAGACGCCGCCAAAGGCAAGAGCGCGTTCGCGCGGGAGTGCGCGATCTGCCACACCGTCGATCAGGGTGGCCCCAACCGCTTCGGCCCCAATCTGTTCGGCATCCTGCATCGCAAGGCCGCGACCGTTCCGGACTTCAACTATTCACGCGCTTTCAAGACGACCGCCACCTGGGACTGGAACGAGGATCTGGTCGCCGGTTGGATCGGCGCCCCGGGCCAGATGGTACCCGGCACCGCGATGGGCGTGTTCCAGGGCGTCGCCCAGAGCGACCGGGACGATATCGTCGCGTATTTGGCGACCCGGCAATAGAGCGCCGAGCCGGAGATGCCGACCCAACGCCGCGGCCTTGGCCTTGTCCGCTGCGGGCTGCTGGCGGTCCTGCTGTCCGCGCCCACGCTGGCGCGCGGTCAGTCGGCCGAGGAGTTCTTCAAGGCCGCGCCGCTATCGCTGTATGTCGGCTCGGGCGGTGGTGGGGGCTACGACGCCATCGCGCGGCTCGTCGCCCGGCACATGACGCGCTTCCTGCCCGGCAATCCGAATTTCGTCATCAAGAACATGCCGACCGCGGCCGGGGTCGCGGCCGCGAACTTCATCTACAACTCGGCGCCGCGCGACGGCTCGGCGATCCTGGCGGCGCAGAATGCGCCCTTGATGCTGCCGCTCTACGGCTCGCCGGTCGCGCATTACGATCCGCGCAAGTTCGAATGGATCGGCTCGACCGACAAGCAACAGGCGGTCTGCGCCACTTGGATCACGAGCCCGATCAAAACGCTCGCGGACGCGACCCGGCGGGAGGTCCCGGTGGCGGCGACCGGCGTGAGCGCCGGCCCGGGCATCTATCCAAAAATCCTCAATGCCCTGTTCGGCACCCGGTTCAAGGTCATCGCCGGCTACGACACCGGCAGCATGCGGCTGGCGGTCGAGAAGGGCGAGGTCGAGGGCATTTGCGGCCTTGCCTGGCAGACCTACAAGGCCATCAGCTTCGACTGGATCGCGGGCAAGAAGCTCAACGTCATCGTGCAGATGGGGTTCACGAAGAACGCCGAGCTCCCCGACGTGCCGCTCGCCGTCGACCTTCTGAAAGACCCCGACGGCCGCAAGGTGCTCGAATTGATCGTGGTGCCGCAGGAATTCGGCCGCCCTTTCCTGGCGCCACCGGGGGTGCCCCCCGATCGCATGGCGTTCTATCGCCAGGCATTTCAGGCTGTCCTCAAAGACCCGCAGTTCCAGGCCGAATCGGCCAGACAGCGCCTGAGCATCGAGCCTATGGACGACCAGCAGATCGCGTTTCTGCTGGATCAGGCCTATGCGGCGCCCAAGCCCATCCGCGACCGGGCAGCCGTTTTTTCCGCCGAGATGAATTGAGGCCCGGCCTCCTCGCAAGCTATTGAGATGTAATGTTATTCTTGGCAGGCGGAGTTTCCCCGGAAAGGCTTGATCAGCCCCGGGAAAATTGTGCTCATCGGTACGATTTTGGCCGATCGTTGCCGAAATGGCACAGCCAAACGCCTGGCCGCACGGTATATATTTAAGCGAATTCAACCGTCGCATGAGGGGCTGTTCATGAAGAAATCCTTAATCACGAGCGTCGTGTTCGGCGCGCTTTTGGCAGGCAACGCCATGGCGGCTGACATGCCGGTGAAGGCGCCCATGCTGATGAAGGCTCCGCCGCCGTCCTTCAGCTGGACCGGCTGCTATATCGGCGGCGGCGGCGGCTACGGCATGTGGAACCAGGAAACCTTCGAAGAAACCGATCCAGGACTTGTTGCCGCTGCCCCAACACAGACCGGGGGCGGTCGAGGCTGGTTTGGCACCGCGCAGGTCGGTTGCGACTATCAGTTGAGCACGCCCATTTTTGGCTCGACGATCGTGATTGGGGCCCAAGGCGATTGGGACTGGGGCCGGCTCAAAGGCTCGCCGAATATCTCGGACGAGAACATAGGCGTTGATGAGACCAACAACTGGACATGGGGGGCCGGTGGCCGGATCGGCTACGTCATAGCGCCGCAGGTTCTGGGCTACTTCTCTGGCGGTTATACGCAGGCGCATTTTGGCCAGGTAAATTTCGTCAGCGACGATACCGGTCTCTCCACCGGCGTCGCTCTGCTTGCTCATACTTATCACGGCTGGTACCTCGGCAGCGGTTACGAGTATGGTTTCACATTTTTGCCTGGTCTCTTCTGGAAGACCGAGTACCGCTATTCGGAATTCAGCGCGGCTGATCTTTCCCACATTGTACTCGCAACCAATGTAACAGATGGCGTTGCCAGCAATTCGAAGAAGTTCATCCAGACCATCCGAAGCGAGCTGGTCTGGCGGTTCAACTGGGCTCACTGACCGGAACTCCTGATTTTCTGACCGAGCTTCATGACGACTTGAGCCCCGGACGCCCGTCCGGGGCTTTTTTCGCGGGCGGGCGCCCACGTCTTTCTTGTTGCACGGTCGCGAGACGTGGGTTGCCGGGACGAGCCCGGCCATGACGACGTGGATGGATCGAGGAAGCTAACTCCGTACCGACCAGCCCAGCATCAGCAATCCCACCGCACCGATCCAGCTGCCTGATATTCGCACCGCCAGGCGCGCCCATTGCGCCTGCAGCACCGCCACTTGCCCGGCCAGGAGCGACACGATCGCAAACAGCGAACAGGTGATGCCGACGATCGCCAGGAGGGCGCCGGCGGTGGCGGCGAGATCATGGCCGTTGTCATAGCCGTGCAGTGCGCCCAGCGCCGCCGCGATCGCGACCACCAGCGCCAACGGTAGCCGCAGGTCGCCCGCCACCAGAGCCCCGAGCAG
>DATDGG010000169.1:0-22169 GCA_036522235.1 Xanthobacteraceae bacterium
GCAAGGTCTTCGAAATATCGCCCGACGCCGAGCGGGTGTGGCGGGCGGCCGGAGAGGCGGTGCTGGCGGCGACCCTGGTGGTGTTCCTGTTCGCTTATCTCAATCTCAACCGCTGGCACGTGCGCTATTCGCACATCACGCTCGGCTGGCTCGCCTTCCTGGGCGCGCTGGTGGCGGTCGCCCTGTTTGATCCGGCGATCGCATCGGGCATCGCGCGGCTGTCGCTGCTGGCGGTCGCGGTGCTGGGCTTGGGCCTCGTCATCTATCTTTCGTTCCACGGCTACGATCGCGCCGTCCTGCTCATTCCGACCTGGCTGTTGCTGGTGGTGTGGGTGATCGGGGCGGGCTTCGCGGTGACCGGGGCGCTGACCAACGACATCGTCGGGCCGGCGCTGCTCGGCGGCCTGGTGCTGATCGTCATGCTGATCGGCTTCACGGTGATGCAGCATGCCTTCGCGGGCGGGATCACGCACGGCATCGTCACCGACGTGGAGCGCCGGGCGCTGGCGCTGACCGGCTCCGGCGACATGATCTGGGATTGGGACGTCTCTTCCGACAAGGTGTTCACCAGCGCGGAAACCGAAGTCTTGCTCGGGCTCAAGCGCGGCACGCTCGAAGGGTCGGCGGCGCGCTGGCTCGAAGTGCTGCATCCGCTCGATCGCGACCGTTTCCGCGCCGCGCTCGACAGCGTGCTGGAGCAGCGCCGCGGCCGGCTGACCCAGGATTTCCGCCTGCGGGCGCCGGACGGCCACTATCTGTGGTTCGCCCTCAAGGCCCGCCCGGTGGTCGGATCGGACGGCGAGGTCGTGCGCATCGTCGGCACGCTCACCGACGTGACCGAGTTCAAGAACGCCGAAGAGCGCCTGTTGCACGACGCCGTCCACGACAACCTGACCGGACTGCCCAACCGCGAGCTGTTCATCGATCGGCTGGAAGGTGTGCTGGCCTTCGCCAAGGCCGACGCCACCATCCGGCTGACCGTGGTGGTGGTCGATCTCGATCGCTTCAAGCAGGTCAACGATTCAGTCGGAATCGCGGTCGGCGATTCGATCCTGCTGACGCTCGCCCGCAGGCTCGGCCGGCTGCTGAAGCCGCAGGACACGCTGGCGCGGCTGTCCGGCGACCAGTTCGCGCTCATCATCATGTCGGAAAAGGAATCCGACCGCATCATCGCCTTCGTCGAGACCTTGCGGCGGGCGCTGCGCGCGCCCATCACCTTCAATGATCGCGAAATCTTCCTGACCGCCTCGATGGGCATCGCGCTCGGCGATGGGCAGCCCAACCGCACCGAGGAAGTGCTCAAGGACGCCGAGCTCGCGATGTACCATGCCAAACGCATCGGCGGCGATCGCATAGAAGTGTTCAAGCCGTCGATGCGCGCCCGCAAGAGCGACCGCCTGACGCTCGAGTCGGAGCTGCGCCGCGCGCTCGAGCGCGACGAAATCTCGATCCTCTATCAGCCGATCGTCCGCCTGGAGGACCGCTCGGTCGCGGGCTTCGAGGCGCTGGCGCGCTGGGACCATCCCAAGATGGGCCGCATGTCGCCATCCGACTTCATCGCCATCGCAGAGGAGATCGGGCTGATCGTCGATCTCGGCCTGTTCGTGCTCGAACGCACCGCGCGCCAGCTCGGCCTGTGGCAACGCGCCGCGCGCCGCAGCGAGCAACCGATCTTCGCCAGCGTCAACGTGTCCTCGCGTCAATTGCTGCGGCAGGACCTGATCCACGACCTGCGCACCGTCATCGCGCGTTCGGGGCTCGCCCGCGGCACGCTCAAGCTCGAGCTCACCGAATCGCTGGTGATGGAGAACCCTGAACATGCGGCGCAGATGCTGCACCGCATCCGCGAGCTCGGCGCCGGGCTTGCGCTCGACGATTTCGGCACCGGCCATTCCTCGCTCGCCTATCTGCAGCGCTTTCCGTTCGACACGATCAAGATCGACCAGTCGTTCGTGCGCGCCTCCAGCAAGGGAACGCGGCCGGTGATCCTGCGCTCGATCATCGCGCTGGCGCACGATCTCGGCATGGAAGTGGTGGCGGAAGGCGCCGAATCGGATTCCGATGCGGTCGAGCTCTACCAGCTCGGCTGCGAATACGCGCAGGGCTTCGTTTTTGGCGAGCCGATGAGCGCCGACGACGCCAAGGCGCTGCTGCAATCCGACCGGCTGGAGCTAGCCAGATAGTATCAGGGGACAGTGATCACTAGTCAGTACACAGCGGCAGAAATCTGATTGCTGACTTCTAATTGCTGACCACTGATTACTGATACCTGTCAGGCGTGCCCGGCCTCGCTCGAGAGCATGCCGACCTCGATGCCGATCTTCTTCAGCGCCAAAGTGTATTTGCTCTCGGTATCGGTGCCGAAGATGAGCTCGGGATCGGCCGCGCAGTGCAGCCAGCCGTTCTGGTGAATCTCGGTCTCCAGCTGACCCGGCGCCCAGCCCGCATAGCCGAGCGCGAGCACCGCGCTCGCCGGTCCGGCGCCGCGGGCGATCGCCTTGAGAATGTCGAGCGTCGCGGTCAGGCAGATGCCCTCGTCGATCGGCAGCGTCGAATTCTCGACGAAGTAGTCGGCGCTGTGGAGCACGAAGCCGCGCTGGGTATCGACCGGGCCGCCCTTGAGCACTTTCACGCCGCCGGCCTGGCGCGGAAGCTGAATGATATCCGCCGCCGGCACCACGTCGAGCTGCACCAGGAGATCGGAAAAGCTGATATGCGCCGCCGGCTGATTGACCACGATGCCCATGGCGCCGTCGGCGGAGTGCGCGCACATGTAGATCACGGAGCGGGCGAAACGCTCGTCCCCCATCGAGGGCATCGCGATCAACATCTGACCGTCGAGAAAGCCGGGCTTGGCGCCCTTGCCCAGTGCCTTGGATCTGCTGACCGCAGGCCGACGCGGATCGCCGGACGCGCGCGTATCGGATGGTGAACCGGGGTCGTGCACCGTGGGGCCGCTTTCATTGCCGCCTTTGCCGCCGTCCCCCGGCCCGGCCGTGACGCTTTTGCGACCGACTTTCATGCGGAAATGCTACCCGATTGGTCACGATTTGCAAATGCGGCGTAACGCAAAAAGTTCGTGCAGTTTGCGCCACAATTCCTCAGCTCGATTCAATTGGAGATATGTGTCTTTTTCATGCGCCGGACCGGACTCGTCATGCGTCAGATGCCCGCCCCCGCAATGCCTTCCCAAAGATTCCTCTTCACGATGAAATCCCTTCACGATGAATTCAATGGCGCCGGAAACGTTTCGCATCTACATCCCCCTTCCATGATGCTCAGAGCCATGACGGCGCCCCACGCCTGCCTGCGCCGCGGTCCCCCGCGAGCGCTCGCCAGGCGACCACGCGCCACAATGCCACTCGCCACAATGTTGTTGGTCTTGCTCGGCGCCGTTGGGCGGGTGGATGCGGCGCGCGCGGCCGACGACGTCTCCGCGTGGGACGGCGACGCGCGCAGCACCGCCCGATTGATCGCGGGCGCGCCGCCGCCCGCGCAAGGCGCCCCGCTTCGCGCCGGTATCGAGATCAAGCTCGGCCGAGGCTGGCACACGTATTGGCGCTATCCGGGCGACGCCGGCGTTCCGCCGCGCTTTGATTTCGCCGGGTCGCAGAACTTGAAGTCGGTCGAGGTGCTGTGGCCGGCGCCGCGGCGGCTGTCGGAGGCCGGCCTCGACACCATCGGTTACGATCGCGGCGTTATCCTGCCGCTGCGCGTGACGCCGCAGGACCAGGCGAAACCGGTGACCTTGCGGGTCAGGCTCGACTACGCGGTCTGCGAGAAGCTGTGCGTCCCGGCCGAAGCCAATGCCGAGCTCGCGCTCGCGGGCGGGCGGGCCTCGCAGGATACAGCGCTGGCGACCGCCGAGGCGCGCGTCCCCCGCAAGATCGCGCTCGGAGAGGGACAAGCATTCGCGATCCGCACGGTCGCCCGCGAGGACGGTCCCGGCCGGCCCCGCATCCTGGTCGACGTGGCGGCGCCCGCCGGCGCCGCGGTCGACCTGTTTGCCGAGGGGCCGAGCCCGCAATGGTCGCTGCCAGTGCCGGTCGCGGTCGACGGCGCCGCCGACGGGCTCAAGCGCTTCATGTTCGAGCTCGACGGCGCACCGCCCGATACCAAATACGAGGGCGCGCTTCTCAGCCTCACGGCCGTCGTCGACGGCGATGCGATCGAGGTTCCGATCCATCTCGACTAAAGCTCGCGGCAAGTCTATTTGATAGCCGGCCGCCCGTGGGTTTCCGCGGCGTGGTGGCGTTTCACACAAATTCCCGAAGGATTGAAGAAGGATCAGAGTCATGCCCATCAAGGTCGGCGATCATCTCCCCAATGCCAAGTTCAGAGTCGGAACCCCGGAGGGGCCGGCCTGGAAGACCACCGACGAAATATTCAAGGGCAAGAAGGTTGCGCTGTTCGCCGTGCCGGGCGCCTTCACGGGCACCTGCCACAAGATGCATGTGCCCTCGATCCTGCAGAGCGCCGACGCCATGAAGGCCAAGGGCGTCGATACGATCGCGGTCACCGCCGTCAACGACGTGTTCGTGATGGATGCCTGGAAAAAGGCGACCGCCGGCGAGAAGCTCGAGTTCCTCGCCGACGGCAACGGCGAATTCGCCAAGGCGGTGGATTTGACCTTCGACGGCTCGGGCAATGGGCTCGGCACCCGCTCGCGGCGCTATTCCATGCTGGTCGAGGACGGCGTGGTGAAGAAGCTCAATATCGAGGAAGCCCCCGGCAAGGTCGAGGTCTCCGGCGGCGACACGCTGCTGCAGCAGTTGTGAGCTGATACTGTAGGGCGGATTGCCTTAGCTTTCTTGTCCCGGCCATTAGGGCGTCGCAGAGCATCAGGGCGTTTACGCCCGTGTTCGCGGGCTATGCCGTAAACGCGCTTATGGAGCCGGGACCGTTCCAAACGCAGGAGTCTGGAACGGTCCCGGCTCAAGGCCGAGACAAGTCAGGCTTTTAACTTGGCGCCTTGCCGAACGGCGCACCGGCGGCGCCTGAGCGCACCGCCGCAATGCCCTCGCGGGCGAGCTCGTCGGCGCGCTCGTTCATCACATCGCCGGCGTGGCCGCGCACCCAGTGCCAGCGCACGCGGTGCCGCGCCAGCGCAGTCTCGAGCCGCTGCCACAGGTCGACATTCTTGACCGGCTTCTTGTCGGCGGTGCGCCAGCCATTGCGCTTCCATTGATTGATCCAGGTCATGATGCCGTTGCGCAGGTACTGGCTGTCGGTGTGCAGATCGACCGAGCATGGCCGCGTCAGCGCCTCCAAGGCCGCGATGGCAGCCATCAGCTCCATGCGGTTGTTGGTGGTGTGGGACTCGCCGCCCTTGAGCTCCTTGCTATGGGTGCCGAAGGCCAGGATCGCGCCCCATCCGCCCGGTCCGGGATTGCCCGAGCAGGCCCCATCGGTGTGGATGACGACATGCGGTTCGCTCACGATCGGCGGCCCCTCGATTTCATTGGTCGATCCCGTAGTCGCGCACGCTCGCGACGGCCTGGTGGAAGCGCAGCTTGCGGAAATATTCCAGCGGGTCCTTGCGCCGCACCAGCGCGGCGCCGCGCTCGTCGAACCAATCGACCAGCCGCGTCAGCAGGAAACGCAGCGCCGCGCCGCGCGCCAGCACCGGCAGCGCCTGCCGCTCCGCCGGCGAGAGCTCCCGCACCGCCGCATAGGATTGCAGCAGCGCCCGGCCCTTGGTGACGTTGTAGGAATGATCGGCCTCGAAGCACCAGGCATTGAGACAGATGGCGAGATCATAGGCGAGCGCATCGGTGCAGGCGAAGTAGAAATCGATCAGCCCCGACAGCCGGTCGCCCAGGAAGAACACATTGTCGGGAAAGAGATCCGCATGGATCACGCCCTGCGGCAGGTTGCGCGGCCAGGCGGCTTCGAGCTGCGCGAGCTCGGCGGCAAGGCTATCGGACAGTCCCGGCCGCACGCCGTCACAACGCGGCGCCACCGCATCGTAGAGCGGGCGCCAGCCTTCGACCGACAGCGAATTTTCGCGCTTGCCCGGAAAATCGGCGCCGGCGCGGTGGAGCTTGGCGAGCGCCTCCCCGAGTGCGCCGCAATGGCCGGCGGAAGGACGCCTGATCCACATCCCGTCCAGGAACGTGATGATCGCGGCCGGCTTGCCGGCGACCTGGCCCAGCATGGCGCCCGCACGGTTCTTGACCGGCTGCGGACAGGTAATGCCGCCCCTCGCCAGATGCTCCATGAGGCCTAAGAAGAACGGCAGGTCGGCGGTCGCCACGCGCTTCTCGTAGAGCGTGAGGATGAAATTGCCGCCGCCGGTATGGAGGAGGAAATTGGAGTTCTCGACCCCTTCGGCGATGCCCTTATAGGCCAACAGCCCACCGATCTCGTAGCCGGCAAGGAAGGCCTCGAGCTCTTCCGCCGCAACATCGGTATAGACGGCCATCATTTGCTCCGCTGGAGCCTGTGCTCCGCTGGAGGGGGCCGGCTATCGGGGGCGACGCCTTCCGTCAAGGGAAAAGCGAACAAGCCATTGGACATGCCGTTCGGGCCTGCCTATATTCCGGTCACTTCCGGTCATCGTCGATGACTTCAGGGGCTTCGCTTCCGGGCGAGCGGAGCGCAGAGGAGATTTTGCCATGGCTCATCCACCGCTGATGCCGAAGGCGACGGCCGTCTGGCTGGTCGAGAACACCGCCCTGTCGTTCGAGCAGGTGGCCGATTTCTGCAAGCTGCACCCGCTCGAGGTAAAGGCCATCGCGGACGGCGATGCGGCGCAGGGAATCAAGGGCCTCGATCCGATCCTGACCGGCCAATTGACCCGCGAGGAAATCGACAAAGGCGTAGCGGACCCGACCTACAAGCTCAAAATCCTCGATTCCAAGGTGCGCACGCCCGAGGCCGCGCGCAAGAAAGGCCCGCGCTACACGCCGGTCTCGCGCCGCCAGGACCGGCCCAATGCCATCCTTTGGCTGGTGCGCAACCATCCGGAATTGAAGGACAGCCAGATCATGCGGCTGGTCGGCACCACCAAGTCGACCATCCAGGCAATCCGCGAGCGCACCCACTGGAACGCGCAGAACCTGCAGCCGCTCGACCCGGTGACTCTCGGCCTGTGCTCGCAGATCGACCTCGATCTCGAAGTGCATCGCGCCGCCAAGGAGAAGCCGATCGACATCGAGGCCCAGGGCGCGACCCTGCTGCCGGCCTCGGAGACCACCGCACCGCGCCATCCGCCGGAGCCGGAGGAGAGGAAGCCCGGCGAGGAGCTCAACGTCGATGCGGTCTTCGCCAAGCTCAAGCAGATCGGCGGCAGCAAGAGCGAGTAGACCTTGACCGGGCGGCGTTCCGGCCCGAGCATCAGGCGAATTGAACCGCCGGTGCCGGGAGAACCGCCATGCCGTGCCGAAGCTTGATCGGAGCCCTCGTGGTGAGCGTGCTGTGCGTTGCCGGGAGCAGCGCGCAGGCGCAGGACGCGCAGAAGAACACCTCGCAATATGACCCGGCACGCTATCCGGATTGGTCCGGGCCGATGCGCTGGGTCGCGACGCCCGGGGGCAACCGCTACGATCCGACGAAGCCCGCCGGCCGCGCCCAGCAGGCGCCGCTGACGCCGGAATATCAGGCGAGATTCGACGCCGATCTCAAGGATCAGGCCGAGGGCGGCCAGGGCGACAACCAGACCTATGCGTGCGTGCCGGGCGGTCTCCCGCGCGAGATGGCCGGCAACCAAGGGCTCGAATTCGTGGTAACGCCCAAGGCCACGCACGTGATCCTGGCGCAGTCGATGCCGCGGCGCATCTACACCGATGGCCGCGACTGGCCCGCCGACGCCGATCCGACCTTTATCGGCTATTCGATCGGCCGCTGGATCGACCAGGAGGGCTCTGGCCGCTTCGACCTGCTCGAGGTCGAGACCCGCAATTTCATGGGCCCGCGCACCTTCGACAATGCCGGCATTCCGCTGCATGCCGACAATCAGACCGTCATCATGGAGCGTATCTTCCGCGACAAGGCGCACCCGGAGACCATCCATGACGTGATGACCACGATCGACCACGCGCTCACCCGCCCGTGGACGATCGACAAGACCTATCGGCCGCTCAATCGCGACCTCGTGCAGAACATCTGCACGGTCGGCAACATGCACGTGCAGATCGGCAAGGACGGCTATTTCCTGAGCGCCGACGGCTTGCTGATGCCGACCAAGAAAGGTCAGGCGCCGCCGGATTTGAAATATTTCAAGCAGACGCAAAGGTGAGCGGGCCGGCGCTCACCCGGCAATTCCCCTGCCCTTCAAAGCCGCCCCGATCTCCGTCAAGATGGCCGGATCGTCGATGGTGGCCGGCATGGTCCAGGGCTCGCCGTCGGCGATCTTCTTCATCGTGCCGCGGAGGATTTTTCCGGAGCGCGTCTTCGGCAGCCGCGCCACCGTGATGGCGAGCTTGAAAGCCGCGACCGGACCGATCCTCTCGCGCACCAGCGCCACGAGCTCGCGCTCGATCGCATCCGGCGGCCGGTTGACGCCTGACTTGCACACCACAAAGCCGCACGGCACCTCGCCCTTGAGTTCGTCCTTGATGCCGACCACCGCGCATTCCGCCACGTCCGGATGCGCCGCCAGCACCTCTTCCATGCCGCCGGTCGAGAGGCGATGGCCGGCCACGTTGATGATGTCGTCGGTGCGGCCCATCACATAGAGGTAGCCGTGCTCGTCGCGAAAGCCCGCATCCGCGGTCTTGTAGTAGCCGGGAAATTCCGTGAGGTAGCTCTCGTGGAAGCGCGCGTCCTGCTCCCACAGCGTCGGCAGGCAGCCGGGCGGCAGCGGCAGCTTGATCACGATCGAGCCCATCTGGCGGGCGGCGAGCTCGCGGCAGCTCTCGTCCACGATGCGCACGTCGTAGCCCGGCATCGGCAGGGTCGGCGAGCCGTGCTTGACCGGCAGCATTCCGAGCCCAAGCGGATTGCCGGCCACCGCCCAGCCGGTCTCCGTCTGCCACCAGTGATCGATCACCGGCACGTTGAGGAGCTTCTCGGCCCAGATCACCGTGTCGGGATCGGCGCGCTCGCCGGCCAGGAACAGAGCGCGGAATTTGGTGAGGTCGTAGGGCGCGACCAGCTTGCCCTGCGGGTCTTCCTTCTTGACTGCGCGGAACGCAGTCGGCGCCGTGAACAGAGCCGCGACGCCGTGCTCGGAGATCACCCGCCAGAAGGCGCCGGCGTCGGGCGTGCCTACCGGCTTGCCCTCGTACAGGACCGTGGTGCAGCCGTGCAGCAGCGGCGCATAGACGATGTAGCTGTGCCCCACCACCCAGCCGACATCGGAGGCCGCCCAGAAGGTCTCGCCCGGCGCGATCCCGTAGAGATTTTGCATCGACCATTTGAGCGCCACCATGTGGCCGCCATTGTCGCGCACCACGCCTTTGGGCCGCCCGGTCGTGCCCGACGTGTAGAGGATGTAGAGCGGATCGGTGGCGGCGACGCTCACGCAGTCCCACACCGACTTGGCGAACACGATCGCCTCATCGCGCAGTGCCGCCCAGTCGTGGTCGCGGCCGGGCGTGAGCTTGGCCTCGGCCTGCGGGCGCTGCAGGACGAGGCAGGCGTCGGGCTTGGCGCTCGCCAGGGCGATCGCTTCGTCGAGCAGAGGCTTGTAGGGAACGAGCCGCCCTGGCTCGAGCCCGCAGCTTGCCGACAGGATGAGCTTGGGCCGCGCGTCGTCGATGCGGGTCGCGAGCTCGCGGGCCGCGAAGCCGCCGAACACGACCGAATGCACCGCGCCGATGCGGGCGCAAGCCAGCATGGCGAACACCGCCTCCGGCACCATCGGCATGTAGAGGATGACGCGGTCGCCCTTTTCGACCCCGAGGTCCCGCAAGATGGCGGCCAGCACCTGCACTTCGGTCAGCAGCCGGTCGAACGTGATGGTGCGCTTTATCCCGGTGAGCGGCGAATCGTAGATGATGGCCGCCTGGCTGCCGCGCCCGCCCTGGACATGGCGGTCGACCGCGTTCCAGCAGGTATTGCACACCGCGCCTGCAAACCAGCGGCCATACACCCCGGCCCGCGGATCGAAGACCTGTCGGGCGGGCTCGATCCAGTCGATGTCGCGGGCGGCCTCGGCCCAGAAGCCTATCGGGTCGCGCTGCCAATGCGCATAGACCTCGCGATAGCGGCTGGCACCGGCTTCCATGGCGGCTCCCGGCATGGCGTTGCGAAATAGTGGCCTGCCTGGCGGCTTTTGCAAGCCAGAGGACAAAGAAGAAAGAAAGACGACAGGTGACGGACTGCAGAACAGAGGCTACACGAAAGACCCCTTAACCTCCCTCGCATATCGTCTGCTTCCTCAGTCCTTTCATGACCCTCGTCGCGGATCCGCTGTTCTACCCATTCGCCATCATTTCGGTGACGGCGCTCGGCCTCGGCAAGGGCGGCTTTGCGGGCGTCGGCGTGATGGCGACCCCGTTGCTGGCCACCATCCTGCCGCCGCTGCAGGCCGCCGCGATCCTGCTGCCGATCCTGATCGTGCAGGATGCGATCTCGGTCTGGGTCTACCGGCACGACTGGAGCGCCTGGCACCTGAAGGTGATGCTGCCGGGCGGCCTATTGGGGATCGGCATCGCCTGGGCGCTCGCCACGCAAGTGTCGGACGCCTTCGTGCGGCTGGTGGTCGGAACGATCGGCGTATCCTTTGCGCTCAATGCCTGGTTCGGCCGCGAGCGCGCGGAAGCCAAGGTGCCGAGCGTGCCGGGCGGCGTCTTCTGGGGCACCGTCGCGGGCTTCACCTCGACGCTGTCACAAGCCGGCGGCCCGCCGTTCCAGGTCTATGTGCTGCCGCAGCGGCTGCCCAAGCTCACGCTGGTCGGCACCTACACGATCTATTTCGCGGCGCTCAATCTGCTCAAGATCGGGCCTTATTTCGCGCTCGGGCAGTTCTCGACCGCTAATCTGGCGACCTCGATCGCGCTGCTGCCGGTGGCAGTGGTCGCCAATTTTCTCGGCATCTGGCTGGTGCGCCGCACGCCGACCGGATTGTTCTACCAGATCGCCTATGTGCTGGTGTTCCTGATCTCGCTGGAGCTTATTCGCAGCGGCGTGACGACGCTCGTGAGGGGCTAGCATCGATGACCGAGGAGGAGCGATTGGCATTTCTCGAAGCGCAGGCCGAGGCAGCCTACGACAAGATGTACGACGCCACCCACCCCTCCGACGCGACGGCGCGCTACAGCGACGCCAAGGAGGCGCTGCACTGCGCCATTGGTCTCGCGAAGGAGCTCGGGCAGGTCGCAACCGCGAAGCGGCTCACCGAGCGGCTCCTCCACATCAAAGCGGTGTTCCGCTCGCAGTTCACCTGAAGGCGGCTACTGCCTGCCGAGGAAAGCAGATGACGTCGAGAAACGAGCGCCCAGGCGATCACGCGTTTGTGAATAAGATATATCTTTAGATGTGTCTATATTAGAGCTATCGAAAGATATAACTTATCACAAGGAGAAAAGCCAATGTTCGGCAGTCATTTTGGATCACCGTTCGAAGGGAAATGGGCCGCCCGCCACGGCTGGCGCGGCCATTTCGGACCCGGCTTCGGCCGCGGCGGACGGCACAAGGGCGGAGATTTAGGCGGCGGCGACTTCATGCGGGCGCGCCGCATGCTGGCGCAAGGCGACCTGCGGCTGATCGCGCTCGCCTTGATCGCTGAGCAGCCGCGGCACGGCTACGAGATCATCAAGCTCCTCGAGGACAAGACCGCGGGCTGGTACAGCCCGAGCCCCGGCATCGTCTATCCGACGCTGACCTATCTGGAGGAAGCCGGCTACGTCACGGCGCAGACCGAGGGTGCCAAGAAGCTCTACAGTATCACCCCGCCGGGGCGCGCGCATCTCGATGAAAATCGCGATTTCGTGGACGCGGTGCTCAACCGATTCGCGGCCGTCGGCGAGAAGATTTCGCGCATGCGCCGCCGCCACGCGCGCGACGACGAGCGCGCGAATGCCTCGCCCCCATTGGTGCGCGCCGCGCTCGAAAACCTGGCCGAGGCCGCGCTCAAACGGCTGGCGGAGGAACCCGACGCGGAGCCCAAAGTGGTCGAGCTATTGGCGCGCGCGGCGGCTGAGATGAAACGGGTGTGAAGCCGCACGCTGGCGGCAGAATAATAAATGAACCGTCCGACGCCCCGGCGGGGCGCCAGCCAAGACGCTCGCACAAAAAACCGGGCCTGCTTAGTGAACGCTGGCGTTCTGCTGCAGGCGCACGATCTCGTCCTTCACCTGCAACTTGCGGCGCTTAAGCTCGGCGAGCTTGAGATCATCTGTCGCAGGATGCGCTTGGGCTTCGCAGATTTCCTGTTCCAGCGCCTGGTGCCGTCTTTCGAGCTCCGCAAGGTGCGTTTGAATGGACATGCGAGATTTCTCCTCATGTCGGATAGTGCCTGACGCCAAAAGTCTACATCAGTCCGCGCGCGAGTCGACACCGCTTTTGATTGTGCAGTGCAGCAATACCGATTTGCATTACCGGGGCCTTATCTGCTTGAACGCGGCCGCCAAAGCGGGATAATTTTGCCTTGGGCGCTGGTGCGGAAAATCGACCGGCCTGCCCGCCGAAACCAGCGGTGGCAATGACCCAAGAGGAAGAACGCGACTTGCGGGAGCAATTGGCGCGCCTGCAGGAGGAGCATCGCGACCTCGACGCCGCCATCGCGGCCCTGCAGGATGCGCCGGGGTCGGACGTGCTGCAGATTCAGCGGCTGAAAAAGCGCAAGCTCTATTTGCGCGACCGCATTTCCTTCATCGAAGACCAGCTCACCCCCGACATCATCGCGTGACGGTCGCGGGACCGTGGCGGGAGGCGTCGCCTCACTCCGGCTGGATTCCGGCGCGGCGGATGACCTCGGTCCAGCGCTGCGTTTCCTGCTTGACGAAGTTTCCCATCTCGGCGGGGCTGCCGCCGGCCGGCAGAAGGCTGAGCTCCTCGAACTGTTTCCTGGTCTCGGGCGCCGCGACGATGTCGTTCACCGCCTGATTGAGCTTGTTGATGATGGGCGTCGGCGTCTTGGGCGGCGCGCTCAGGGCATTCCAGGTGTCGGAGACGAAGTTCGGCACGCCGGCCTCGATCATGGTCGGGATGTCCGGCAGCGCCGCGAGGCGCTGGTCGGTCGCGACCGCGAGAATCCGGGCATTGCCGCCTTGGTGCAACCGCATCGCTGAGGACAGCTCCATGAAGACCAGATCGACATGGCCCGCCATGAGATCGTTGAGCGCCGGCGCGGTGCCCTTATAGGGCACGTGGACCATCGCGGTCCCGGTCAGCGACATGAACAGCTCGGTGGTCAGATGCGAGGTGGTGCCGATGCCCTGCGAGCCGTAGTTCAGCTTGCCCGGATTGGCCTTGGCATAGGCGATGAATTCCGCCCCCGTCTTGGCCGGAAAATCCTTCCGCACCAGCAGCACGTTGGGAAAACGCGACATGATCACCACCGGCTCGAAGGCGGCCGGATCGAAGCTCAGCCGCTTGTAGAGCGCGATATTGGTGGTCAGCGGCGCCGGCTGCGACGACATCAGGGTGTAGCCGTCGGGCGCCGCCGCAAAGACCGTGGACGCCGCCACATTGCCGCCGGCGCCGCCCTGGTTCTCGACCACGAAGGCCTGCCCGAGGCGCCGTTGCAGCTTGTCGGCAAAGATCCTGGTTACGCTGTCGACGCCGCCGCCGGCCGGCACCGTGACCACGATCCGCACGCTCCGGCTCGGATAGGTGGCGGCGACATCGGTCTGCGCGGCCGCCGGCACCGTGAGCAGCGCGCCAGTTGCGGCCAGCCAAAAAAACGATCGCAACATTCGTTCCTCCTCGGGCGCATGGGCGGCCGGATTGTCCCGCAATCTAGCCCAATCGAGCCGGCATGCGAATGTGGCAGAGCGCGCCGTCACTGGGCCGCGGTCACTGGGCCACGGTCACTTTGCGGCCGTCACGGGGCCGAGGTCTTGGCGCCGCGGCGGCCCGGCTTGCGGGCATACATCGCGCGATCCGCGCGTTCGAGCACGCTCGCGGGCGCATCGAGCGGCAACAGCATCGCGGTGCCGGCCGAAGCGCCGACCGAAAGCACGGCGCCCCCATGGGTTGCGGTCGTGCGGGCGATCGCCGCCTCCAAGGAGCGCGCCTTGGCCTCGCCGTCGGCCTCGTCGAGGTTCCACAGCAGCACGACGAACTCGTCGCCGCCGAGCCGCGCCACCAGATCGCAGGCGCGCACCTGCCGCGCCAGCACCATGGCAATCGCCTTGAGCACGGCGTCGCCGGCCGCATGGCCGTGCCGGTCGTTGACCGATTTGAACCCGTCGAGATCGAGATAGACGAGGACCGCGCTGGTACCGTAGCGCTTCACATAGGCCAGAGCGCGCTTGAGCTCGCGCTCGAGGCCGCGCCGATTGACCAGGTCGGTGAGCGCATCGATCTCGGCGCGCGCTTCGAGCCCCGCCATGCGGGCGCGCGCGGCGGCGAGCTCGCGCTCGAGGCGATGCACCTCCTCGGCAAGACGTAACGCGGCCGAGCGCGCCGGCCGCCGCGGCGGCTCAGCCGATGCGGGCGGGCGCTGCGCCCGCTCGCGATCGGGGGAAGCCGGGGCGACGATCCGCGGCTTGACCGGCGCATCCTTGCGCACGCCACCTTTCGGCATCCGTCCGAACCTCTCGCGAATCGTCACCGGGCGAGGATATATCCCGGCCGCCGCACGCTGTAGACTCTTTAAAGCCTTTCTGCTAAACGCCCGCGCCAATTGCGGCCGGCTCGCGCAACCCGCGGGCCACCGCACCCGGCATCCCAGCATTTGCCCTTTGGAGAGGAACGCGTGCAGATTCTCGTTCGTGACAACAATGTCGACCAGGCCCTCAAGGTGCTCAAGAAAAAGATGCAGCGCGAGGGCATCTTCCGCGAGATGAAGCTCCGCGGCCACTACGAGAAACCCTCAGAAAAGAAGGCGCGCGAGAAGGCGGAAGCGGTCCGCCGCGCCCGCAAGCTCGCCCGCAAGAAGGCCCAGCGCGAGGGGCTCGTGCCGATGAAGCCCAAGCCGGTCACCGGCCCCGGCGCGCCGGCCCGGGGGCCCCGCCGCGACTGAGCGAAATCGCTTCAGGTTCAATCGAATCGCTCGTTCAGGAAGGCCTTGACGGCGGCGAGCCCGCCGTAGGCGTCGAGGTCCTCGTGCCCGCCCTGCGGAAAGCGCATGATACGCTTGGGCTCGCGGGCGAGGCCGAATAGCCGCTCCCCATGGGCGATGGGCACGATCGGATCGCGCCCGCCATGCAGGACCAGAAGCGGCGCCGCGATCGAAGCGACACGCAGGTCCGAGCGGAACTGGTCCTTCATCAGCCAGCGCACCGGCACGAACGGATATTGGCGGGCCGCGAGATCAACCGCCGAGGTGAACGGCGCCTCGAGCACCACGCGGCCGGCCGGCCGCTCGGCCGCCAGCGCCACCGCAACGCCGGTGCCGAGGGATTCGCCCCAGACCGCGATCCGGTCCCGCGGATAGCGCGCGGTTGCAAACGCATAGGCGGTCTTGGCATCGATCAAAAGGCCGGCTTCGGTCGGGCGCCCGGTCGACCCGCCATAGCCTCGGTAGTCGATGGCGACGAGCCCGGTGCCGTCAGCGGTCAGGGCGCGGAAGCGCTCGGCCCGATGGCTCAAGGCGCCGCCATTGCCGTGCAGATAAAGCACCACCGGCCGCTCGCCGCGCGGCGGCACGTGCCAGGCGACCACGCGTTCGCCGTCCGCCGTATCGAGCAGGATTGCTTCGGCCCCGGGCAGCCCTGCCGCCACGGGCGGAATCCGCCCGGTATCCGGAAAGTACATGAGGGCGCGCTGCACCACATAGAGCAACGCCGCCACTCCGAAATATCCAACCAGAAGGAGGATCAGCGTCCATTTGACGATCGTCATGCCGGCGAATCATAGCACGGCCGCATGACAGGATTTTCCGGTTCACGCTCAGGGCCCTCCGCCCCCTTCCGCCGGCGTGTGCTACGCTTGCGGGGCGCTACTGCGGGGCGGACATCATGGCACTGCCCGAGACCCGATACGCCAAGAACGGCGAGGCTAGGATCGCATATCAGGTTGTCGGCCAAGGACCGCTCGATCTCGTCTTCGTGCCGCCCGGCCTGTCGAACCTGGAGGTCCATTGGGAGGAAGCCGGCTTCAGCCACCTCCTGCACCGGCTGGCGACATTCACGCGGCTCATCCTGTTCGACCGACGCGGGACCGGCTTGAGCGATCGCCGCGATGGCGGCGAACCCTTGAGCCTCAAGACCCATATGGAGGACGCGCGCGCCGTGATGGATGCCGCCGGCAGCGGGCGCGCCGCGCTGCTTGGCGCGTCCGAGGGGGCGGCGCTTGCGATCCTCCTGGCCGCCGCCCGTCCGGAGCGCGTGCGCGCGCTGCTGCTCTATGGCGGCTTTGCGCACTTTCACAGCTCGGTCATGGGACCCGAAGCGCTCGCGGCCCACGCCCGGCAGATCGAGAGCACGTGGGGCAGCGGCGTCACGCTGCGCCACTTTGCGCCCGGTCGGCTCGAGGACGCCCGCTTCAAGGCCTGGTGGTCGCGCCTCGAACGGTTGTCCGCAAGCCCAACGGCCGCGATCGCGCTCGCCCGCGTGGCCGCCGAGATCGACGTGCGCGCCGTGCTGGGCGACATTCGCTGCCCTACGCTGGTCATTCATCGGACCGATGATGCACGCGTCGCACTGGCGGGCGGGCGTTATCTCTCGCAGAAAATCCGCGGCGCCCGCTTTGTCGAGGTGCCCGGGCGCGACCATCCGATCTGGACCGGCGACGTCGACCGCATCGCCGACGAGATCGAAGAGTTCCTGACCGGCGAACGTCCCACGGTGGGCCATGAAAGGATTCTCGCCACGCTTCTGGTCGCCCGGCTGGTGGCCCCGGAGCGGCTCGCGGCGCGCCTCGGCGACCGCCTTTGGAACGAGCGCGTCGACCGCCTGCGCGAAGCGGCGGCGGATACGATTGCGCGTCACGCCGGGCGCCTGATCGGAACCGGGGGTGATGAGATCAGGGCGCATTTCGACGGGACCTCGCGGGCGGTGCGGTGCGCGCTGGCGCTGCGGGACGTCGCCAAGACGCTCGAGCTGCCGCTCGCCGCCGGCGTGCATGCCGGCGAGGTCGATATCCGCGACGGCTTGGTTGCGGGTCTCGCCCTGCATGTGACCGAGCGCATTGCCGCCCGCGCGGCCGGCGCTGAAGTGCTGGTCTCCGGCGTCGTCAGCGACCTGATCGCCGGTTCGGGCCTGCATTTCACCGAGCGCGGCAACGAAGCGGTCGAGGGAATGGACCATACGCTGCGGCTCCTCGCCGTCATGGTCGAGCAGCATCTCGAGCCGTGCATCCCCGCCGCCAAGGCGCCGAACCTGGAAGCCCTGACGGCGCGCGAACGCGAGGTGCTGGCGCTGGTCGCGGAAGGCCGCAGCAATGCCGCGATCGCGCAACGCTTGCAGCTGAGCGAGCACACCGCCAAGCGCCACGTCGCCAACATTCTGCTCAAGCTCGACCTGCCGACCCGCGCCGCCGCCGCCGCGCTGGTTGGCCGCGCGCCGGACCCCGGCGCCACCCCATCCGGACGCTAGCCCGATCGGACCATTCGCATCATGGTCCGTTTGGGCGAAGCGGCTCGTCTCTATTTGCTTGATGATTGCTGACGATGCCCGACCCCGTCGGGTTTGTTTGGGACCATCAAGCCAAAGGAGAACGCTCATGCGCCTTTCGACCACGCTTCGCCTCGCGCTTGCGACGGCTGCCACATTGACCGTGCTGACCGCAATCGTCCCCCCGGCCGCGGCGCAGGACGCCCAGGCCACCTACCGCGACATCGAGCAGACGCTCGGCTTCGTGCCGGGCTTCTTCAAGCAAATGCCCGCGTCCGCGATCGCGGGCGCCTGGGCGGAGATGAAAGGCTTCCAGCTCAATCCGCAAACCAAGCTCAACGGCAAGACCAAGGAGCTGATCGGGCTTGCGGTCGCGGCCCAGATCCCGTGTCAATATTGCATCTATTTCCACACCGCCGCCGCCAAGGCGAACGGCGCGAGCGATGAGGAGATCAAGGAGACGGTCGCCATGGCGGCGGTGGTGCGGCATTGGAGCACGGTGCTCAACGGCACGCAGGTCGACCTCGCCGGCTTCAAGCGGGACACCGACGCCGTCCTGGGCTCGGCTGCCGACAAGGCGAAGGCCGCGAGCCGCTCCCAATAACGCGCTACGCAAATTCACGCCCGCGTCTCGAGCGCTGCGCCGAGCGCGGGCCCCAGCCAAGGAGGATGCAATGGCAACCAAAACCGACGTCGTCAGCGGCGCCGCCATCAAGCGCGCCATCGAGGGCCGCGACGGCCGCATGCTGGCGAGCTTCTATGCGGACGACGCCGTGCTGAGGGTCATCGATCGCAACAACCCGCCGAGCAAGCCGCGCGAGGTCAAGGGCAAGTCCGCGATCGGCACGTTCTGGGACGACATCTGCAGCCGGGCCATGACCCACAAGGTCGACACCAGCATCGCCGAGGGCAACCGCATGGCCTTCACGCAAGCCTGCACCTACCCGGACGGCGCCAAGGTGTTCTGCCTGGCGGTGGTCGAACTCGAGAACGGCAAGATCGCGCAGCAGACCGTGGTCCAGGCCTGGGACGAATAATTCACCCGCACGCAGAGGAGACCGCCATGTTCATCGCACGCTGGCAAATCGACGCCCGCTTCGGGCACAAGCAGGCCGTGATCGACCTGTTGCGTAAATGGGAACGGGAGATCGGCGTCAAGGCCGGCACCGACAAGATGGATTTCAAGATCCTGACCGGCTCGATCGGCGCGCGCGAAGCGACCGTCGAAGCCGATCACACGATCGAAAGCATCGCGCAGCTCGAGCACTTCTTCGAGTCGATCGGAAAGATCGACGCGCATCGGCAATGGAGCAAGGACCTCGAGCCCTATGTGGTGTCGGGCTCGGCGCTCTGGAACATCTACCGCGTAGTGTGAGCTTTCTACAGCGCCTTGACGATCTGCTCGGTCATCTTCTTGGCGTCGCCGAACAGCATCATGGTGTTGTCGCGGTAGAACAGCGTGTTGTCGATGCCGGCATAGCCGGACGACAGCGAGCGTTTGGAGAACATGACGGTGCCGGCCTTCCACACTTCCAAGACCGGCATGCCGAAGATCGGCGACTTCGGGTCCTCCTTGGCGGAGGGATTGGTCACGTCGTTGGCGCCGATCACGAAGGCGACGTCGGCCTGCGCGAATTCCGAATTGATGTCCTCAAGCTCGAACACCTCGTCGTAGGGAACATTGGCTTCGGCCAGGAGCACGTTCATGTGGCCGGGCATGCGGCCCGCCACCGGATGGATGGCGTATTTCACCTCGACGCCTTCGGCCTTGAGCTTGTCGGCCATCTCGCGCAATGCGTGTTGGGCCTGCGCCACCGCCATGCCGTAGCCCGGCACGATGATCACCTTGGCGGCATTCTTCATGATGAAGCCGGCATCGTCGGCCGAGCCCTGCTTCACCGCCCGCTGCTCGGCGCCGCCCGCCGGCCCCGCCACCTCGCCGCCGAAGCCGCCGAGAATGACCGAGATGAAGCTGCGGTTCATGCCTTTGCACATGATGTAGGACAGGATCGCGCCCGACGAACCGACCAGCGCGCCGGTGATGATGAGGGCGGAATTGCCGAGCGTGAAGCCGATGCCGGCCGCCGCCCAGCCCGAATAGGAGTTGAGCATCGAGATCACGACCGGCATGTCGGCGCCGCCGATCGGGATGATGAGCAATCCGCCGATGGCGAAGGAGGCGAGCGTGAGCGCCCAGAAGGCGAGATGGCTCTCGCTGTTGACGAAGACGGCGATGAGCGCGACCAGCAGCACGGCGAGGGCGATATTAATCACGTGGCGCGCCGGCAGGATGATGGGCGCGCCGCTCATGCGGCCGGAGAGTTTTAGGAAGGCGATCACCGAACCCGTGAAGGTGACCGCGCCGATCGCGACGCCGAGCGACATTTCGACCAGGCTCGCGCCATGGATCGACCCGACCGCCCCGATGTCGAAGGCGCTCGGCGCATAGAGCGCGCCGGCCGCCACCAGCACGGCCGCCATGCCGACCAGCGAATGGAATGCGGCGACGAGCTCCGGCATCGAGGTCATCGGCACGCGCCGCGCGATGACGGCGCCGGTGCCGCCGCCGAGCGCCATGCCGAGCACCACCAGGGCCCAGGCGCCGAAGCCCGCCGGCGGATGCGCGGCGAGCGTGGTCGCGATCGCGATCCCCATGCCGACCATGCCGAGCAGGTTGCCGCGCCGGCTCGATGCCGGGCTCGACAGGCCGCGCAGTGCCAGAATGAAGAGGACTCCAGCGACCAGATAGAGGACCGCGGCGAGATTGGCGTTCACGGGAGCGCGCTCCTATTTTTTCTTCTGGTACATCGCCAGCATGCGCTGGGTGACCAGGAAGCCGCCGAAAATATTGACGGAGGCAAAGACCAGCGCGACGAAACCGAGCGCGCGCGCCCAGAGCGGCCCGGAATCATCGCCCGTGAGCGCGACCCCGACCGCGAGCAGCGCCCCGACCACGATCACCGAAGAAATCGCGTTGGTCACCGACATCAGCGGCGTGTGCAAGGCCGGCGTCACCGACCACACCACGTAGTAGCCCACGCACACCGCCAACACGAAGATCGACAGGCGGAACACGAACGGATCGACCGCGCCGCCGGTCGCCACATGGGCCGCCCCGCCGCCCGCGGCCGCGATGATGTCGAGCTGGGCCAGCACGATATCGCGGGTGGGGGCGCCGGCGAGATCGATCGGCGGGATCAATGTCAGCATCGTCTCAACTCCTCAGCGGCCGGAAAGCCCTGCGACCGGCGCGCGGCGTGCCTTGCGCTCCGCCATCGGCGCCCGTCACGCAGGCAGGCATCACGCGGCACTCACTCACGCGGCACTTTTGGGCGCGAAGCTCGGATGGGTGACGGCGCCGTCGCGCGTCAGCGCCGTGGCCTTGACGATTTCGTCGTCCCACTTCACGGCGAGCGACTTGGTCGGCTTGTCGACAAGGATTTCCAGGAACGCATAGAGGTTCTTGGCATAAAGGCTCGACGCCGAGGCGGCGATCCGGCTGGCCAGGTTGAGATGGCCGATGATCTTCACGCCGTTGATCTCGGCCACCTCGCCGGGCTTGGCGAGCTCGCAATTGCCGCCGCGCTCGACCGCGAGGTCCACGATCACCGAGCCGGGCCGCATGGAGGTGACCATGTCCTTGGAGATGAGGCGCGGCGCCGGCCGGCCCGGGATCAGCGCCGTGGTAATCACGATGTCCTGCTTCTTGACATGCTCGGCCACCAGCGCGGCCTGCTTGGCCTGATACTCCTTGGACATTTCCTTGGCGTAGCCGGCTTTGGTCTCGGCCTGCTTGAATTCGTCGTCCTCGACCGCGATGAACTTGGCGCCCAGGCTCTCGACCTGCTCCTTGGCGGCCGGCCGCACGTCGGTCGCGGTCACCACCGCGCCGAGCCGCCGCGCCGTCGCGATCGCCTGCAGGCCGGCGACACCCGCCCCCATGACGAAGATTTTCGCGGCCGGAATGGTGCCGGCCGCCGTCATCATCATCGGCAGCGCGCGGCCATACTCTGCGGCGCCGTCGATCACGGCCCGGTAGCCGGCAAGATTTGCCTGCGACGACAACACGTCCATCACCTGGGCGCGCGTGATGCGCGGCAACAGCTCCATGGCGAAGCTTACGATGCCGGCTTCCGCCATGGCGCGCAGCGCCGCGTCGTTGCCGTAAGGGTCCATGATGGCGATGACGATGGCGCCTTTCTTGACGCGCGCGAGCTCCGCGTCCTGCGGGCGGCGGACCTGGAGCACGACATCAGCGCCGCTCAGGGCGTCGGCGGAAACGGTGGCGCCGGCCGCCGTGTAATCCGCATCGAGAACGCCGGATTTCACCCCGGCGCCCGGCTCGACCGCGACCTCGGCGCCGAGCCCGACCATCTTCTTGACGGTTTCGGGAACCGCGGCCACCCGCGGCTCGCCCGCCTCGGTTTCGGCAACGACCGCAACCTTCATGATTCCTCCGACGGCTGCCGCGAATGCGCGGCTGGCTACGAGCCAGTCCGTGACCGGCTACGAGCCGGTCCGTGACCTGCTGCGAACCACTTTGGTGACGGTAACGCGACT
>DATDGG010000170.1:0-11673 GCA_036522235.1 Xanthobacteraceae bacterium
AGAGGAGCGTCCTCTCCTCTCCCTGATCCCTTTGCGCTCTCAGATCCGAGCGTCTTTGAGCGGGAACTCACGGAAGCTGGCTTTGACGGGGTCATCACTCGTGCTCTTCCCTTTCAGTCCCATTACGCTTCGCTCGATGCGTTCCTGCAATCGACAGCAAGCAGGTTGACCGCTGGTGTGATGGGGCAGCTCGGACACCTTGAGCAGCAGCAACTGTTGGGGGAGGTGAGACAGGCATTGAGCCAGTTTGAGGGATCTCATGGCCTGGTGGCTCCGGCAGAATTCTTGCTTGGTGTGGGAAGCAAAGAGAGAAGGAGAACCCAATGGTCACATCAATGATCTCTTCTCCCATCCCAACCGCACCAGGGCTGCCATTGGTTGGCAATGCTCTTGCGTATCGTCGGAATCGTCTCGCGCTCTGGATGCAGGTGAGAGAAACCTGTGGAGACCAAATATACCTCGACCAAGGACGAAGCCATGTTCCGTCGCATCATCCCGAGCGCGGTCAATCCGAACGGCGAGGTGAATTTGGCCGGCCTGCGGCACGATCTCGATTTCTTCCGCGCGCTCGGCCTGATCGAGAGCAAGGACGTGAGCGCCGACGGGGTGGTGGACGGCTCGTTCGTGCAGGCCGCGGTCGCGAAGCTCGGACCGTACCAGCCGCGGTAGGGGCGCCCCGCTCGGTCGAAAAGCAAGACCTCGGGGTCCGGCGCTGTGTCCGTTGTTCCCCGACAAACGGACTCAAGTCGGCGCGGCTGGCAGGTCGCTTTCGGGCCATTCGGGACGTTCCCCTGCGGCAGAAAGCAAACAACGCGCCATGTATCGAAATGATCAGCCGTGCGCTTCCTCGGGCACCTTGATCGCCTCGAATGTCCTGCCGCCCTGCGTTAGGGTGATGGCTGGAGATCCTTCGGACGTGGGCGCAAGCCGAACCTTTATCTGTGGTATTTGGGCAGAGAGAACTCCATTCGAGGACGGTGTCAATCGGATGGGGGCTTGATCGCCAACCCGCAGCAGAAGCTTTGCGCCAGCTTCCTCAATTCGGAAAACTCTATCGGCGCTATCGCGATAGGTGCCGGCGAGTTGAGCTGCGATTGACGTGTCGCTCGTGGCTTGTGCGATCGAAGGCCAGCGATACTCTCTCTCGATTGAGGCAAGCAGTTCTTCGATGAGCGGCCATCCCTGATTCGAATTGATCATGACAGCAGCACCTTGGCCGGTGGCCGGATAAAGGCGCAGATTGGCCAAAAATCCGTGATTGCCACCGGCATGCCCGAAGCGAAACGCGTCACCATCTCCCGCGCAAAACCAAGCTAGTCCGACAAATTCGCTGCCTTTTGTTTGGTCCGGTAGCTGCGGGCGCAACATAGCGGCAAGGCTCTCCTGGGATAATCCCAGGCCTGTGATTTCTCCGCGCAGGCCACGCATGAGCGCGGCTCCCAAATGGGCAAGGTCGCCCGCAGTGGTCCAAAGCCCGGCCGCGGCCATTTCAGGATAGACGTGCCAGCCGTCAGGAGTTGGAACCCCATTTAGCGGGTGTCCGACAGCGGCGCGACCGGCCAGTGTCGATGATGGCGGCTGTTCGTAACTGCTATCCTCCATTCCGAGCGGAGCGAGGACCAATTCGCGCATGAGGTCAGGAAATGCCAAGCCGACAAGGTCAGTCACTGCCAACTGTGCGATCGTGGTGCCGCCGCCGGAATAACGGAATTGCATGCCCGGAATGAGGTCGACGAAAATGGGCGGTGTGTTGGCTGGAGGGGCGCCATCCAAAACCTGTGTAAGGGACGGCCAAGAACCGCCGGCCGGATAGCCGGGAAAGCCGTGCACTGTCGTCCCTGCGGTGTGGCTCAGCAATTGGCGGAAATTGACCCTTGGCGCCCAGCCGTCATCGCCTTCGGGCATTCGCCAAGATTTGAGATAGGTTCTGATGTCAGCATCCAAGTCGATCCGTTTGTCCTGGCATAGCCGCATCACCGCCAGCGCAAATACGGGCTTGCTGATCGAGCCCGCTTGGAATGCTGTATCGGGCTGAACCGCCGCGTGTTCTCCCACATTGCGGACTCCGAAGCCACTGGCCCAGGCGACCTCGAAGTTCTCGATTACGGCGACGCTAGCACCGGGAGTACCGAGTTCGTGCATCCGGTCGCCGAGCGTACGTATGCTCCGCTGCGGAGGACGAATGGGACCTTGCGGTCGCAGATCGGCAATAACGCGATCGATCCGTGCACGATCTTCCGAAGGCATTGACGGCTCCGTTCGACCGAGGTCGGTGGGATCATGTCGTTTGAAACCGCTCAACGCCACCCAAAATTTGGTGTGTGGTCGACGAACCACCGGAGGTAAGAACTTCCGCAGGGGGCAAGGCGGTAGACCTCGCAGTGAGCACATGTTTTCCGCTGTTGCTCCAACAACGGACATGCGCCGGCCGCGCGCCTTGGCAACGCGCCCGCGCGCATAAGCGGCGTCAGTCCGAAAGCAACGCCGCCAGCACCGCGCGTCCCTGATCCGTCAATGCATGCGCCGCGGTGCGGTCGCGCCTGAGCGCAATGCTAGATTTCTGCAAGTCGGTATCCGAGGCGAGGCAGAAAAGCAGGATGCGCTCCGGGCGGCCACCATAAGGGCGTTCACGCCCGTCTTCGACGGGCTATGGGCCGCCCCCACGCAACGTGCGTTATCGGGCCGGCGGCTCCATTCCGCTCTTGCGCACGAGGGCGGCGTTCTCCGGCGCGCCCATGAACTTGACCATCGCGGTCGCCACCTCTTTTTCCTTCGAGACCGCAAGCACCCCGGCGGCGAAGGAATTGTATTGCTGCAGCTCGGGCGGCAGCACGCCGCCCAGCTCGGCGCCCTCGACCGGCAGGATGACGTTGATCTGCTGCAGCGCGATCTCGACTTCGCCGCGCGCCACCGCCTCGGCGGCCGGGAAGCCGTCGAGGAACTTGGTGCGCGCCTTGAGCTCCTCGGTGAGCCCTAAGTCCTGCATGATCTTCGCCACCATGAGGCCCGAGCCGGCGGTCGAATAGCCGATCGACTTGGCGGCGCGCATCGCGCGCTTGAAGGCCTCGACCGAGGAGAGGTCGAGCTTGGGCGCGCCCGCCTTGACGGCGACCCCGATGCCGGCGCGGGCGAAATCGACGCGCATGCCCACGACCTTGCCGCTTTTTATGAGCTCGTCGATGACAGGCGGGTTCAAGGCCACGATGTCGGCGGCGGTGCCGGCATTGACCTTGGCCAGCGGGTTTGCGTCGAAAACCGCGTTGACCTTGTTTCCGGTCGCGCTGGAAAATCCCGCCGCGAGGTCGCGCAGCCCGGAAATGACCCCCATGCCGCCCATCACCGTGATCTCGGCCGCCTGCGCCGCGCTTCCTCCCAGCGCCAGCACGGCGAGAGAGCCCGCCGCCAGCACGTTCGTCCATTTGGTCATGACGCCCTCCCGATCTGTTGTTTGCTCTGCGATCCGCGCGAAGCTTAAAGCTTCGCCGGTTCCACGAAGGTCTTGCGCAAGAGCGGCGCGGCCTCCGGCGAGATCATGAACTTGATCAGCGCGCGCGCGGCGTCCTGCTCTTTCGAGCCCGTCATCAGGGCGACGCTCGACGGGCAGGGCATGTTCAGGAAGCCGGGCGGCGCTCCGACATAGTCGGTGCCCGGCGCGCCCACCATGATGTTGGTCTGCTGGATGCCGAGCTCGAAGTCGCCCTTGGCCAGGAATTCCACCACCGGCCCGCCGTCCGAATACACCGTCTTGGACTTGAGCTGCGCGGTCAGGCCGAGCTTCTCGATCCCCTCCGCGGCGTGGGTGCCGCTGCAGCCGTGCGAATAGCCGATCGACTTCGCCGCCAGCAGGGCCGCCTTGTAGGCCTCGACCGTGCTGATGTCGGGCTTGGGCGCGCCCGCGCGCACCGACACGCCGAGACCCGCCAGCGCGAACGGGGTCACGGTATCGGCCACGATCTGGCCCTTCTTGATCAGGCCACCGAGCTGCTCGGGATTGCTGGTGAACAGGTCGGCGGGCCCGCCGGAGCTAAGCCTCTTGTCGAGCTCGGGGCCGGCCTCCTGGATGACCGTCACCTGGTGCCCGCTCGTGCGCGTGAACGCGGCCGCGACCTCGCGCACGCCTGGTGTCGCGCCCTGGTTGGTGATGACGACAAGCTCAGCCGCGCCGGCTGATCCCTGCGACAATGCTCCGAGACCTGCCAAGACGCAGGCTGCGGCGATTTTCCGGCACCCTCCCATGGTTTCCTCCTGTTTTCTTTCCGGCAGTCGACTGCTGCCTGGCGAAGGCCAAGCTTATGCCGTCTCGCGGCGGCGGGCGAGTGGGGCGAGAGAGATCGACGCTACGTCTTGCGCTCCCCCGGGGGCCGCCAGCCCTGCTTGGCCAGTTGAATTTGCGCGTAGACATGCTTGCGCAGCTCGCCGAAGCGCGGCAGCGAGCGGGTCTCGAGCTGGCTGCGCTCGCCGGGCAGGTCGATGGCGACGTCTTCCATGATCACGGTCGGCGCATGGGAGAGGATGAGGACGCGCTCGCCGAGATAGACCGCCTCGTCGATGTCGTGGGTGACGAACAGCACCGTCACCTTGAGCCGCTGCCACAGCCGGCGGATCAGGTCCTCGAGATCGGCGCGGGTCTGCGCGTCGACCGCCGCGAACGGCTCATCCATCAGCAGCACCTGCGGCTCGTAGGCGACGGCGCGGGCGATGGCGACGCGCTGTTGCATGCCGCCCGACAGCTGCCACGGATAGGCGCCGTGCGCCTCGGTGAGATCGACCGCAGCGAGCGCATCGTCGACCAGCGCGCGCCGGCGCGCGGCCGGAAGGCGCTTCTGCTTGAGCGGCAGCTCGACGTTCGCCCACACGCTCATCCAGGGAAACAGGCTGCGGCCGTATTCCTGGAACACCACCGCCATCGCGGGCGGCGGGCCGGCGACCGCCTCGCCGTCGAGCACCACCTTGCCGCCGCTCGGCGGCAGCAGGCCGGCGATGCATTTGAGCAGCGTGGTCTTGCCGGCGCCGGAGGGGCCGACGATGCAGACCAGCGCCCCGGCCTTGACGGTGAACGTCACCGCGCGAATGGCTTCGACGGTTCGGCCGGCGCCGGCATAGACTTTATGCAGGCCCGCCACTTCCAGCATGGCGGCGGCGCGCGGCGAGGGCGTGGCGCTTGCATCCATGATCAGCCGTCCGACCGCTGCGATTGCCGCAAGCCATGATACCAGCGCAGGATGCGCCGCTCGGCCAGGCGAAAGAGGAGCGAAAGCAGGATCCCGATCAGGCCCAGCAGGATGATGCCGGTCCACATTTCCGGCACCGCGAAGCTGCGCTCGAACTGGATGATGGCGAAGCCGAGCCCGTTGCTGGCGGCGAACATTTCGCTGATCACCATCAGGATGATGCCGATCGAGAGCGCCTGCCGCAGGCCGGTGAACATCTGCGGGCTGGCGCTCGGAATGATGAAATGCCACAGCCGCGCCAGCGCCCCGATGCGGTAGCTCTGCGCCACCTCCTCGAGCACCTCGTCGCGGCCGCGCACGCCCTCCACCGTGTTGAGCAACACCGGCCAGATGCAGCCCGAGACGATCACCAATGTCTTCATCGTGTCGCCGATGCCGGCGAACAAAATGAGGATCGGCACCAGCGCCGGCGGCGGGATGGCGCGCAGGAATTCGAGCACCGGCTCGGTGAGATTGCGCAAGCCGCGCGACAGGCCGATCGGAATGCCGATGAGCAGGCCGAGCGCGGCCGCGGCGAAATAGCCGGCCGCGAGGCGCGCGAGGCTCGGCAGCACGTCGTCGAAAATGCGCGGCGAGACCCAGACCTCGACGAACATCCGGGCGATGGTCTGCAACGGCGGAAAATAGAAATTCGCGCTGCCGGCGCTGGCGACCCACCAGACGGCGACGAGCACCGCCGGCAGGCCCAGCGCAAGGCCGGCCTGACGGCCGAACGCCAGCATCCGAGTGCTGCTCATCGCGATCGCTCCGCCCGCAGCGACTGATGCCAGGGCATGATGGCGCACTCGAGCCGGCGCGCCGCGACATTGACCAGGACGCCGATCAATCCCATGACGATCAGATAGGCATACATCACCGCGACCGCGCCGCCCGACTGGGCGAGCGAAAGCTCCTTGCCGAGGCCGGGTGTTCCGATCGTGAGCTCCGCCGTGATGGCGAGGATGAGCGCCACCGAAGCAGCGAGCCGAATGCCGGTCATCAGATAGGGCAAGGTCGTCGGCCAGATGACGTGGCGGATCAGCGCCCAATGGGAGAACCGGTAGGACTGCGCGGTCTCGCGCGCCACCGGATCGACATCCTGGACGCCGTAGAGGACCTGCACCAGCACCTGCCAGAACGACGCATAGATCACCAGCACCAGGTTGGATTGCAGCGTGGTGCCGAACAGCAAGATGGCGAGCGGAATGAGCGCCACTGACGGGATCGGGCGCAGGAACTCGATAGTCGAGCGCGTCACCGCCTGCAGCACGGCGGAACTGCCGATCAGGATGCCGAGCGCGGCGCCGGCCGCGACCGAGACGGTCAAGCCGATGGCCCAGCTGCGCATCGTGAAGGCCAGCGCCGCCCAGAAGCGGTCCTCGAGCACCTCACCCGCCAGCGCCGCCGCGATGGCGCTGAAGGGCGGAAGATAGCGCGGCGATACGAGGCCAAGCCGCGGCGCCAGCTCCATGAGCGCCGCAAATCCGGCGAGGCCGATCAGGGCCTGGATCAAAGCCAGATTTTTGGCGACCATTGCGGGCAATCTATTGCGCTCTTGTAGCCCGCATGAAGCGCACGCGTAATGCGGGTGGTTCGAGACGCGCGGGCAGCGCCCGCGCTCCTCACCATGAGGGCCTCATCCTGAGGAGCCGCGCGCAGCGCGGCGTCTCGAAGGACCCGGATTTCGCTGCGCTCCATTGGGGCTACAAATGAACTACCGAAAGAATGCCGCCAGGTCCGGCTTCTTGGTGACCAGTCCGTCCTTGAGCGACAGCTCGGCCAATATCTCGGTCGACTTGCGGTTCATGTCGGTCGGCCAGCGCGGCAGGGTCAGCTTGCCGATCAGCTCCTTGGAAATGCGCGTATAGGTCGGCACGATGGCGCGCACCTCGTCCGAATGGCTGTCCGCATAGGCGAGCGCCTCGTTCATCGCGGCGCTGAAGCGCTTGACCGTGTCGGGCTGCTCCTTGGCGTATTTTCCCGAGGTGAAATAGACCGCGATCATCAGATTGGGCGCGGTGTCGATCAGGTTCCAGGCCAGCACCTTGGCGCCTTGCTCCTTGGCCACGGTCAGGAACGGCTCGACGATCCAGGCGGCGTCGACCTGCTTGTTGGCGAGCGCCGCCGGCATGTCCGGGAAGGCGAGCTCGACGAACTTCATCTTGGAATCATCGCCGCCGGCCTTGCGCACCGCGGCCTTGACCGAAGTGTCGCCGATATTCTTCAGGTTATTGACCGCGACCGTCTTGCCGTCGAGGTCCTTCGCCGACTTGAGCGGGCTGTCGGGCGGCGCGATGATGGCGCCGAAATCGCGCCCGGCCTCGCCGGTCGAGGAGGCGCCGGCCGCCACCGCCACGATGTCGAGGCCGCGCGTCTGCGCGATCAAGAGCGAGCTGATATTGCTGAAGCCGAATTCGCGCTGGCCGGTCATCACCGGCGTGACCAGTTCGGCGCCGCCCTGCGCGGTCTGCAAGGTGACGTCGAGGTTCTGCTTGGTGAAGAAGCCCTTGGCGACGCCGAGATAGATCGGCGCCACGTCCACGATCGGGATGACGCCGACCGTGACCTTGTCGGCCGCGAGCGCGCTGCCGCACAAGAACGGAATTGCAGCCAGGGCCAATAGCGCGAATGGAAGCGGCGTTTGCCGACGCATGGCGTGTTCCTCTTAGGTTTTCCCAGTGTTCCCGGTCCGGATAGGCCGACGCTACCAATGGCATCGTCGATTTTATGGAAAATATACGTTATCCAATAACGGGGCCAACGCAACCGACGAATCGCGGCCACGTGGCGCAAAGATCTCGCCTCGGTGCTGGGGTCTGACGGTTCCCGCTGCCCCACAATCCGCAATTTCGTGATGGCCAGCACGTCGCGGCGGCGCAAGCCTTTCTAGGCTCCTGGGCGAGGGCGGCAGGCGCCCCCGGAGAACGACGATGTCTATGACACCAAACCAGGACCCATCGAGCCTGAGCGCATCCCCCGCTGATCTCTTCGCCATCCGCCAGATCGTCGTGCCCGCCGATCTGGTTGCGCGATCGCACCCTGCGGGGCATTCGGTTCCGCTCGTCTGCACAAAGCGAAAATTCAAGCGCGCGCATCCCTATCGCATTCTGGCCTTGGCGCTCTTGGTTTCTCTGGTCGCCCTCATGGGTTTGACCGTCGCCGTCGATCACGCGCTCGAGGCCGGACGCGACGCCGGCTATCATCTGGTCTGTACTGCGGATGGATCTGGTGCGCGCGCTCACCTGGCCTGTCATTGGGAGAAATCTTGAATGATGCATCGGGATGGCCGGTGACTTTCGTCGATGATAAAGTTGGGAAGCAAGGTGCACCTGCCGGGATGGCGCATCCGGGGAGAGGCCGATGAGGCTCGCACGGCTCGCCGCATGTTTGGTCGCAAGCCTGCTTTTTTCACCGCTGGCGCGTGCGCAGGATTATCCCCGTCGCAACGTCACGATGGTGTCGCCATTTGCGGCCGGCGGCGGCGCCGATCTCATCGCCCGCGTGGTGGCGCAGAAGTTGACCGAGCGACTCGGCAAGTCGTTCGTGGTCGAGAATCGCCTGGGCGCCGGCGGCGTGATCGCGGCCGCGAGCGTCGCCAAGGCGCCGCCCGACGGCTACACGCTGTTCATGGGCACCAGCACGCAGCTCGCCATCGAGGTCACGCTGCACAAGACGCTGCCCTACGATCCGGCGGCCGACTTTGCGCCGGTGGCGATGGTCTCGAGCGTTCCGTTCGTGTTGCTGGTCAATCCGTCGCTGCCGGTCCACAGCGTGGGCGATCTCATCAAGCTCGCCAAGGAACGGCCGACCGAGCTGACCTACGCGTCGAGCGGGGTCGGCGGCTCGCCGCATCTCTATATGGAGCTATTGCAGGCCATGACCGGCACCAGGATGACGCATGTGCCCTACAAGGGCACCGCGCAGGCGATCGTCGATGTCGTGGCCGGCCACATCCCGATCATCTTCTCCGACATTGCGCCCGCGGTCGGGCTCCTGCGCGAGGGCAAGCTGCGCGCGCTCGGCATTTCGTCCGCGTCGGGCTTCCAGGGATTGCCCGACGTCCCGACCTTGGCCGCGGCCGGCGTCCCCGGATTCGACGCGGTCGCCTGGACCATGCTGCTGGCGCCCGCGCGAACGCCGAGCGAGATCGTCGACAAGCTCGCCGCTGAAGTGAAGGCGATCGTCGGCGCCCCGGAGGTCCAGAAGCTGATGCTCGACAGCGGCAACATCCCGTTGCGCTCGCCGCCGCCCGCGGCGCTGCCGGCCTTTGTCAGATCGGAAATCGTCCGCTGGGGCGCCGTGGTGAAGCAGGCCGGCATCGCGGGCTCGGAATAGGGCTTGCCCACCAAGGCGCTTCGAGGCTCGTTGAACAAGATCGTCAAGTTGTGCGACGCTGAGAGTTAGGCACAGGCAAATGGGCGAAACCGCATGGCGGTCGCGGAAATCCTGATCCGGTCTTCTGCCGTCGTGTCGTCGGATGCGGCATCGGCTGAACCGGCGCACATTGAGGCTCTCGCGGTTCGCGCCTATTTCCTCGTTCTTGCACTGCTTGGCTTGGCGGCCTTCGCTCTCGGCATCGAGAACCGCTTGACGCCCGCGCTGTTCGCCATCGCGCCGCCCGTCGACCTCGTACCGCCGCTCGGCGAGCAGGCCTGGTACGCGGCCTTCGTGCTGCACCAGCAGGATCCGGTTTTTTCGGCCTGCGGCGGCGCGGAGAGCCTGGCGCAGTTCAAGCTGCTCTATTGGTGGGAATGGCTGCGCCGCGGCAGCGTGCTGCTTCTCGGCGGTGTGCTTGCGTCGGGCTTCTTCGCCGCAGCCGTGGTTCCCGAATATCGCATCGCCCTGCGGCGTCTCGCCGGGCTCGCTCTCATCGGCGCCGCCTACCTGGCGGCGGTCTTGTTGCTCGACCTCGCCGCGGCGCGGGTCGAAGACCTGATGCGCTACAATGTCGGCCAATACCGCCACGCGCTCGATGTCACTTTCCTAAGCGTCGCCATCGCGCTCGCGCTCGCGGCCGCTATCGTGCCGCGAGCCCATCCATTCGGCCGCGCCAGCTGGGTCTGGATCGCCTTGATCGTTCTCGATATCTGTTCCGGCGCGCTGTTCGCCGCGCGCGATGCGGGCTCGGTATGGCGCAGCTTCCCGGGCTACGAGACCGGCCTGTTTCCCCCGCTCGGCCGGCTCACCGCTTATGCGCCCTTGTGGCTCAATCTCACGTTCAATCAATACACCATCCAGTTTGTTCACCGGGTGCTCTCGATCGGACTCTGGATGGCGCTCATCGCCAATATGATCTGGAACGGCCGTCGCGATCTGCGCGCTTTGGCACGACCAGCCGCGCTGTTCGTTCTCGTGACGGCTGAGATGGCGGCCGGGATTGCGACGCTCTTGCTCGGCGCCTCGGCCGCGGCCGCCTTCCTGCACGAGGTCGGCGCCATCGTGCTGCTCGCGGTCGCCTTTGTGTTTCTCGCCTCGCCGCGACGGGCGCCGTAGTCGCGATCCGGATGCGGGTTCGGCGCCGCCGCAGGGGATGGGACCGCGGCGGCGCCGTTCCCCCTTCCTTTCCCGCCCCCGCGAGCGCGCTTACGCCGCGCTATGCCGGGGAGGGTAGGGCCGGGGTGTTATTTGGCCAGATAGTTGCGATGGACCCAGGCGCTGTCCGGCGCGGCGGCAGGCTTGGCTTGCATGAACAGGGTCTTGGCACCGTCGCGCATCTCGACGCGGCCCTGTGCGGTTGCGCTCTTCTCGACGCTCGGCGCGTCGGCCGGGGTTGCCAGGAAGCCGCTTGCTGCCGAGACCGGCGGCGGCGGCTCGACGGTGCCGTTACGCTCACCCAGCGCTTCGGTGGCGCTGGCGCGCAGGAGCTTGGGCCACATTTTCCGGAACAGGCCGTTCGAGGGATAGATGTCGGCGCTGTTGATCTTGCCGTTGACCGCGAAGACGTAACCCACGATGTCGTCGTCCTTTTCGCCGAGCGGCTGCAGGGCGCTGACATATTCCGCCTGGGCGCGCTCGAGGCCGCCGTTTTCCAGCGCCAGCTGGAGGCTGGTGCGCGAGCGTGGCGCCGCGACCGGCGCGCCGAGATTGCTCGTGAGCTTGCCCTGGATTTCGCTCACGTTCTTCCAAATCTCCTGCTGACGCTTGCTCACGCTCGCCGCCTCCGCGCCGGCCGCTTGCTGTGAGGGCACTCCCGCCAGGCCGATCTTGGCGGTGCGCGACGGCACCGACGCGTTCGCGCTCGAGAATCTGGCAACGTCCTCGCCGCCGCGCGCCGACCAGCGGCCCTGCTCGACACAGAACGAGGCGATCGCCAGCGGTCCCGAATGGGGCTTTAAGAGCAGGCTCACGCTGAGCACGCGGTCCTGCTGCCCGCCCTTCACGATATCGCCCGACTGAATGAAGATTTCCTCGTTGCCGGTGTTCTCGACCTGCAGCTCGTTGACCTGGCCGATCTCGCGCAGCT
>DATDGG010000171.1:0-4693 GCA_036522235.1 Xanthobacteraceae bacterium
GCGCCGCGAGCACGCCCTCGATGTGCTTGCAGGTTCCGAGCCCATTGACCCGATGATCGATGCAGCCGCAGGAATTGCCAAAGCCGTCAAGGGTACGGATCTCGACCTCGTAGGCGCCGCCGCTGCCCGAGCGGGTGCGGAAAGTCCCGAAGATCGGATGCTCGGCCTCGAGCGCCTCGATCGCGGTGATCTCGGTCGATCCGCGCCAGCGGCGCAGCGCGATCTCCTCCGCATCGGTGGTTCGCCATCCCTCGGCGGCCGGCGGCCGATCGAGCACCGCGCGGGCAGCGCGCTTGCGGCGCGCCGGCTTCTTGGCGGCTTGCGGCTTCGGGGCAGCCGTCTCAGTGATTTTCTCGGTCGTCCGAGCCCGGCGCGCTTCCCGCCGGACCGCGAGGTTGCGGAGCATTGACCAGACCTTCGATTCGACCGCACGTCTGCCCGCAGCGACCGCGAGAACGAATCACTGCAGCGAATCGTGCTTGAGCACGGCTCATGCTACATGAGCGATGGTCGAGGCAACCCGCCGGGCACGATCTTCCAACGGAAATTGTGGGCGCAGGAACGAGCAGGGGCGCGCCTCCCTCACCTCCCCAGCGCCTTCGCCATGATCTCCTCGCAGCGCTTGCCGTCGCTCGGGTCGGCGACGCTGAGGTCGCCGCCGAAGGCGGCCTTGAGGCGGTTCGAGGGATGGCCGGCGAAGCCCCAGCGGCAGGGGCGCTGCGGGTAATCGTTCCAGTATTTGGCGTCGTGCGGCTCGTAGTCGACCTCGTCGATCTGCTGGACCTCGGTGGTGTATTCGGTCACGAAACCGTTGGGCTCGACGAAATAGGTGAACACGTTGTCGCCCGGGCCGTGGCGGCCGACGCCCCATTCGACGTTGAAGCCGCTCTGCTTGAGGCGGCCGGCGCCCCGCATCAGCCCGTCGAAATTGGCCATCTCGTAGGCCATGTGGTTGAGCGAGGGACCCTGCGCGCGCGAGAGCGCGATCGAGTGGTGATCGGACGAGCAGCGGACGAACTCCATCATCTCGGTCGAGTCGCTCAGCCGAAAGCCGAGCAGGTCGATGAAGAACGCGCGCTCATCGAGAATACGGGCGGCATTGAGCACCACATGCGACAGCTTGATCGGCTTGGAGCGGTCGTTGACCACGTTCTGATGGCGCGCCACGTCGGCCGAAATATTGAGCATGTGGCCTTCGAGGCTGCGGAAGGAAAATCCAAAGCCGCCGCCGGCCTCGCGCGGCAGCTCGGCCAGCTCGCCCAGGGCCGCAACCCCGAGGGCCTTGGCCTTGGCGTAGAGCGCGCTGACCGCAGCCCGATCGGTGGCCACGAAATGCACGCCCAGGAGGCCCGCGGTCGGGCGCTCGCGCAAGGTGACCAGGTGGTGCTCGGCGCCGTTGCCGCGCAGATAGAGCGTGTCGCCGTGCTCGGCCACCGGCGCGAGGCCCCAGATATGGCTGTAGAACGCGGCGGACTGGTGCAGGTCCCGCACCCCGAGCTCGACGCCGCGCAATCCGGTGACTTTGGCATTGATCATGGTGGCCTCATTGGTGGCGAACTTAGAAAGTAGACGGCAGCTTGTAGCCCGCATGGAGCGCGAGCGGAATGCGGGACAGCTTTCCCGGATTACGCTTCGCTCCATCCGGGCTACAGGCTATTCGCCGCCACTATATCACGCCGCCAGCCCCACGCACTTCTGCGGCGCAACGCCGATATGCACGGATTGCCGGACGCGAAAGTTGTGCTCCGGGCGTGCGCGGATGCGCAGCTCGGCTTCGCCGACGTCCACCGTATAGTCGATGACGTCGCCGAGAAAGATGCGGCCCGAGACCGTGCCGGCCAGCACGTTGAGCCCCTCGCCGGCAGGCCGGTCGCCGGGCGGCGCCGCATAAAGCATGAGGTCCTCGGGGCGGGCGGTCACCAGCACCTTCTGGCCGGGCCGAACGGTTTCGGCGAAGGGACAACGCAAAATCCCGTGCGCGGTGGCGACCCCGACCATGCCGTCGGGGCCGACCTCCTCGGCGACCGATCCGGTCAAAAAATTGGCCGAGCCGATGAAGTCGGCCACGAACCGGCTGCCCGGACGGCTGTAGATGTCCTGCGGGCTGCCGCGCTGCACGACGCGGCCCGCATTGAACACCGCGATCTCGTCGGACAGCGCGAGCGCCTCGGACTGGTCGTGGGTGACATAGACCGTGGTGACGCGCAGCGTCCGTTGCAGGCGCTTGAGCTCGAAACGCATCTGCTCGCGCAGCTTGGCGTCGAGATTGGAAAGCGGCTCGTCGAGCAGCAGGATTTTCGGCTCATGCACGAGACCACGCGCCAGCGCCAGGCGCTGCTGCTGCCCGCCCGACAGCTGCGTCGAGGCGCGCTGCTCGAAGCCGGAAAGGCGCACCATTTCGAGCGCGCGGCACACCTTGTCCTTGATCTCGGCCGATGAATATCTGCGCGCGCGCGAAACGCGCAGCGGAAACGCCACGTTCTCGAACACCGACATGTGCGGCCAGATCGCATAGGACTGGAACACCATGCCGATCCCGCGATCGCTCGGCGGCACGAAGACGCGCTTCTCCGAGTCAAAGACGGTCGTGTCGCCGATGACGATGCGGCCCGCATCCGGCCGTTCGAGACCAGCGACACAGCGCAGCGTGGTGGTCTTGCCGCAGCCCGAAGGGCCGAGCAGCGTCAGCAGCCGCCCGGGCTCGACGCTTAGATTGATGCCGTCGACGGCACGGACCTCGGTGCTGCCGGAAGCCTGGAAGAGTTTGTGCAGGTTCTCGATGGAGAGCATTGGTGGTTCCGATGAAAGCTTGTAGCCCGGATGGAGCGGAGCGCAATCCGGGACCGCCGCTCCCGCATTCCGCAAGCGCTCCATGCGGGCTACAGAGCACTCTTTACGGCCTCGGCGCGCCTCTGCACATGCAGCTCCAGCCAGCGCAGGCCGGCGACAATGAAGATCAAGGGAATGACCTGGATGACGCCGAGCGCCGAGACCGCGCCGTAGCTGCCGCCCTCCTCCCACATGGTGAGCGTGATGGTGCCGAGCACATGCGTGCCGGGGCCGACCAGGAAGATCGAGGCGCCGAGCTCGCGCACCGCGAGCACGAAGACGTAGATCCAGCCGGCCAGCAGCACCGGCGCCAACAGCGGCAGCAACACGCGGGCGAACACCTGGCCGAGCCGGGCGCCCGCCACCTCCGCGACCTCCTCGAGCTCGCGATGGATCTGGGAAATCCCGCTCGACGCAAAGCGCATGCCGTAGGGCAGGTACAAGGTCACGTAGGCGATCAGCAGAATCCAGATCGTGTTGTAGACCGGGATCGGCAGCATCAGATAGGCCACCAGGATGCCGGCGCCCACGATCACGCCCGGGATGGCGATCGGGGTGAACGCGATGGCATCGAGAATCCAGCCGAAGCGCGGCACCGTGCGCAGCGCCACCCAGGCCATCACCAAAGTGAGGCCGCTGACGATGGTGGCCGCCATCGCGGCGAGCACGACGCTCGTCTTCACGGCGGCGAGGAAGATGGGATAGCTCAGCACGAATTTGTAGTTGTCGAACGTGAACGGCGCGTCGGATTTCATGAAGGGCAGCGCCAGATTGCGGAAGAACGACTGCCACACCAGAGTCAACAGCGGCAGGCCGAGCGCCAGCGCGAACATGAGGCCGATGCCGAGCGCGACCGGCCAGCGCCAGGCACCGAGCTTGATGCGGGTCGGCGTATAGCCCTTGCCGGTGATGGTGGCGAAGGCCTCGGCATGGCGGGTGGCGCGGCGATAGAAGAAGACCGCGACGATACAGATTGCGAGCAAGGTCAGCGCGAGCGCGCTGGCCACGCCGAATTCGGGCGGCGTCTGGATGATGGCGGATTGAATGTCGGTGGTGAACACGTCGATGCGGGCCGGCCGGCCGATCAGGCGCGGCACCTCGTAGGACGACATGCCGAGCACGAACAGGATCAACATCCCGGACAGGATGGCGGGCCGCAGCAGCGGCAGCGTGATCTTGGTCAGGACCTGCCAGGTGCGCCCGCCCGACACCAGGCCGGCCTCCTCCATGCGCACGTCGAGCACGCGCAGCGCCGGGCCGAGCGACAGATAGGCGAGCGGAAAATAGTGGCTCGACAGCGCCCAGATCATGCCGGCCATGGAATAGACGTTGAGCGGCGCCCGCGGGAGACCGAACGCATTCTTGATGAGCGTATTGGCCCAGCCGATGTTGGGGCTGAACACGAAGATCCAGGCCATCGCCATCAGCAGGCCCGGGATCGCGAACGACAGCAGCGCCAGGCTGTGGAACAGCGCGGCCCCCGGCGCATCGGTGCGCTCGACCGCCCAGGAGACCAATCCGCCGAGCGCGAAAGTGGTGAGCGCGGTCCCGAGCGCAAACACCAGCGAATTGCGGAACAGCGCGAGTATCTGCCAGCTCGAATAGGCCTCGACGAAGTTCTCGAGCGAGAAGGCGCCCGGGCCGAACCCGGTATCCTCGGTGAAGGCGTTGTAGAAGAGGGCCGAGACCGGGACAAAAACGAACCAGAGCGCCACCAGGACGCAGCCGACGAGGACGAGGTTGGAGAGCTTGAGGGTGCCGGCGAGCCGGCTGCCGGTGGCGAAGCTGAAGCGCCCATTCAGACCGCTGGCGAGGGTCAAGACGCCAGCTCCGCCGCGACGCACGGGAACCGCGGCTTGTTCAT
>DATDGG010000172.1:0-18874 GCA_036522235.1 Xanthobacteraceae bacterium
AATCGGCCAGAACCGCTTTTCGTCCAGGAAGGCGCCGCGGGTGAGACCGTGCACCATGGCGCCCTTGAAGCCGAGCCCGATGACCGCGCGCTCGAGCTCGCGCGCGGCCGCGTCCGGATCGGGCGTGGGCAGCGCCGCAAAGCCCGCGAAGCGGGTCGGATGCGCGCGGATTGCCGCGTACAGCAGGTCATTGGCGGCGCCGGCCAGACGAACGGCCTCTGCGGGCTCGAAATTCTGGGTGGCGGGCTCCACATGGGAAATGACCTGGAGGTCGATGCCGGCCGCGTCCATCTCGGCAATGCGGAGCGCGCCCAGGTCAGTGAGCCGCCGGCCTAGCTCCGGGTCGGACAGCACGTCATGGCCGCACCGCAATTCGCGCAGCTCCGGCGTCCAAAAATGCTCCTCGATGGCGATGCGATTGGCTGACACTGATATCCCCCTCCCGGGTCCCGGCCGTAGCGCAAAATTCGCCATGATTCAAAGGCCTTACGGCTTAAGCCGCGGAAGCCCCGCGAAATCGGTACCCCTGCCTCGCACTTTATCCCTTGTAGGCCTTTGAACCATTTGCGCTGCCGCAGCGTCTCAGTCGACGGAGGGCTTCAGGAGGGGTTTCATGCGTCCCCATCGTGCATATCTTTTAGGCAGTGCCATCGCCCTCATCACCCTGGCCCTGGCGGCCGGCTTGCAGGTGCTGCCGGTTGCGGCCTCTCCCCATGCCGGAACCCCAGCCACCGCGACCCCCGTGAACCGCATCCTCAAGGGCGATCGCTTGCCGGTCGCGGCGCCGGCGGACGTACAGGGTCTCAAGGTCCCGGCCGTGCGGCCCAGGCTGCCCGAAGGGTGCGAGGCGACCGTCAGCAGCATGACCCGGTCGTCCTTGGCGCAAACGCCGGCACGCTGCCTCTCCTGACCGGCGGCGGCGTCCGCGCTCAAGTGCAGCGCACCGAGATTTCAATGCGATCGCCGAGCGGAACCTCGACCGACACATGGGTGTTCTTGGCGTCGCGACCATAGGGTCCCGCCCAAGACGAATCCCGCGTCGCCCCAGACCTCGATCATCGGGACGCAACCCAGGTGCTCTTCGGTACCAGGCAATGCACTGACTTCTGATCCGCCACAGGCGCGGCGACGCGGCAGTCCATGACCATGCTGGCGAGCCCATAGGCATCGAGACGGGAGAGCTTCTTTTCGGTCTCGAGCAAATTGATCATTGCCCACGAGGCGGCGTCCATGGCGATGTTGAGGTCGGCGTTCTTGCCCACAGTTACCAGATACGTCTTGTTTTCGCCATCCGGAAGCGCTTCGACCCGACGCTTCACGCTGGGATTCTTTGCGCTGAAGCAATGCAGGCCCTTGTTGACGTCTACCACCTGCGTGACCCGGCAATCCCAAGAGTCCATCATCACCTTGTTGGCCTGATCCGCGCCGATCTTGCGTTGCTCGATGAGGAATTTCGTTGTTTGGGACTTGAGAAGATCGAGCGCTTTGTTGAGGTCCCGGTCGATGCCGACGGTGATCCAAGCGTCCTTGGTCTCGACACGCGGCCACTCGAGCTTCATGGTTTTGATCACCTCGACGGTAACGCTCATTTCCTTGAAGGCGGTCTCCAGCGCCGTCAGGTTGATTTCGCCATTTCCCTGCGCGGCGTGCGAGTCGCCGGTCCACAACAGGGCGCCTTTGATGAACACCGGAACATACAGCGTCGAGCCCTCGGTCATGTCGCGAATATCCAGGTTGCCGCCATAAGGCCCGGGCGGCACCGAGCTGTATTGGCCGGGCTCTGCGCGCGCTACGCCCATTGTTCCGGGGAACGGCGCGAGCGGAATCTCGATTCCCGGCGCAAACTCTGCAACCCGTCTGTCGAGATCGAGATAGAAGTTTTTGACCTGGCCGTCAGAAAATTTTTCCGGGAACTCGCCGAACATTCCAGGCACGTTGAAATTCGTCCCATATGCGCGCGGTACGATCTTGTTGATCCGCACTTTGAGCACGTCTCCCGGCTCCGCTCCCTCGATATAAACCGGCCCGGTCAGCGTATGTGGACCGCGGCCGGGGAAATCGGTCCTCAGTTTCTTGATCTGCTCAATCGTGGTGCCGGGCACGACTTGATTGTTCGAATGCATCATCGTTTCAAAGATAATCGTGTCGCCGGAATTGACGTGCAAAACTGGGGGCTGGGCGCTGTTGAACCAACCCCATTGGGTCGTCTCCATCGTGGCCGGCAGGACGTGCACCCTTCCGGGATAGCGCTTAGCCTGCAGGAGACGGAGATTCTCCTGTTCCGGAGTGGACGCCGGCGCGAAAGGCACGATCGCCGTAGAGCTCTGCGCCGCCGGGGGTGGGGATGCAGTTTGCTGCGCTCCGGCCAACGTCGCGTACAACGCGGCGGCTGACCCGAAAATGATGACAAGGACCGCGCGACGATGCGCCACTCGATATACCTTGAACATCGATAAGCTCCCATTTTGGCTGCCGCTTTGCACGTGCAGGCAGGTCAATACCGTCAAATTGGCATCCACTCGCGAGGAGACTCCCGATACTAGAGCGCATTCCGTTGAGATTGAATCGGATTTTGATACGTCGGTGGCGGAATGCGCTCTAGATTCTTTGCGTTTGTCGCATTTTCTGCGCCGAACCGGTGTCCACTTCGGCGGAAAATGCTCTAACGTAGGTGTGTGACGGGCGCCAACGCGCGTCAAGGCATGGTCGATGACGTTGATCTCGTCATGAAGGAGTTCCGATCCGCTTCGTCGAGATGAGTTCGCTCCTTTCTCGGTCGGGACGGAGGGGCGCTGGCGACTGACCGGCGCGGCACGCGCTCAAGCGCAGCGCACCGAGATTTCGATGCGATCGCCGAGCGGAACCTCGACCGACACATAGCCGTTGTTGGGATCGCGCACGTAGCCCATATAGACCGCGAGCGCGTCCGGCGCGATCGCAAGGTCATCGGCGATGACCACGGCGCCGGGCGAGAGGCGGGGCTCCAGGAACTTGAGCATCGGCAGGTAGAGCGGCTTCCAGCCGTCGAGCAGCAACACGTCGATCCCGCCGTTCAATTCGGCCTTAAGCGTCTCGAACGCGTCTCCGACCCGGATCTCGATGAGATCGACGAGGCCGGCGGCGCGAAAATTCTCTCGCGCGCGCTCGGCCTTGACCGGATCGAACTCGGTCGTGACCAGCCGGCCGTGCCCGCTGTCCCGCAAGGCCGCCGCGAGATGGATCCCCGAGATTCCGTAGGAGGTCCCGAACTCGACGATCAATCGCGCGCCGCGGCTGCGCGCCAGCACATAGATGAGGCGGCCGACGTCGGGCGAGATCGGCATATACACGTCCCGCATCAGCTCCGCGCGCTGACGGTCGCTTGGCGGCTCGGCGAGTCGCGCCTGCGCGTCGCGCGCGCGCTCAAACGCGGCCGGATCGTTTCGATCGGCCTCGGCGAACAGACGATCGAGCAGGGCCGCAACCGCCGGCGTGGCGAGGGTCGAGACGGTAGGTCTAGTTGACAAGGCCGGTGACCCTTTCGACGATCGGCTTGGGGGTCGCATAGATTTTGTCGATCAGCGCCGCCAGGCCCGCACCGTTGGTGGGATCGAGATCGAACTTCTGCTTCTTCACGTCGGCGATGAATTCGGCATCCTGCATGGTGGCGTCGAACGCGTCGCGCAGCATTTTCAGCGCGTCGGGCGGCAGGCCGGGGGGCGCCACGAACGGGCGCCCGATCCCCTGCCCGGCATAAAGAAAATCGATGGCCGCCCGCTCCTCGTCGTTGCGGGCGAGATCTCGGGCGAGCGGAACGCCCTTGAGCTCCGGGCTTGCTTGCGGCGCGCCCTGAAACAGGACCGAGACCCGCTGGCTCGAAATCCAATCAGGCCGCCGGCTGCGTACGCTGTCGAGGCTCTCGCAGATGCCCTGCACCTCGCCGCGCTCCATCGCCAGGAAGATGTCAGCCGAGGACGGATAGCCGCTGACCAGCCGGAATTTCATGCCGAGCAGCGCCGCCAGCGCCTTCGGATAGGCGCGGGTGCCGGAGCCCGGGCCGACGTCGCCCATCAGCAGTTCCTGGTTGTAGAGGTCCTGCACCGTCTTCACTGCGGCGGTGCGATAGGCGATGCAGATATTCGTTTCCCTGGTGGGCGTGCCGATCCACGACATCTTGGTCGGATCGAAGCGCGCACCGGACACGCCGGTGATGGGGCCGAGCGGCGCGTCGCGGCCGATGAGGCCGAGCACGGTTCCGTCCTTCGGCGCCACCTCATAGAGGAAGCTCGCCGCCGCCAGGCTCCCGCCCGCCGGCATGTTCTGCGGCACCAGGGTCGGGTTGCCGGGCAGGTGCTTGCCCATGTGCTGGGCCACCGCCCGCGCCCACAGGTCATAGCCGCCCCCGACCCCGAAGCCGATGATCATCCGGAACGTCTTTCCGGCCAAGGCATTCGCGGCGCCGCTCGCGGGCTGCGCCGCGGCCGGAAGCGCCGCGCTGCACAAGGTCAAGCCGATCATCGCAGCGGCGGCTCGCCTGATCATCTCACCTCTCCCTTGCGGGGCTCAGCGTCCGAGCGCCTTTTGCTTCCAGAGCTTCCACGGACGCGCCTCGACGCGCTGCATGGAGACGTCGGTCAGCGCCGCCTCCTCGGCCGACAGATACATGATCGGTCCGCCGCCGAGCCCGATGGCCTGCGCCAGCATGCGGGCATTGATCTCGGTATAGTAGGCGCGCCACACCACATTCTGAATGTTGCTGCCGACCACCACGTCGCCATGGCCGCGCATCAATGCGGTCGAATGCTCCGCCAGCACGCGCGCGAGCTCGGTGCCACGCTCCTTGCGGTTGACCAGCATATCGGTCGGGCCGAATTTTTCCCGAATGTCGAAGACCGGAACGAAATCGCCCAGGAAGGCGGCGTTGTGGAGGATCGGCCGGAACGGCGCGTGCGTCACCCCGAACGGGACGACGGTCGGCGAATGACTGTGCACGATCGCGTGCACGTCCGCCCGCACCTTGTAGATTTCGCTGTGGATGTAGCGCTCGGAGTAGAGCTGCAGGCCGGGATGTGTCAGCGCGACGCTCTCGAGATCGTACTCGACGATGTCCTCGGCGGTGACCAGCGCGGGCGCCAGCCAGCGAGACATCAGATAATGGCCGGGATTGTCTGGATGGCGAATGCTGACATGACCGAATGCATCCAAGATGCCCTGATCGGCCAGGATGCGGTTGGCGGCGACAAGATCATCAAGCAGCTCAGGGGCAACGTCGATCACATTCTGCGGCATAATTCTCTCGCGAAACCAGAAGGTGGGTTTCCGGCGCGGACGCGCCGGGTTAGTGCGCCTGGAAGAACCTAGGCGACCCGCCCATGGCAGTGCTTGTACTTCTTGCCCGAGCCGCACGGGCAAGCCTCGTTTCGCCCGAGCCTGCCCCAGGAGGCCGGGTCGCTGGCGCTTATCGGGCGCGCCGCGGTGGCGGCGGCCGCGACCGGTGCCGGGACGGCAGGCGCTGCGGCAGGGGCCAGCGCCGGGGCCACCGGTGCGGCGACCTCGAGGGGAGCTGGGGCGAGCTTCGCCAGCAGCTCGGTGGCCATCGTGGCCACCTTCGGATCGACCTCATACATGTGCCGATAGCGATGAATCTGCTTGGCGATCAGCTCGAGACGCTTCTCGAAGGGAGGCACGACAAGCGGGTCGATCAGCGGCGCGTTGAAGGGGGGCACATCCGCGCGCTGGAATTCGAACGCCATGCTGACGCGGGATTCGCCCGCCCGCGGCGACGACCTGCTGCCCCAATGATAGAGCGCCTGGTTCCAGATGAAGAAATCGCCTGGCTTGCCGGGAAGGGCGCGGATGCTCTGATAGTCGAACTTCATCTTGGTCTCTTCCGCGGTCCCGTAGGTCGGGTCGTATTGCGCCGGCACGACATACATGCAGCCGTTCAGCGGCGTCGCGGTCGACAATGGGATCCAGGTGGTGAGGGATTTCGGCGACCCGTCCGCGAGCAAGGACTTCTTGCCTTTGTCGCGGTGCGGCTTCCATCCCGCCTCGCCCTTCTTGGGGTCGACGTTCCAGATCCAGAAATCGGGCAACATGAAATACCTGCCGCCCAGCAGCGCGCCATAGAGCGGTCGCATCTTGAAGAACGGCAGCCAGAATTCATCGTAGAGATAGCCGAACAGCGGCGAGAGGTCCGCGGCCGACAGCGAGCGAACCGTGTCGGCCATCAATTTTACGTCCAGGCCCCAGTCCGCGCTCCCCTGCAGATAGCCTTCATCCCGAAACTGGGCCGCCACCTCGGGATTCAATTCAAGCAGGCTGAGGTTCTCGAACAGGGAGGGGTCATCGATATGCAGGCTCGGGGCGAGCGCCAGCCAGTAGTCGCGCTTGAGAAATTGGTCGAACTTCATCGTCCGCTGTCCTTGCTGCACATTCTCTCCGTCGAAAGCCGGACGCGCAGCACCGGTGCGTGACACTGCTACACGGGAAACTGCTACAAACGACGCAGTACGGCGAGGATGCCCGCCACATCGTTCCCATCTTCCTGACGGAGGATTTTCTGTTCGATCAGCTCCATGGCGAAGCCCTGATTTTCCGACAGTTTCCGAAGATAGGCAAGCGAGTGCGCATAGCGGAGATTGGCGCGCAGCGCGAATTCCTGCTCGGGGCCGGCCTCGACCGAAAAGCCGAATAGCCCGCCTGCCCGTAGCGCCCCGTGCACCCCGGCAAATACCGCCGTCAGGTCGCCGATATAGACAAAAACGTCGGCCGCGACCGCAAGGTCGAAAGTTCCGGCCTGCGCCTGCAGAAACGCAATCAGATCATCGCACACCAAGTTGTCGTAGATCCGCCGCCCGCGCGCGACATCGAGCATGCCTGAGGAAATGTCGATCCCGGTCAGCGTCCGGGCGAGTGGATGAAATCGCGCTCCCGAGAGACCCGTGCCGCAGCCGAGATCCAGGATGTCGAGCTTCGCTGCGGGCACGAAGCGCGCAACCGCATCGAACAACAGCGCCGGTGTCTGATATTTCAATGGGCCGAGATGGTGTTGATCATAGTGGACCGCGTATTGATCGTAGGTTCTGGCAACGATCTGCCTCGGCGTGGCGGACGGGACCGCCTCGGCACCGAGCGACGCCAGGTTGTAGCGCGCGACGTCCGCATCGCCGCCTTTGGCGAGCGCCTGACGGTAGGCGGCGACTGCCTCGTCGAGCCGCTTGAGGCGTTGCAGCGCGAGGCCCCGACCAAGCCACGCCTCCGGCAGCTCGGACGCTTTGCCATAGGCCGCCAGCGCATCGTCATATCGCTTGGCCTGCTGGAAGACGTGGCCTAAGCCAAGCCATGCTTCGCTCGCACCGGGCTTGAGCGCCAGCGCCCGCTCGAAGCAGGGCTGCGCCGCCGCGGGCCGGCGCTGCTCCAACAACACAATTCCGAGGTCGCAATGGGCCTCGGCAAAGTCGGGCTTGAGCGCTATCGCTCGCTCATAGCACGCCGCCGCCTCGCCGATCTTGCCGCGCCGCCTTTGCACGCTGCCGAGATGATAGTGCACCTCGGGCATGCGCGGCCGCGTGGTCAGCGCTCGCGCGAGATGCACCGCTGCCTCGTCGAGCCGGCCCTGCTCCCTGAGGAGATTGCCGAGGTTGACGCGCGCTTCGACGTGGTCGGGCGCCAGCGCGAGCGCTTGCTGGTATTGCGCCATCGCTTCTCCCGCCTCTCCCCGCATGGCGAGGACAGTCCCGAGATTGTTGCGCGCTTCCGCGTGATCCGGCTTGAGCGCGATCGCGCAGCGAAAGCTCGCGGCAGCGCCATCACGGTCGCCCCGTGCGGCGAGCACATTGCCGAGATTGCTGTGCGCATCGACGGAGCGCGGGTCTTGCCGAATCGCGGCGCGCAGCATCGCGGCGGCTTCGTCGAACCTGCCGCCCTGCGCGAACACAAGACCCAGATTGTGCAGACAGTGGAAGTTGGAATCGTCGATCTGCAGAACGGCGCGGTACAGTTGCTCCGCCTCGCCAAGCTGGCCGCGCTGGTGAAACGATACGGCAGCATGGAAATTCTGCGCGGCAGCGGCGGCCCCCGGCGGTGGCGACAGGCCCGACCGGCCCGCATCGACCCGGCTGTTCCCCCCGGCGGCCTCGCCGTCGTCCAGGTCATGGACGGTCATAGGGATTACGCTCCGTTTTCTGCGACCGCGCCGCGGAAGACGATTTCAACACCTCCCCGTGCCGCGGTTTGAAGTCGGCGCGAGACCGTCGATCAAGCTATCGGCGCGAGACCGCCCATGCAATATGAAGACCGACAGTTGGGCGTAAAAAAAGGCAATGGCCGCAGCCGGCCCCCTGTCGGGGCGCTGCAAGCTCTTCAATTCTTATCGGCAGGGAGGCAAATCAAGGCACCCCGGGCACGCTCCATCGGCGCTCGCCTCTTAAGCGGGCGCAGGGAGGGATGAGGGCCCAGGGTGCCGGCGCACGCCCTCAATCAGGCGTGCGGCCTGACGTTTTTATTTCCGACCCTCGTATGTCTGCATCCTCTGGGTCCAGCCGTTGCAATTCGGGTCGACGTCACACCACGATTGGTAATTGTGGTCCCAGCCCGTAACCTTGTGCGGCACCATTACGCTCACCAGCGCAGCTGCATAGCTTGCGCCGGCAGGGGCGCTTACAGGCACCGCCTTCGCCTTGTGGCCGCCGGCAACGGCCGCCGAAGCCGCGCCGAGAACGCCAAGCGCAACGCACAGCACTATGAAGGGCTTGCTACTGCTCATCGTTACCTCCCGTTCTAGTGTTCAACTTTGGCTTTCGACGCGAGCTATCGCCCTATCACTGCGCCGTAACAAAAAGTCTGATCTGCGATTCTGACGCGTAAATCTCAGCGGCCATACAATTTGGTAAGAGGAAGATCCCCGGGCGAGAGGTGGCGCTCTCGCCGGGCGCTGAAGCTCCCAATGCGGCCGCCGCCGACGGCAATTTTTGTGCCGCCCGCTCAAGGCGTTATGACGCGCTCCCAATCCCAGACCTGCCGCCGCCACGCTCCCTTGCGGCGGCGATCGAGCACAAATGCAGGCTTACCGAGACTTTTCGCGCGGAATACAGATTTGTAAGTTTGCTGTCAGCGCTTCCTCCCTCTGCGGAAACCACACCCCGGGCAAGTCCATCGGCGCTCTCCTGTGCGAGGCCGACCGGGGCCCAGGGTGCCGGCGCGTGCCCTCAAGCGGGCACGCCGCATGATGCTTTCATCTCATGCCTCCCTCGTATTCCCGCATCTTTTTGTTCCAGCCGTTGCAGTTCGGATCGACGTCGCACCACGACTGGTAACGATGGTCCCAGCCCGGATCCTTGTGCTGTACCGCCAAGGCATCGAGTGCCGTACCGGAGCCGGCAGCCGAACCATAGGCGGCGCGGGCTGCGGGGCTTGCATGGATCGGCGTCCGCTTGGATCTGGCGGAGCCATAGGCCTCGCCGGCACTTGCACCGGTCGGCGCATATGACTGGCTTCCGAACACCTGCCCCTGAGGACCGAACTTGAATCCTCCCGATTGATCCTCATGGTCGCTTGCGACCGCCGCCGAAGCGGTGCCGAGAACGCCAAGGACAATGGCGAGGGACAGCGCTGCGAAAGATTTGCTACCGCTCATCGTAACCTCCCATTCTGATATTTCTGTTTTTCGACGTGGACTGCCGCCGTAAACAAAAGTCTGATCCACGATTCTGACGCGTAAATCTCTGGGCTCGTACAGTTTGGTAAGATGGAGATCCGCGGGTGAGCCGTGGCGCTCATGAGCGGCGCCGAATGTCCCTGCGCCGCCGAAGCCGACCGCCGGCTTAACGCTGCACGTTCAAGGCCGTAAGCTGCGATCCTAACCCAGACGTGCTGCAGCGGCGCGCACTTTCGGGCAGCGCTCGAGCACCAACGCAAACTACCGAGACCTTTCGCGCCGAATACAATTTTGTAGGGCTGCCCGGTGAGATATCCGGCAGAGCGGCGCCCCGCGGAGCTTTGCAGTCAAGACGATCGAGGCGCCGGAGGGTTGAACGGCGCGCCGTCTTTTGCGCTCACCGTAACGCCATGGCGCCACGCCAGATCGGCATTACGCGGTGATCGACAAACGAGCTCACCTCACCTGTCTCCGACCAGATGGCATCCTGGGTGACGCGCCAGGTTTGTTGCCCGAGTTTGGCCACCACCTTCCAGCCGGAGGGGAGCTTCTTGGCGGTTTGACGCAGGAAATTAATGACGGCGGGCGCGTGCCAGGCGTCGGGGTAGTCCGGATCGCAATCGGCGAGGACGCAGCGGCCCGCCACCCATTCCCAAATCACGACATGGGTTATTTCCGGCTTGAGCTGCGGACCCATGAGGGGGCTGTAGATCCACGCGCACATGAAGTTCCGGCACTCGACTGGACGCTCGGCATAAATCCCGCAGCCGACGCCGACTTTGCAGTTTGAGCAGTAGATTCCATCCGGCTTCTGCAATTCCTCGATGGTCAATACCTTGCAGCAGAGAGTGCAAGAGCCGCAGGATTTACCGGGGGCCGCATCGACCATTGAGATCTTTCCCGGGTTGGGTCGGAGAGGCTAGGGCAAGTTTCAGTGGGAGCTGGCTCACCAAAATATGCCCGGATCGGGCGCCGCGCACAAGGCCGCCCCCGGCACTGGCTTGTCTCCGTCGGCCGCATTCCGCCCCACCCCCGGATTGACGGCGGCGCGGGACTGGGCAATGTCGAGCCATGTACAGTCCCCAATCCCTGCCGCCGGCCCCCGTTGCGCAACTGCTCCTGGAGGCGACGACCCATTATCAGCAAGGCCGGCTCGCCGACGCCGAAGCTGTCTGCACGCGAATCCTGCAACAGGCGCCCGACAGCCCCGATGCCCCGCATCTCCTCGGCCTCGTTCAGCTCAAGCAGGGAAAAGCGGACGCTGCGCTCTCCTTCATCGATGCGTCCCTCAAAATTGACCCCCGCTCGCCCAACGCGCTGGCGAGCCGCGGCCGCGCGCTGGCGGCGCTCAATCGCACCAGCGAGGCGCTCGCGAGCTTCGAAGCGTCCCTGGCACTGGCGCCCAACGACCCGGACACGCTGAGCAATCGCGGCAGCATGCTGTTGAGCCTGGAGCGCCCGGCGGAGGCGCTCGAAGCGCTCGATCGGGCTGCTGCTCTCGCCCCCAGGCACTTCGGTGCGCTTATCAATCGGGGCAATGCGCTCGCCTTGCTCGGACGGCTCGATGCGGCGCTGGCGCAATATGACGCCCTCGTGGACGCCCATCCGACGCGCGCGGAGCTGCACTTCAACCGCGGCAATGCGCTAGCGGGCCTCAGCCGCCACGCCGAGGCGATCGCCGCATTCGACCGCGCGCTGGCAAGCCAGCCCAACTATGTCAGGGCTCATATCAATCGCGGCGCGGCGCTGCAGGCGATCAACCAGCATCGCGATGCCTTGGCGAGCTTCGCCAATGCGGTGAGGATGGACCGGACGAATCACGACGTCCGGCACAATGCGGCGCTGTCGCTGCTGACGCTCGGCGAGTACCGTCCGGGGTTCATCCAATACGAGATGCGGCAAAGCAACATGCCGCCGCGCCGCCGCAGCTTCGGCACGGCGGCGTGGCTCGGCGAGTCTGCGCCGACCGGCCAGACCCTGCTGCTGCATGCCGAACAAGGCTTCGGCGATACCGTTCAATTCATCCGCTATGCGCCGCTGGTGGCCGGCTTGGGCGCCAGGATCGTGCTCGAGGCTCCGGTGGAGCTCCTGAGCCTCCTGCAGCAGGTGGACGGCATTGCCGAGATCGTCGGCGAGGGCGGCCCGCTGCCGGCTTTCGATCTGCATTGCCCGCTGCCCAGCCTGCCGCTCGCCATGCGCACCGAGCTCGCCACCATCCCGGCCCAGATTCCTTATCTCAAAGCGAGCGAAGAACGGATTGCGCAGTGGCGTGCGCGTCTGGCGCCTGTCCGTGCTCCCCGCGTGGCGCTGGCCTGGTCGGGACGCGCCACGCACCTCAACGATCGCAACCGCTCGCTCGCGCTGGCGCGGCTTGCGCCGCTGTTCACGCTCGATGAGATTTCTTTCATCAGCATCCAGCACGAAATGCGCGCCGAAGATGCCGGTACGCTCGCCGGCCTGCCGCGGATCACCGATGTCGGCAAGGAGCTGCACGATTTCGAGGACACCGCCGCCGTGCTCGCCCTCGCCGATCTGGTCATCTCGGTCGATACCTCGGTTGCCCATCTGGCCGGCGCCATTGGACGGCGCACCTGGATCCTCCTGCCGTTCTCGCCTGACTGGCGCTGGATGCTCGAGCGCACGGACAGTCCCTGGTATCCGACCGCGCGCCTCTACCGTCAGCCCGCCTTGGGCGACTGGGACGGCGTGGTTGCCGGCCTGCGCGCGGGCTTGAAACGCCTGCTGGACGGCGGGCCGGGGGCGCCAGGAGCCCCGACATTCGCCAGATGATCCACGCAGATCGGAATTCACCGAGGGCTTTTTTCGAGCCGAGTGATCAATTCGTCGGTTCTTGATAGAAATCGCTTGAGCAACGGCGACGTGTTCGCCTTGTTGTAGCCGACGACGAGATCGATGGTCGGGACCTCGCCCTGCAGCGGACGCGTGACGAGCGACGGTAAAAGCAGGTTCTCGGCGTACTGCGGCAGAAGCGTGATGCCGCCGGTGGATGCCACCAATGACATCGCCGTCGGCAGATTGTCGGCCTCGTATTCAGGCTTGAGCGTGATGCCGGCCCGCGCCGCATAACCATCGATCACGACCTTCAGCGCGGGCGCTGTTCGCGTCGGCGCGATGTAGGGCCCGCCCGCAATGTCCTGCGGCCGGATCGTCTTGCGCGCCGCTAGACGATGCCCGGTCGGCAGCACCGCGACGAGGGGCTCCTTGATCAACGGCTTGAAAACCAAACCCGGCGCCGGGGTCTCGCGCCGAAGAAACGCCACGTCGAGCTTGCCGCGCATCAACGCGCCCGCGAGCTCGGGCGAGGATTGGCTGGAGAGGGTAATTTCAATATCGGGCATTTCGCGGCGCAGGATCCGCAGCGCTTCGGGCAGCCAGATCACTTCATGGCCGGTCAGGAAGCCGAGCACGAACGGCGCCTTCCGCGGGCCCGCGGCGCGCCGCGCCGCCTCGCCGGCCGCCTCCACCTGCAAGAGCGCGAGCCGCGCATGATCGAGAAACACGCGGCCGGCCGCCGTCAGTCCTATCCCCCGCGCCCCGCGCTCCAGCAGGGAAACGCCCACCTCCAACTCCAGGTCGCGGATTTGCCGGCTGAGAGAGGGCTGCGCGGTGTGCAGCCGCCGCTCGGCGGCATGCGTCAGGCTGCCTTCCTCGGCCACCGCAATGAAATAACGCAGATGACGCAGCTCCATGATCGCGCATCCATGCTTGAAAGGTATGACTAGATCATACAAAGTCTTGGTTTAATCGACAATCGGCTTCCATGTTCATGCCCGACGGCGATGCCTGATGGGCTCGCCCCAGAACCGGGAGAAGCCACATGAATTCACTCGCCAACAAGATCACCTTCGCCCCCAGCAAGCCGCGGAGTCACCGCGAGACGGTTGGGGCAAGGCCGGGCGCAACGACCCATGCCCGTGCGGCTCTGGCAAGAAGTACAAACGTTGCCACGGGCAGATCACTTAGAGCACATCCCGATCGAATAGATCGGGATGTGCCATAGCCCGTCGTCGAAGGCGGGCGTAAACGCCCTTTGGTGCCGGATACAACTTTGTGGGACTGCTCGGCTGCGTCCGCGCACGGCCGCCAGCAAGGCCCTTTTGCGCCCGCGCGAAAATCGGCTATCTTCGGTCCCGAAGGGTTCTCTGCTCGAAACCGACGTACCGATTTCGCGCGCGCCATCGGGCGTGCCGCTCCGATCTCACTGCCCCCCCAAATCCACGGCTGCGCCGTCAGCCTCGCTACTGAAGATCACATGGCCGGACCGGGTCCCGCGAACGAGCTGCCGCCCACGCTCAGGGAGTTGCTGAACCAGGCCGCCGCGCTCCAGCAGCGCGGACAGCCGGCGGCGGCTGCCGACCTCTACCGGCAGGTTCTGCGACAGAAAAAGGACTGCTTCGACGCCTTGTATCGGCTCGGCATGCTCCACATCCAGCACGGTCGCTTCGACGATGCGTTCGAGTCCCTGCGCGAGGCGCTGCAAGCCAAGCCCGATTCGGTCGAGGTGCTTTCGGATTTCGGGGTTCTCCTCCATATGCGCAACCGCCTCGACGAGGCGCTGGCGAGCTTCGACAAGGCGCTTTTGCTGCAGCCCGCTTACGCCAACGCGCACAACAACCGTGGCAAGGTACTGGGTGATCTCGGCCGTTACGAGGAGGCGCTGGCGAGCTACGACCGGGCGCTGGCCGAGCGCCGCGATTTTTTCGAGGCGCTCAACAACCGCGGCTTGATCCTGCAGCGCCTGCAGCGTCACGCGGAGGCGCTCGCGAGCTTCGATAAGGCGCTGGCCGGGCGGCCGAATTACACCAAGGCGCTCTACAACCGCGGCACGGCGCTGGCGGAGCTCGGGCGGCTCGACGAAGCGCTGGCGAGCTATGTCAGGGCGCTGGCGCAGCAGCCTGACTACGCCGAGGCGCACTTCAACCGGGGCAATGTGCTGGTCAAGCTCGGGCGCCACGAGGAGGCGCTGCCCAGCTTTGACAAGGCGATCGCCGTCAAGCCGAGCTATGCCGACGCCTATGACAATCGCGGCAGCGTGCTGGCCAAGCTCCGGCGCCACGCGGAAGCGCTGGCGAGCCACGAACGCGCGCTGGCGCTCGACCCGCGCTCGGCCGGAGCCCTTTCCAATCGCGGCAATGCGCTCAAGAGCCTCAGGCGCTATGAGGAAGCGCTGGCGAGCTACGACGCCGCGCTCGCGATCGCGCCGGACGCGGTCGATACCTTGTACAACCGCGGCAATTTACTGAAGGAAATGCAGCGCTTCGATGTCGCGCTCGACTGCTACGACAAGGCGAGCTCCATTGCGCCGGATCATTCCGACGCGTTCGGATGGGTCGACGCGGCGCTTCACATCTGCGATTGGCGGCGGACCGAGGACCTCACGGTCGCGCTGGGCGAGGCGATCCGGCAAGGAAAGCCGACCGTCACGCCGTTCACCTTGCTGTCGATCAGCGACGACCCTGCCCTGCATCTGCAATGCGCCAGAAACTATCTCGCAGAGACCATACCGGCCGCCCCGGAGCCGATGTGGAAGCGCGGCGGCGCGCCCCACGACAAGATGCGTATCGCCTACCTGTCCGCCGACCTTCACGCCCATGCGACCGCCTACCTGATCGCGGAGCTGATCGAGGTGCACGACCGGTCGCGCTTCGAGATTTCGGCGATCTCCTACGGCCATGACGACGGGAGCGATATGCGCCGCCGCCTCGTCAAGGCCTTCGATCGCTTCCACGACGTCAGCGGCAAGAGCGATCTCGAGGTCGCGCGGCTGATCAACGCGCTCGAGATCGACATTGCGGTGGACCTCAAGGGCTACACCAAGGACGCGCGCCCGGAGATTCTCAGCCACCGCCCCGCCCCCATCCAGGTGATCTATCTCGGCTATACGGGAACCATGGCCGCCGACTTCATCGACTACGTGATCGCCGACGCGGTCGTGGTCCCGTTCGCGCAGCAGCCGTTCTATTCGGAACGGATCGTGCAGCTTCCGGACACCTATGAGCCCAACGACTCCAAGCGCAGTATAGCCGCCACGACCTTGACGCGAGCGCAAGCACACCTGCCTGACAGCGGATTCGTGTTCTGCTGCTTCAACAATAACTACAAGATAAATCGGGCGATCTTCGACATCTGGATGCGCCTGCTCGACCAGGTGCCAGGCAGCGTGCTTTGGCTGCTGCAGGGCAATGCCGCCGCCGAGGCCAATCTGCGCGCCGCGGCGGAAGCGCGCGGCGTTTCCGGGACCCGCCTGGTCTTCGGCGAACGCATGCCTCTCGAAGAGCATTTGGCGCGGCATCGCCTGGCCGACCTGTTCCTGGACACGTTTCCCTACAACGCCCACACGACGACGAGCGATGCGCTGTGGGCCGGTCTTCCGGTGCTGACCTGCCTGGGCGCGAGTTTTGCGGGACGGGTCGCGGCGAGCCTGCTCAACGCGGTCGGCCTTCCCGAGCTGGTCACGAGCAGCCTCGCGGACTATGAGGCGGCCGCCTTGCGGCTGGCCAGGGATGCGACAAGCCTGCGCGCGCTGCGGGCGAAGCTCGAGCACAATCGATGCAGCTATCCGCTGTTCGATACCGATCGCTATCGCCGCCACATCGAGGCGGCCTACATGACGATGTGGGAGCATCACCAGAACGGCGCCGCGCGGAGCTTCGCGGTCGAGGCGATCGAAACGCCCGGGCGCTGAGGCGCCGGAGCGCTGACGCGCGCCAAAGCTCAACGGAGTACGGGTTCGCCTATCCGCTATTGGGGCAAATTTCGGAAGAAACTGGGCAGTAGCAGAGCCCCGAGATTTGCAGGACTTGCCGCCAGAAATCAAGCGCCGAACTCAGCAGGTTTGAAGGCGGAAACCGCCTCACCGTTTCGGGACCCGGAATTCCCGCCGGTAGACGCCTTGCTCCTTGCTCCACCCCGCGGTGGCTTTTTGAAAATGGCTGACGGCATCGCCGGCGATCGTACCGAATTGGCCGGTCCAGAGATCGCGCTTGATAGGCAGGCATTGCGCGACCGGAGTTCCCCGCGGCAAAACTCCCTCGAACTTGGGATTTCGCCACTGCGCCGGAAAGTTGATAAAACTATCCTTGAAGCGATCGGTATCGACGAGCCCGGTCAAAGTGGTGAATGGCAGATCGTATCGATTGACCGGATGCGTGACGAGCAGGGAATAACCGGGTGGCGTTTCGATCGCCCAGAAGTTGTTGAACTTGACGATAAAGCTGTCTTCGTCGAACAGCGGCGTTCCCACCACCTGGTTGTTGTCATGGAAATCGAGCGGCGAGCGCGCGTAGCTCGTGATGGCTCCGCCCGGAAGATCCAGTTGCCAGGTAAATGTCTCGTTCTCGACACGAAGATCGGTTACCAGTGGAATGAGAAAACCGAAGGTCATCGCGTCGATGAAAGGTGGGCACTTCTTGACGGTCATCTGTTCCACCTGCCAGACGTCGCTGAATGCCTTCGCCGGCATTGTCTTGAACCAATCCGGGATTCCCAATACCGCCGGGATCGGTTGCGGCAGGATCTTCTCCAGCTCCGGCGGACAGCGGAACGTGATCGTCGGCGACATGGCTTCAGACGATGCGGCTTCAGTCGATACGGCTTCAGGCGATACGGCTTCATTTGTCATCGTGGCAATCGCTCCGGCAGCGAGGTTTTTGCGCGGTCGGGATTGAGGAACTGGGCGGCGGCGCTTCGACGAAGCCAGAATCGACCGCGGCCGTCGGACACCAAAGCTCTCAGTGCCTTGCCGTAAAGTTGCGGCGCGGAGCGGACCATTGCGCGCAGGCTGGCGATGGCATCGTCGGAATGGCCGAGCTGCAGCAGACAGCGCGCGAGGTCGAGCCGCGCTTGGAGGTGGCCCGGTTGGATCGCCAGAACCTGCCGGAAGCGCTCGATCGCGCGCTCAATCTCTCCTTCATATAAAAGGGCGGCCCCCAAGCCATGCAGGGCGCGCGGATTATGGGGAGCGTTGACCAGGGCCCGCGCAAACGCGGTCTCGGCACTTCTCGCATCGCCGCGAACAATAAACACCCTGCCCAGCTCCAACAACATTCCCACCGACGTCGGCTCGGCCTCCAATCCGCGTTTGAGGACGGTTTCCGCCTCGTCAAATCGGCACATCGAGCAAAGCAAGCTCCCGAGTTCCTGAAACGCGGCCACGAAAGGCGGCTGGTATTGGATCGCCCGCTGCAGTCGCGTCAGTGCTTCGCCGGCGCGCCCCGATTCCAACAGCGCCTTGCCCAGGTAAGTCTCGATCGGGGCGCTGGTCCGTTGGCGTGCGGCCTGTTCGAGGGGCGCAACCGCCTCGCGCGCACGTCTTTGCGCCAGCAGGGCGACGCCCAGGAGATGCAACGCGTCTGGGTGCTGGAAATCGCGCGCAAGAACATCGCGGGCCATGCGCTCGGCGTCGGGCGCACGTTGCTCCTCGAGCGCTCTTGCGCCAAGCCGGAGAATATCGTCGATCGCTGCCGCCGCGTGGTCGTGGCTCCTCGAAAGTTCAGACGGCTTTTTCATCCGCGCCTTCTTCCCGTTATTGACAGCGGCACTTGAACCGAATGCGGGCCGCCCGATACGCGAATTATAGCATGGATATGCTTCGCCGAAGCCCTCGGAACATGGGAACGAACGGAAAATTCGCCGACGTATCCGAGGCAAAACAGCGTGTTCTTGGTGATCCGCGAAAGCGCGTTCCAGCGGCCCGGCGCACATCCGACACTCTGGTACGTCATGGAAAACGCAGTCGTGCCAATCAACACGGGCCGAACGATGTCAGCGGGCGCGAGTGCCCCGACGCCACCCGCGTGAGCTTATTTTTAACTGGCGCGCCACGGTCGATGAAGATGGACAATACTCGTTCGCCGTACCCCTATGATGCCGCAGCCCGCAACGCACTCCAATCGGCAAATCGGCGACGCCCTGCGATCTTGCACTACGCCTCGATAGACGCTGGCGCCAAAACCCGTGTATCGAGCCGCAGCGGTGCGCCCAATCACGCGGCTGTCTGGACTTCGCGCTCCACAAGCCGGCCAACATCGCGCATGGCGACGGCGAGATCGTACTGAGCCTGCAGGTTGATCCAGAATTGCGGAGCGTTGCCGAAATAACGGCCGAGGCGCAGCGCGGTCTCAGCGGTGACCGAACGTTTGCCGTTTAGTATATCGACGATACGGCCTGATGGCACACGCAGCGCCCGTGCCAGTGCATTGGCCGAGAGCCGCCGTG
>DATDGG010000173.1:0-14294 GCA_036522235.1 Xanthobacteraceae bacterium
TTGCGTGCCCGGCGCCACCAGCACGTCGAGCACGCGTCCATGCACCGGCGCATTGAGGCGCCCGGGATCAATCAGCGTTTGCCCGCGCCGGGCGAACCCATCGAGATGGCGCAGATGATAGCTTCGGCCTTCGAGCTCGACATGGAACGCGGCGCCCTGCCGCCGCACCCGCGCCAGCATGGGCGTGGAATCAAATTCGAACCCGAGCTCGCCTTCGTTCCACGCCACGATCCGCGCGTCGACGCGCTCCCCGTCGAGCGTGAGCGAAAGGCGAGAGGGGCCGAAGGAAACCTCAAGGCGCCGGTCGAGGCCTCCATCCGACCAGACAAGCTCGGAGTGCGTTGCTTCGGCTGCGCCGGCGAGGCGCCAGCCGTCGCGCAAGCGCCACGGGGAGCGGGAATCGCCCGAGCCCAGAAGCGCGTCGGCTTCGACGCTTGGCGCCTCATGCAGCAAAGCAAGGCTCGCGGCCGCCACGGCGGCGAACGGCGCGGCGGAAAGTGGCAGCGCCAGCGCGGCGCGGTGCCGCTCGATGAAACCGGTGTCGATGGTGCCTTCGGCAAAATCGCCATGCCGAACGAGCCGCAGCAGGAAATCGCGATTGTTGGCGACGCCCGCAATCTCGGTCGCGGTGAGCGCGGCGTCGAGACGCGCGCGCGCTTCCTCGCGGTTCTCGCCCCAGGCAATGAGCTTGGCGAGCAGCGCGTCGTAGAAGATCGGGATGTCGTCGCCTTCGCGCATGCCGGTTTCGATGCGCAGGTCGCCCGTCGCCGCCGGCAGCCGGAATTGGCGCAGGCGCCCGCTCGCCGGGACGAAATCATGCGCGGGGTCCTCGGCGTAAAGCCGCGCCTCCATGGCGTGGCCGCGCGAGGAAATCTGCTCCTGCGTCGCCGGCAAATCTTCGCCCGCCGCAACGCGCAGCTGACATTCCACCAGATCGAAGCCGGTGACCATCTCGGTGACCGGATGCTCGACCTGCAGCCGCGTGTTCATCTCGATGAAGTAGAATTGCTCGCCTTGCAAAATGAATTCGACGGTGCCGGCTCCCTCATAACGGGCCGCCCGCGCGGCCGCGACCGCGGATGCGCCGAGCGCCTGGCGCAGTTCGTCAGTGAGCGCCGGCGCCGGCGACTCTTCCAGCACCTTCTGGTGGCGACGCTGCGCCGAGCAATCGCGCTCGAACAAATGCACGATCTGTCCGCGGCGATCGCCAAAGACTTGCACCTCCACATGCCGCGGCTGTGCGAGATACTTCTCCAGAATGAGCGTGCCGTTGCCGAAACCGGCAAGCGCCTCGCGCCGGGCGCCATCGAGCGCGCCCGCGAGCTGCGCGGGTTCGGCGACAACCCGCATGCCGCGGCCGCCGCCGCCGGCCGAGGCCTTGATGAGGACCGGATAGCCCAGCCGCTGCGCCTCGGCCGTGAAGCGCGCCGCATCCTGCGCGGCGCCGTGATAGCCCGGCACCATAGGGACATCGGCGCGCGCCATCATCGTCTTGGCTTGCGCCTTGTCGCCGATGGCGCGGATCGCGGCTGCGCTCGGGCCGATGAACACGATCCCGGCATCGGTGCAAGCTTGCGCGAAGTCCGCGTTCTCCGAGAGAAAGCCGTAGCCCGGATGAATGGCCTGCGCACCACTCGCCCGCGCCGCATCGAGGACGCGCGCGATCGACAGATAACTCTCGGGCGCGGGCGCGTCTCCGATGAGACGGGGTTCGTCTGCCATGGCGACATGCAGCGCCTTCGCGTCGGCCGTGGAATAGACCGCGACGGTACGGATGTTGAGGCGCCGTGCCGTCCGCATGATCCGGCATGCGATCTCGCCCCGGTTGGCGATGAGGATTTTTGTGAACATGGTTTGACTTTGTCATGGCCGGGTATAGCCCGCGAAGACGGGCGTACGCCCTTATGTCCCGGCCATCTCGCTCAGGTGGGCGCGGCCGTGCGTTCCTTGCCGAGATTGCCGGGAAAAGCCCGGCAATGACAAGGCAGAGAGACGTCTCACATCCGGAAAATCCCAAACCGGGTCTTCTCGATCGGCGCGTTGAGGCTTGCCGAGATGGCGAGCGCCAGCACGCGGCGGGTGTCGATGGGATCGATGATGCCGTCGTCCCAGAGGCGGGCGCTTGCATAGTAGGGGTGGCCTTGCGCTTCGTACTGGGCGCGGATCGGCGCGCGGAAAGCCTCTTCGTCCTCTTTGGTCCAGCTTTGGCCGCGCGCTTCGAGATTGTCGCGCTTGACCGTGGCGAGCACCGCGGCCGCCTGCTCGCCGCCCATCACCGAGATGCGGGCATTCGGCCACATGAACAGAAAGCGCGGCCCGTAGGCGCGTCCGCACATGGCGTAGTTGCCGGCCCCGAAGCTGCCGCCGATGACCACGGTGAATTTCGGCACCGCCGCGCAGGCCACCGCAGTGACCATCTTGGCGCCGTCCTTGGCGATGCCCTGGGTCTCGTATTTCTTGCCGACCATGAAGCCCGTGATGTTCTGCAGGAAGACGAGCGGAATGCCGCGCGCACTGCAGAGCTCGACGAAGTGCGCGCCCTTGAGCGCGCTCTCGGAAAACAAAATGCCGTTATTGGCCACGATCCCGACCGGATAGCCCCAGATGCGGGCGAAGCCGGTCACCAGCGTCTCGCCATAGAGCCGCTTGAACTCGTCGAGCTCGCTGCCGTCGACGATGCGGGCGATCACCTCGCGCACGTCATAGGTCTGGCGCGGATCGTGGGGAACGACGCCGTAAACGTCGTCTGCCGGATAAGCCGGCTCGGCCGGCGCCGCGATATCGAGGGCAATTCGTTTCACCCGGTTGAGCCGGCTCACGATATGCCGCGCGATGCCGAGCGCATGGGCATCGTCGAGCGCCTGATGGTCGGCGACGCCGGAAATCCGCGCATGCACATCGGCGCCGCCGAGCTCCTCGGCGGTAACCACCTCGCCGGTCGCCGCTTTGACCAGCGGCGGCCCGCCCAAAAAGATCGTGCCTTGCCCGCGCACGATCACGCTTTCGTCCGCCATGGCCGGCACATAGGCGCCGCCGGCCGTGCAGGAACCCATCACCACGGCGATCTGCGGGATTCCGGCCGCCGACATGGTGGCCTGATTGTAGAAGATGCGGCCGAAATGGTCGCGGTCGGGAAATACCTCGTCCTGGTTCGGCAGGTTGGCGCCGCCGGAATCGACCAGATAGATGCAGGGCAGGCGGTTCTCGCGCGCGATCTCCTGGGCGCGCAGATGCTTCTTCACCGTGATCGGAAAGTAGGTGCCGCCTTTCACGGTCGCGTCGTTGGCGACGATGACGCATTCCTGTCCGGCCACTTGGGCGATGCCGGTAATGAGACCGCCGGAGTGCACCTCCTCGTCATAGAGGCGATGCCCGGCGAGCGCCGACAGCTCGAGGAACGCCGCGCCCGGATCGACGAGCAGGCGCACGCGCTCGCGCGGCAAGAGCTTGCCGCGCGCGACGTGCCGATCGCGCGCTTGCGCGCCGCCGCCTTCGGCAATCCGCGCCAGCAGAGTCTTGAGCTCGTCGATACGGGCGCGCATCGCGGCGGCATTCTCCGCAAACGCGTCGCTCTTGGGATCGATCACTGTCTCGAGGACCGGCATCTCGCCCTCTCGGCTATGTCGTCAGGCGGTAGTGCGGAAAAGCTCGCGGCCGATCAGCATGCGGCGTATCTCGGATGTGCCGGCGCCGATCTCATAGAGCTTGGCATCGCGCAGCAAGCGGCCGACCGGATAGTCGTTGGTGTAGCCGTTGCCGCCGAGCGCCTGCACGGCCTGCAGGGCCAGCTGGGTCGCGTGCTCGGCGGCATAAAGAATGGCGCCGGCCGAATCGATCCGGTCGACGCGGCCCTGGTCGCTGGCCCGCGCCACCGCATACACATAGGCGCGGCAGGCGCTCAGGCTCGTATACATGTCGGCGAGCTTGGCCTGCATAAGCTGGAACTCGCCGATCGGCTGGCCGAATTGCTTGCGCTCATGCACATAAGGGATGACCACGTCGAGGCACGCCTGCATGAGGCCGAGCGGGCCGCCGGCCAGCACCAGCCGCTCGAAATCGAGGCCGCTCATCAGCACGCTCACGCCTTCGTCCGGCGCACCGAGCACGTTCTCGCGCGGCACCTCGCAGTCCTCGAAGATGAGCTCCGCGGTCGGCGAGCCGCGCATGCCCAATTTGTCGAGCTTGCGGCCGGGACGGAATCCCTTCATGCCTTTCTCGATCAAGAAAGCCGTGATGCCGCGGGCGCCGGCCGCCGGCGTGGTCTTGGCATAGACAACCAGCACGTCGGCCTCGGAGCCGTTGGTGATCCAGTTCTTGGCCCCGTTGATCACGTAGCGATCGCCCGCCCGCTCGGCACGAGTGGTCATGGCGACGACATCGGAGCCGGCACCGGCCTCGCTCATGGCCAACGCGCCCACATGCTCGCCGCTGACGAGGCGCGGCAGATAGCGCCGCTTCTGCTCGGGAGTGCCGTGCCGGCGGATCTGATTGATGCAGAGATTGGAATGTGCCCCGTAGGACAAGCCGACCGAGCCGGAGCCGCGGCTCACCTCTTCCATCGCCACCACATGGGCGAGATAGCCCATCTCCGCCCCGCCGAATGCCTCCTCGACGGTTATTCCATGCAGGCCAAGCGCCCCCATTTTCGGCCATAGATCGCGCGGGAAGGCATCGTCCCGGTCGATCGCGGCCGCGCGCGGCGCGATCTCCGCCGCCGTAAAGGCCCGCACATTGTCGCGCAACAGCGCGATCTCCGGGGCAAGGTCGAAATCAAGGAGGCCGGCCGAATTGCTCATGTGGTGATCATACAGAGGACGGATGCCAGAGAACAGATGACGGGGTTCCCGCAGCCTTATATCTTCCGCCCCCCGTCCTGCGTCCTCTGGATCAATGTCCCGCTCAACCCTCGTCATTCCGCTGATCGTCGGCGGCGCCCAGTTCATGCACCAGTTCGACGGCGCGGTCATCGCGACCGCGCTCCCGTCCATGGCGGCCTCGCTGCACGAGGACCCGGTCAGGCTCAATCTCGCGATCACCACCTACCTGTTGGCGCTCGCGGTGTTCGTTCCGGTCAGCGGCTGGATGGCGGACCGTTTCGGTGCCAGGCGCGTGTTCATCACGGCCATCGCGGTCTTTACCGTGAGCTCGGTCCTGTGCGGCATCGCGCATTCGCTGGCGGAGCTGGTGCTCTATCGCATGGTGCAGGGAATCGGCGGCGCCATGATGACGCCGGTCGGCCGCGTGATCGTGCTCAAGAGCGTGCCCAAGCTGCAGCTGGTGCAGGCCTTGAACGCCATCACCATCCCGGCGGTGCTGGGGCCGCTTTTGGGGCCCTCGATCGGCGGCTTCATCGTCACCTATTTTTCCTGGCCGTGGATATTCTTCATCAATCTGCCGATCGGCCTCGCCGGCGTCTTCATGGTGCGCATCTTCATTCCCGACGTTCAAGCCGAGCAGGTCTCGCCCCTCGACCTGCGCGGATTCGCCCTTATCGGCATGGCGGTTGCCGGCCTCGTATTCGGCTTCGAGGCGATCGGGCGGGGCGTGCTGCCGCTTCCGGTCATTCTGGCAGCGATCGCCGCTGGCGCCTTGTGCGCCGGCTTCTACCTGATCCATGCGCGGCGCACCGCGCAACCGATCGTCGATCCGAGCCTGCTGCGGATACCGACCTTCGCGGCATCGATCGCGGGCGGCGGCCTGTTTTATCTGAGCACGACCGCGTCGGTCTTTCTGCTGGCGCTGCTGCTGCAGCTCGGCTTCGGATTCTCCGCCTTTCAGGCCGGGCTCACGACGCTCGCGAGCGCAGTCGGGTCGCTGGCGACGCGGTTTGCGCTTCAGCCGCTGCTGCGGCCGCTCGGCTTTCGCCGCCTGCTCATCGGCAATGCGCTGTTGACCGGCGCCTTTCTGATCGGCTGCGGATTCTTCCGCGTCAGCACGCCTTATCTCGTCATCGTGCTCGTGCTCCTGATCGGCGGCTTTTCGCGCTCGGTGCAGTTCACGGCCGCCCAATCGCTCGGCTATGCCGAAATGCCGAGCGCGCTGCTCAGCCGCGCGACGAGCTTCATGGCGATGGCGCAGCAACTGGCGCAGAGTTTCGGGGTCGGCCTGGTGGCGCTGGTCGTCCATCTCGGCCTGATCTGGCATGCGCGCGAGGCCATCGCGGCGGAGGACGTTGCGCTCGGCTATTTCACCATCGGTGTCCTGGCGCTGGCCTCGGCCGTCATCTTCTATCGGCTCCCCTCCCATGCGGGCGCCGAATTGAGCGGCCGCTGAGGTCTCGGTAAGATCGCAGTCCCTGATCGCACCCAACGAAACCAAGGAGAACCGCAATGACAGCGTCAACGCGACCCAATGCGACGGCGGCCTTGCTGGCCGCGGCCGGCTTGTGCGCTCTCGCGACCCCGGTTTTCGCCGATGCTCTGGTGACGCATCGCATTCCGGCGGCGCTCGCCGCGGAAGCGGCCGTGGAGGCGGTCGCGTTCTGCGCCAAGGACGGCTATCGGGAGACCGCGGTGGTGGTCGACGTCGACGGCGCCCGCCAGGCGGAGCTGCGCGGCGACGGTGCCGGCATTCACACGCTCGATAGCGCCAATGACAAGGCCTACACCAGCGTCACTTTCCGCTCCGACACCTTGCCGCTCGCGGAGCGCGCCAAGGAGCCGGGCGGGATCAACATTCTTTCGAAGCTGCCGCACGTCATGTTCTTCGGCGGCGGTGTCGTCATCAAGATCGGCGACGAGGTGGTGGGCGCGATCGGCGCAAGCGGCGCGCCCGGCGCGCAGCTCGACGAAGCCTGCGCCCGCGCCGGCCTCAACAAGATCCGCGATCGCCTGAAGTAGGAGCCAAGGCACTCGATCGGCGCGGCCTGCCGCTGTGCCGATCGATCTACTCCAGGACCACCTTGGCGCGCGCGATCCATTGCTTCGGCGTGGTCAATATCTGCTCGACCGCATGCTGCAATGTGGCGCCCGCGATAGGACCGAGCTCGGTCCTCGACACTTCGACGTCATGCAGGAAGCGCGGGTCCTTCATGGTTTCATCGAACGCCGCCCGCAGCGCCTCGACCCGTTCGGCCGGGGTGCCGGGCGGCGCCGCCAGCGGCCGCCCGAGCGCGTCGCCTGCGAGCAGGAAATTCATTGCGCCGCGATCGGCTTCGTCCTTGGCGAGCTCGTCGACGCTCGGCACGTCCGGCAGGTCCCGCGCCTTCGGCGCCGACTGCACCAGGATGCGCACCTTCCGGTCGCGGATCAGATCGGGCTTTTGCACCTTGAACTCTTCCCAGGTGATGCCGAGCGAATCGACCTCGCCGCGCTCGAGCGCGAGATACACGGATGCAATGCCCTGATAGCCGGCCACGATCTTGAACCGGGTGCCCAGGAACTCGTTCAACAACGCCGGCATCGTATAGAGAAATGACCCTTTCGGGCTCGCGCCGGCGCTGACCTGCGCCGCCCGCGCGTCCGCGATGCTGGCGACGCCGGATGCGTGCCAAGCCGCCATCGCGCTGTGGGCCGTGGGCATGACCGAGCCGATCCAGTGGAACTTGCCCATGTCGAAGCGCACCGACGCCATGCCGACCAGCTGGCTGACCACCATCGTGTTCGGGATCATGCCGATGGTGGTGCCGTCCTGCGGCGCGATGGTCTGCAGATAGTTGGACATGACGATGCCGCCCCCGCCGATCATGTTCTGCGCCACGATGGTGGGTTGGCCTGGAACATGCGAACCAAGATAGCGCGCAGCGAGCCGTGCATCGCGGTCGTAGGAACCGCCGACATTCACGCCGATCATGAGGTTGATGGTCTTGCCCCGGTAGAAATCGGCGATGGGTTCCGCAGCCGCGGGGCCCGCGAGCGCGGCGAGCACGAGAACCGCCAGGGCGCGACGCTTTGACATGCTGACTCTCACCGGAGGTGTTTGATCTTGAATGCCTTACTTTCTATCATACCAATGTATCCTCAAGCCGGAGCAGGGGCCATGTTCGATCTCGCCCATTCTCGGTTCAGCGCCCGCAGGCTCGCGCCGGCGGGCCTTGCGACGACGCTGGCGGCGCTCCTTTTGGTGACCGCCGTGCATCCCGCCCGCAGCCAGCAGGCGGTCGAGGATTTCTACCGCGGCAAGCAGCTCGACATGGTCATCGGCTACTCGCCGGGCGGCACCTATGACCTCTATGCGCGTCTGGTCGCCCGCTTCCTCGGCAATTACATCCCGGGCAAGCCCGTTATCGTGGCGCGCAACATGCCGGGCGCCGGCAGCCGCGTCGCCACCAAGTGGGTCTATGCGGTCGGCCCCAAGGACGGCACCGTGCTCGCGACGTCCGACCAGTCGCTGTCGGTCGAGCAGGCGATGGGCGACAAGCAGCTCGACATCGACACCACCAAGCTCGTCTATATCGGCAATCCGAACGCCGACAACAACACGACCGCGACCTGGTACACGTCCGGCATCAGGACGATCGAGGATGCCAAGAAGAAGCAGGTCGTGGTGGGCGCGACCGGCGGCAGCACCAGCTCGCAATATCCCAAGGCGATGAACGCGCTGATCGGCACGAAGTTCAAGATCATCATCGGCTATCCGGGCGGCAACGACATCAATCTCGCGATGGAGAAGGGCGAGGTGGATGGTCGCGGCTCGAATGCGTGGGGTTCCTGGAAGGCGACGCGACCGGACTGGCTGCGCGACAAGAAGATCAACATCCTGGTTCAGATCGGTCTCACCAAGGCGCCCGATCTGCCCGACGTGCCGTTGCTGATCGATCTTGCGGCCAACGAGGAAGACCGCGCGCTGCTCAAGCTCTTGTCGGCCTCGAGCACGATCGGGCGGCCGGTCTTCACCGCACCGGGCGTGCCGCCCGAGCGCGTGAAGGCGCTACGGGATGCGTTCGATACGATGGTCAAGGATCCGGTGTTCCTGGCCGAGGCCGAAAAGGAGCATTTCGACATCAACCCGGTCTCCGGCGTCGAGATGCAGAAGATCGTCAGCGATATCGTGGCGACCCCGAGGCCGATCGCCGATCGGCTCTTGGCGATCATCGGCGGCGTCGGCGAGAACCGTGGCGGATGAATGTTAGTTGTCAGGTTTGCAGGAACAGCGCGAACGGCTCTTCGACCGTGCGCCGCAGGAGCTTGCGATATTGCGGATGGCAGGCATGGCCGACCGGGATGCGGCCGAATTCGGGCTTGGCCAGCGCGGCCAAGGGCACATAGGCGATCGGGGTCGAGACCGGCATGAGCTCCGAGCCGCGGCCCACCCGCAATGTCGTCATGATCCCGAACATTTCGCGGTTGATGGTCGGGCGCGAGATGATGACCAGCCGGTATTGCCCCTGCCGGTTGGTCACCAGATAAATGTGTCCCGATTGATGGGGCACCGACACCAGGCCCTGCTGGGAGAATTCGGCATCGACCCGATCGGATTCGCGAAAGATGAGGCTCGACACGCCGTCGTCCCAGCAGATTTCGGTCCGGTAGGCGAAGATCGCCTGCGGATCGCTGAAAGATGGCCGCAGCGTCAGGTAGGAGCCCTCGATCCACGCGACTGCGGGCCGCGAATAGAAGCCGAGGTGGCCCGGCGCCAGATTAGCGGGCGCTGCCGCAAGCTCGCCACCCCCGTCGCCCTTGCGCAGCGACACGCCCAGCGCCTCCTCCAGCCGCACGGTGGTGGCGAGCGTGAATGGGCGGCGCCCGGACAGCGCCTTTTCGAGGGTCGAAATGCTGATCTTGGCCTGGTCCGCCAGGTGCTGCCGGGATATCCGCCGGCGCGCCAGCTGCTCGCGAATGATCGCGGCGACCAGGCGGCTCTGCTCGGATGAGAGTTGGCTTTCGGAGGTCTCCGGCATTCCCAGCCCCGATGGCGTCCTGCCCGGCACAATTCCTCACATATCCGCACAAGGCATCGTTCCGCAAGGCGGATTTCGGCGGAACAAGCGCGAACATCACGCTATCGGTGTTGCAACGGGCGGGGCACAACGATGACCTATCGAAGCTTCCTCCCCGCCGTCCCCGGGGAGGTTACGGGAGCGGCGGGTCCTCCCCCCGAGCCATGCTGCCCTCCCCGTGCGCGCACGCAGCGGTTGGCCAACCAGCTGCGTGCGCGCCAAGCTTGTGCCCCAGGCGTCCTGATCAGCCCCGCTAAGTTCTTGGTCCGTTGCGACTGGCCCGCGCATAGGAGCGCGGTAGAGGGGTGGCTCCGCCGTAGGGCTGCTTGGGTTGCGGGCGCGCGACGTGCGGCGCCAGCGGCCGCTCGCGCAGATGGGCTTCGAAATCGGTGGCCGAAAGCGGCCTTGCGTACAAGAAGCCTTGCGCTTCCTCGCATCGTTCTTCCAGGAGAAAACGTGCTTGCGCCTCGGTCTCGACGCCTTCCGCGATGATGCCGAGCTTGAGATTGTGGGCCATCGCGATGAGCGAGCGCACGATGGCGGCGTTCTCGGCATCCTCGGCGACCTTGGCGATGAAGCTGCAATCGATCTTGATCCGCGAGACCGGAAACTTGGTCAAATAGCTGAGCGAGGCGTAGCCGGTGCCGAAATCGTCGAATGCGAGCTTGATGCCTTTGTTGTGGAGCTCCTGCAGCGGCACGATGGCGTCGTCGTTGTTCAGCGCGAAGGTCTCGCTGATCTCGAGCTCGAGGATGTCGGGCGGCAGGCCGCTCAACTGCAGCGCTGCCTCGATGTCCAGCGACAGCCCTGGGTCACGACACTGCGCCGGAAACAGGTTGACGCTGATGCGGTTGAGCGGAAGCCCCATGGCGCGCCATGCGGACGTTTTCGCGCACGCGTCCCGAATGATCCATGCGCCGACCGCGGATGCGATCGAGCTTTCGGCCAATGTCTGGATGAACGCCCCGGGAGCGATCACGCCGCGCTGCGGATGCCGCCACCGCAACAGCGCCTCGGCGCCCACCACGGCGGCGTCGGCGAGCCGAATCTGCGGCTGGAAATAGAGCTCGAACTCGCTCTCGGCGAAGGCGCGCCGGAGCTCGACCTGGAGGCCGCGCCTGGTCTGCGCCTGGGCGCGCAGCACCGGCACGAACAGCCGGTAGGTGTGCCCGCCGTCGGACTTGGCCTTGTAGAGGGCGAGGTCGGCATTGGCGATCAGCTCGTCGACCGATGTGCCGTCTTGCGGCGCGATCGCGATGCCGGCGCTGCCGCCGATGTGAAGCACGTGCTCGTTGATCTCGAATGGCTCGGCCAGCTGTTGCAACATCGCCTCGACCAGCGCGGTCGCCCGGCGGGGATCGCCGCAGTCGGGGATGACCACGACGAACTCGTCGCCGCCGAGCCGGTACACTCTGCCGGCATCGCCGGCGGCGCCGTTCAGGCGGCGTGCGACCTCTACCAGCAGCTGATCGCCGGTCGAATGGCCGTCGGTGTCGTTCACGTCCTTGAAGCCGTCGAGGTCGAACAACGCGATGGAATGCGGCTCGTCGAACGCATCCGCGGCCAGCAAGGTCGTCAGCTCGCTCTTGAGCGAGACCCGGTTCGGCAGCCCGGTCAGCTGGTCATAATGCGCGATCTGGCTCAGCTGCCGCTCGGCCTTCTTGCGCAGCGTGATGTCGTCATAGGCCAAGGCCACGCCCCATGCCGAGCCGTCGGGGTTGTACATGGGGGTCGCCGCCAGGCGGATGTCGACGATCGTGCCGTCCTTGCGTCGGCGCTTGACTTCCAGGTCGCGGACCGCCTCGCCGGCGATACATCGCTCGAACAAGGCTTGCGATTCGGCCGCGCCCTCGGGCGGCACGAGCTTGGTGCGCTGACCCATGATTTCTTCGGCGGCGTAGCCGAAAATCTGCTCAGCGGCGCGGCTCCAGAGCACGACCCGCCGCTCGGGGTCGGAGCAGACGATCGCCACCGGAGACGCATCGATCACCGCCGCCAGCGTCTCCTTGGCCTGCCGTTCCATCTGTTCCAGCCGGGCGCGCTCGATCGCCTCCGCCGAGGCCGCCTCGCGCGCCAGATCGAGCTCGCGGTGGCGCGCCTCGAGCGAGGCCGCCATGGCGTTGAAGGTGCTCGCCAGAGCGCCGACCTCATCGTGCGAGCTGACGGCGGTCCGATGGGCAAGCTTGCCGGCCGCGAGCGCCGAGGCATCCTCGCTCAGCTGCCGCAGCGGGCTGATGATCCGGCGCGAAAAGGCCGATGCCAGCGCGAGCGCGACGACGAGCGCGATCAGGCTTGCCACCGTGCCCCAGACCAGCCGCGAAACCACATTGGCCAAGACCAACCGGGTCGGCAGACCGACCGATACCAGCCACGGGACTTTGGCGGTCGCGGCCGATCCGGTGATGCGCTCGACGTGGTCGGGCCAAAGCACCGCAGCGCGCGCTTCCTGCGCCGCCGAATGGAGGCCGGAGACCTCGCCTTCATGCAGATTGTGCCCGACCCACCTGGCCCCGTCGATGCTGTGAACGATGACGGTCCCGCCCGCGTTGATGATCTGGACGACGCTGCCGGCGGGCAGATTGTGCACCCGGAGCGCGTTCTGGAAATGCTCGACCTGGATGCCGACCCCGAGCACGGCCGCCAGGCGCCCGTCCGGCGCCTTGATCCTGCGCGCAACGGAGGTGACCCAATTGCCGGTGGTGCGGCCGTGCACCGGGTCGCCCACCGCGATTTCGAGCTGCGGGTCCGCCACCAGCCACCGGAAATAGTCGCGGTCGCCGACATAGGTGCGCCCGCCTTCCGCCGGTTCGAACGATGTCCCGATGTTCTTGCCGTCGACCGATGACAAGAGCAGGTTGCCGATATAGTCGGGCAACGCCGCCTTGGTCTCCCTTAGCATCGCGTCGTTCTTGGCAATGTCGTCAGGATTGGTCGACAGGCCTGCGCTGAGGCCTACCAGGAGGTTCTCGAATTGACTGATCTGGTCGTCGACCTGGGCGGCCAACAAGCGGGCCTCGACCAGCGCGCTCTTGACGGCTTGCGCTTGATCGCTTTGCCATTGGTTCCACAGCCCGCCGCCGACGAGAGCCGTGAACGGCACAACGGTCGCGATCACCAAACCCAACAGCCGCGTTCGGATGCCGCGGAGCATGATCAAATTCGCCCTTCATCCGGCGGCTCGGCTTATTTTGTCGCGCGCGACAAGGTTCGCCGGCCGTGGAAATCGCCAGAGTCCTGTATGACTTAAGCCGCCGAAATTTCGGCCAGGTTCAAATCCGCCCGTGCCGGGGGGATAATCATGTTAACTCTAATTCAGACTTAATTTGTTTGGTCGAATACGGGGCAATGACCCTGCGTCGGTTTAGGCACCAAACGCGGAACGGCAAACACGCGACCGCAGCCGCCACCCCAACTCTCGCGCGCGCGCCGCGGGGGAGGGATGGTGGAGACCGCTTGAGCGCGCTGGACGGGCACTCTATTGCGGAGGTCGCGGCGTCGGGACTGTACCGGTCAATACCGGCGCGGCGTGGCTTTCCTCCCAATAGCTCACGTCCATGAAGGTGGTCGGATCGAATTTCCGCTCGGCCGCGATGTCGCCGCTTTTCACGAGCGTCTCGAATATGCGCTGCAACCCCGGGATGTTGAGGGCCGTCTGGGTGTCGAGCATGCCGTATTTCTCGACGTCGGCGAGCATCCGGACGGCGAGATCGTATTTGGTGCCGAGCTCTTCGGCCGCGATCTGTGCGCTCTCCGCCGGATTGGTCCGCATGAAGTCGCGGCCGCGCTGCAGGCCGATCAGGAAGCGGACCACGATGTCGCGATGGGCCTGCGCCCATTTCTCGTCGACATTCACGGCCGTGAACTGCCAGTCCGGCACGAAATTGATGGCCGAGCCGAGATTGGTGAATCCGGCCGCCTCGGCCTCGTAGCTGTTGGGGATGGGTTGCAGGCCGACGTCGATCTTGCCTTCCTTGAGCAGCTTCCACCGCGTCGGCGAGCCGCCCACGACCGAGATCTTGTAGTCATCGGGCGTCAACCCGACGGCCTTGGCGATGTCCTGCACGATATAGGTCGTGCCTTCCTTCGCGGAGAGAACGCCGAAATTGGCGCCGCGCAGCTGATCGAGCGTCTTGATCCGCGGCTGGGCGATGATGAAATGCGGAAGCTTGCTCACTCCGCCCGCGATCACGCGCAGCGAGCCGCCCCGATACGCGTCCATCATCGCGGCTTCCGGCGAGCGCAGCACGAACTGCATCTCCCCGGTGCGCAGCATTTCATCGGTCCGCCCGGCATTGTCGAAGAACGTGACCTGAACGTCGAGGCCTTGGTCGGTCAGGAAGCCGCGATGCATCGCGACCCAGAGCGGAACGTAGAAGACGGTGCGCGTGATGGCGGCGAGCTTGACGGTGTCGGCCGC
>DATDGG010000174.1:0-3242 GCA_036522235.1 Xanthobacteraceae bacterium
GTCCATTGTCGCGCTGCATCAGCTCGCCCAAGACCTGCTCGACCGGAACGCCACGGGCGAGCGTATGGGCATGGCCCCGGTAGGTGCAGAACGAGAGATCTCCGGGCCGCATTGCCGCTGCAAAGCCCGCCGCCACCGCCTCCTGGCCGAGCGAGAGGTGGCTCGTGCCCTTGACCAGGTTCTGCAGGAACAGGTCGAAGGCGCGCTGCTCGGCCTCGCGCAGCTCGAACTGCAAGCCATAGAGGCGCAGCCGCAAAGCCTCGCCGATATCGTCATTGATGCCGGGACGGGTTTCCGCCGCGGTGGTCGCTTTGTTCGCCATTCATGATCCTCGGATCGACGGGATCGCCTGTGGTGCGGGTATCAGCGTTTGCCGGGGAAAATAGTCAACCGGGAAGGCGCCGGATAGGTAAAAATTGTCGCCAGACCGCGGCTTTGGCGGTGGGCCCGGTCATCGGTCCGGCGCCAGGGCACTTTCGTGCCAGCGGCGCAGGACGAGATACGACAGCAGCGAGAGCGCAAAGAAGATGACGATGCCGGCCGCCGACAGGAGCAGCAGCGCCGCGAACATGCGCGGAATATTGAGCCGGTAGCCGGATTCAGCGATCCGATAGGCGAGGCCCGAGCCGGCGCCGGCGGAGCCCGCCGCGATCTCGGCCACCACCGCGCCGATCAACGAGAGGCCGCCGGCGATCTTCATCCCGCCCAGGATAAAGGGCATGGCGGCCGGCAATTTGAGCCGCCACAGCACCTGCCAGCGCGAGGCGCCGTAGAGGGCGAACAGGTCGGCGAGATTACGATCGACCGAGCTCAGGCCGAGCGTCGTGTTGGCCAGCACCGGAAAGAAGGCGACGATCCAGGCGCAGGCCAGGACCGCGACCGGTTGCGGCAGATAGATGAGCAGGAGCGGCGCGATCGCCACGATCGGCGTCACCTGCAGGATGACCGCGTAGGGATAGAGCGAATATTCGATGAGGCGCGATTGGTTGAACAGCACCGCGAGCGCAACGCCGCCGGCGAGCGCCAGCGCGAAGCCCTCGAGCGTCGTGACCAGCGTGACCACGAGCGAATCGGAGAGCAACGCCCAGTCGGACCACATGGTTTCCAGCACGCGCCGCGGCCCCGGCAGCACATAGGGTGGGATGGAATAGAGGTGCACCACCAGGGCCCAGGCGAGGACGACCAGCGCCAGCACGCCAACCGGCAACAGGATGCGCGCCAGCCGATCAAGAAGCTGGCGTCCCTGCCGCTCGTCGGGTGCCGGTTTCGCGCTCATGCGGGCGCTCCCCGCGCCATCGCGGCCGCCAGCGCATCCGAGGCCATGCGGCACCAGGCGGCATATTCGGCGGAAGTCCGGAAGCGCTCGTCGCGCGGATAGGGCGCCCCGATGACGAGCTCTTTGAAGACACGGCCCGGGCGCGGGGTCATGACAATGATCCGGCTGGAGAGAAACACCGACTCGAAGACCGAATGGGTGACGAACACCACGGTCTTGCCCAGCGCCTGCCACAGCGACAGCAGATCGCCGTTGAGGCGGAAGCGCGTGATCTCATCGAGCGCCGCGAACGGCTCGTCCATCAGCAGAAGCTTCGGCTCGGTGACGAGCGCGCGCGCGATCGAGGCGCGCATTTTCATGCCGCCGGACAGCTCGCGCGGATAGGCCTGCGCGAAGCCCGCAAGGCCGACCCGATCAAGCGCCGCGCCGATGCGCTCCGACGCATCCGCCGGCAGTCCGAGCAGCCGCAACGGCAGGCGTACATTCGCCGCAACGGTGGCCCAGGGCATCAAGGTCGGCTCCTGGAACACAAAGCCGATCTGTCGCTGATCCGCGGCCGCGCCGCCGTCGGACCATTCGACCGCGCCGCGTGTCGGCGCGCTCAGTCCGGCCACGATGCGCAGCGCCGTCGACTTCCCGCACCCGGAGGGGCCCAGCAGCGTGAGAAATTCACCCGCCCGCACCGCCAGGTCGAAACCGTCGAGCGCCACCACGCCGTTGCCGAAAGTCTTGCCGACGCCGCACAATGCCACGACGGGGGAAGTCGCGGGGGGCGCTGGTGCGGGCGTGATCATTGTCGGAGCGTCTTGGCCGCCATTGTTGCCATTGTAAACAACAATGAATCTACAATGGCCGGGATTGCCAATGTAGTGGCGGCCTTGTGGCCGCCCGCGATAAAGCAGAGGGCGGCCACAAGGGCCGCCCCCACGGTCGTCGCGCCTCGCATCATGCGAACGCCCGGCGTGGTGGTCCGGCCGGGCGCCAATCGTCGCTTTCGAGCTCAGTCCGCCTGCACGGTCGACTGCCAATCCCGCTGATGCAGCGCGACCGTGCCGCTGCCGCTGGTAAAGGCGCGATGATCGAGCTCGGGCAGGATCATCTCGAAGCTCAACGGCCGCGGCTCTTTGCGCCAAAATTGGTCGATCGGGCCGAAGTCCTCGCTCAGCGCGGCATCGAGCGTGAGCCTGAACTTGAAGGTGCCCGCCGCCTCGACGATCTGCATCACCGCCTCGTCATTGCGGGCATGGAACAGGATGACGTCGGTGTAGCTGCTGCGGCCCGGCAGCGGGATCGGCACGTACGGGCGGAAGTCGCCGGTGCGCGCCTTCTCGATGCTCCACTGTCCGAGGTCGGCGCTGTAGAAACGCTTCGAACGCTTGCCGTCGGAAACCTCGAGCGCCATCGACATGATGGTTCCGGTGCGAGCGCCCTCGTTGCTGATCGTGACCGGGATCGCAAAGACTTCGAAGTTGGTGTTCTGGTAGGGAGACGCGTAGCGAATGACCGGGGCCACGAATACCTTGAGCTCCGAACGCTTCAATGAGGTCTCCCAGAGGCCATAGGCGGAGAATGTGAGTGCAATGATGGACACGAGACTCGACACGTAGATCATGGGAAGGCTCTCCTGGTGAAAAGCGGCCGATCAATGAGCATGAGCAAGATCACGACAGCGATGTGACACTGCTCCCCTTTTTTCATTTTCGTGACGCAGCATCTTTGTGGGTATTGTGGCCGGCCCCCCGCACAGCGAGCGAGCGACGGGAGCCGCGCTCGCGTTCGAGAAACGAGGCAGATGGATTGTGGGAGCCGCGACCGGACGAGACAGAAGTCACCTCAACATGAAGTAGGTGTGTCAGGATATGCAACCGGAAAAATCGGATTTGCCCGAGCGATCGACGCGGGCGCGCTGGCGAGAGTTTCTAATTACCGCCGGACCCGCGATCGCGGTGATCGCGACGGTGCTCTG
>DATDGG010000175.1:0-1985 GCA_036522235.1 Xanthobacteraceae bacterium
CGCGCGCCGGCATCGCGACCAACGAGCCGGCCGCGGTGCTGCGCAGCGCGACGCTCGGTCAGGCCTGCGCCGAGATCGTCGCCGGCGCGCGCGGGCATTTCGCCGAGGCCGACAAGATCATGGCCGGCCTGCCGCGCCGGAGCGTGCGGGCGCCCCGGATCATGGGCCTGGTCTACCACGCGATGCTCCAGCGCCTCGCCGCGCGCGGCTGGGCGGCGCCGCGCCAGCGCATCCGGATTCCACGCCCGTATCTGCTGTGGATCGTGCTGCGCCACGCGCTGGTATGATGCCGCGGACCGTCCACATCATCGGCGCCGGCCTCGCCGGCCTCGCGGCCGCGGTCTCCTTGTCGAAGCGCGGAATGCGCATCGCCGTGCACGAGGCCACCGCCTTCGCGGGCGGCCGCTGCCGCTCCTATCACGATGCCGCGCTTGGCATGGAGATCGACAACGGCAATCATCTGCTGCTCTCGGGCAATCGCGCGGCGCTCACCTTCCTGCGCGATATCGGAGCCGACGGAAAGCTGATCGGCCCGGAGAGCGCGGCGTTCGACTTCGTCGATCTCAGGAGCCGCGCGCGCTGGACCTTGCGCATGAACGATGGCCGCGTGCCGTGGTGGATATTCTCCCCTGCCATGCGGGTTCCCGGCACGCGGGCGCTCGATTATCTCAAGCTCGCGCGCCTCCTCGCCCCGCCTTCGGCCAAGCCGATCGGCGAGGTCATCACCTGCAGCGGGCCGCTTTACGAGCGCCTGGTTGCCCCGTTGCTGCTCGCTGCGCTCAATATCGAACCGCCGCAGGGCGCAGCCAAGCTCGCGGGCGCGGTGATCCGCGAGACGCTGGCCGTCGGCGGCGCCGCCTGCCGACCGCTCATCGCGCGCGACGGATTGGGGCGAACGCTGATCGAGCCGGCGCTCGCCTTCCTCGGCCAGAGCGGCGCGCAGATGCGCCTCGGCCATCAGCTCCATGCGCTGCGGTTCGTCGACCGCGCCGTCGCGGCGCTCGACTTCGGCACCGACAGCATCACGCTCGACCCGGACGACGCCGTCATTCTGGCGGTCCCGCCCTATACGGCGACTGCGCTCGTGCCCAAGCTCGAAGCGCCGAGCGAGTTCCGCGCCATCGTCAATGCCCATTTCCGGATCGCGCCGCCACCCGGCCAGCCGCCGATCCTCGGCGTGCTCAATGCGACGACCGAATGGATTTTCGCCTTCCCGGGCCGCCTGTCGGTCACCATCAGCGCCGGCGACCGGTTGATCGATACCCCGCGCGAAGCGCTCGCGCGCACCATCTGGGAGGAGGTTGCGGCCGCGAGCGGCCTTTCGGCGGAGCTGCCGCCGTGGCAAATTGTGCGCGAGCGGCGCGCGACTTTCGCCGCCACGGTAGCGCAGGATGCGCGGCGGCCGGGCGCTGCGAGCGGGTGGAGCAACCTCTTCCTCGCCGGGGATTGGACGAATACCGGCCTGCCCGCGACCATCGAGGGCGCCATCAGGTCCGGCAATCGCGCCGCCGATTTGGTGGCACACTAGGAGAAACGGATGCTTGATACACCGCAGGCCACGTCCGCGATCGAGGGCCGCGAACCTTCGCTCGACAAGGGCATCGAGGCCGCGACGGGCGCCTTGATTGCGTGCCAGCAGGCCGACGGCCACTTCGTGTTCGAGCTCGAGGCCGACGCCACCATCCCGGCCGAATACGTGCTGCTGCGCCATTATCTCGCCGAGCCGGTCGATACTGCGCTCGAGGGCAAGATCGCGGCCTATCTGCGCCGCGTGCAGGGCGCGCATGGCGGCTGGCCGTTGCTGCGCGACGGCGACTTCGACATGAGCGCGACCGTGAAGGCCTATTTCGCCCTCAAGATGATCGGCGACGCGCCCGACGACGCCCATATGCGGCGCGCCCGCGAGGCGATCCTGGCGCGCGGCGGCGCCGAGCGCGCGAACGTCTTTACCCGGCTGATGCTGGCGCTGTTCGGCTTCATCTCGT
>DATDGG010000176.1:0-8744 GCA_036522235.1 Xanthobacteraceae bacterium
GACTAGAGCCTGCACCGTTTGCGCCTCCTCGTAGGCGCGCCGCCGCAGCAGCGCCTGGGTCGGCACCTGCTTGATGACGCCGCCCGTATGCGCGTCAAGGGATTGGAAGACGATGGCGCTGGTTTGCGGATCGATGATGACGCGGGCGGTGCTTGCGGTGGCTCTATCCGACCTCCGCGAGTCGTTGCGCACCGCCGGAATGTTCGCCGCGGCATTGATCGCCTGGGAAGTGGGAAGCTCGGTGGGCACGGCCGGAGCGGCGGCGACCACGGGAGCTTGCCCGCGGTAGTCGACCACGCTCGTCACCGGGTTAAGTGCCACTCCTACATTCACGGTCGCACCTCGCGCGCACCGCCGATCGGCTCCCCGGGCGATGCCATTCTTGGCCCGGACCTTTGGCGCGCGACTTTCTTTCGCACCATCGCAAATGATTACATCGTCCGCCTTAAATCTCCATGAGAGGATTCATTCAATATCGGTTCAAATTTGAATCATGTTGAGGATGCTTTTTTGATCGGCGCGGCCGCCGATCCTTGCGATGCCGGCGCCCCCGACGTGTTTGGCCATCGGAGCGAAGCGTGTCAGGCTCGCATCTTGGTTGAGCTCCTGGAAGGCGCTCAATGCCGGCTTTGCGCGTGAAAAGTGGGCCAGCGGGCTGGGCGAGAACGCCACCGAAGCCTTGACCGAGCTTCAGAGGCTCTATCCGCCGATCGAGGGAAGCGTGCGAAGACATACCTAATATTTCTACGGCGGCATTGAAACCTGGGCCGAGAAGGTTGATGGCATTGATGTATTTTTCAAGGTCGCCTGGCCTTTCCTGAACAATCCAGCGGACGGGACAAGCGACCTGTTCCTTTTCAAGTTCCGCTCGGGAGATCGAAACTGAAGAATGCAGCCCGGCCCGACGTGCGCGCCGGGCTGTTGATTCGGGCGACCGCCGGGCGCCCGCGAGGGCCGTCTGCCATCGCCCGTCTCCCGTTTGCAATCAATACAGTGCGCGATCAGCCAGGCCCAACAACAACGCGATTAGACAGAGTGTTGTACTTGCCGTCGCCGAGTTGGCGTCGCCTCGACGGGCTTCTTTTTTGAACAAGGGGTGCCCAGGCACCGTACACATCGCGCACGAATCAGGCAGACGTGCAGGCATGGCGCACAGCGCTCAAACACAACGATGGCTAATCAGCACAGGAGACACACATGTTTCGAGGCTGGTATGCGATCGGCATGGGCTTGGTTTTGGTTCAATCAAACTCGAGCAGCGCTGAGCAAGAACAATTTCGGACTCATGTTGCACCCGTAGCTCATCACTCCGACGCCGCAAGGAATGCGGCCAAGCAGGAGAGGGCGCTGTCCTTGCTGAAGGCGCAAGTGCACGATTTGCGGCAAAAGGTCGGCACGATCGACTCGATGCGTAAGGAGCTCAATGGATTAGACTCGATGCGTGAGGAGCTCGTCGAGCTGAAAGCAAAGCTCTGGGGTCAGACGGCGCTTACGACCTCATTCGTCCTGCTGCCGAAGCCCCAATCTGTGGCGGTCGTGGAACCCAAGGAGGTCACGCTCAAGCTGCCCGATTTGATCGAACGCGGTCGTCTGACCCCGACCCCAAAACATGATCAGCCGGAAGGACCGCTCAATCCCGCGACCGCAAGCTTGCCGGCAGTCATCGAGGAACGCTCTCCCGGGGCGACCAGGGCGAAATCGGCGGTCGAGGAGGCCAAGACCTATCTGATCAATACGGCGACGCCGGGCTATACGATGCTTCGACAAGGCCCGGAGGTCGCCATCGGACGCCTGCATCCCGATTTCATCGTCAAGCTGGCCGCCGCGATCAAGCTTGCGCGGCAAGCCGGCATGACAAGCGCCGGCGTGTTTTCCGCGTACCGTCCCCCGGTCTTCGGGGTGGGCGGCTTCAGCGACAAATTCAATTCCCTGCATAGCTATGGACTGGCGGTGGACATGACCGGGATCGGATCGGCTGGATCAAAATCTGCGCGGCGCTGGCAAGCAATCGTGAACGAGGTCGGGCTCCACCTTCCGTATGGAGCCAACAACCACGCCGAGTTCAACCACACGCAACTCGTTCCGACCAAGATGGCCTCGGCCTATTTGCGGGCCACGATCACGGGGAACGGGCCCAGGGATCTGCCGCAGATGTGGCTCGCCTCCGGCGTCAGCTCACATGTGGACGACATTGAGCTCGCGGACGCCCCGAACTTGGTGGTCAGCGATTCGAGTCCGGCAATAGCGCTCCCGCCAGTGCGAAAACGCGCAAATCAGGGGAAGATCGCGCGGCAATCGGGGAAGGACCGCGCCGTTCAGAAAACGTCGCAGCGGCAGCCGTCAGCCAGGCTGGTCGCGCGACAAGCCGGGAAGGATCGCGCCGTTCAGAAAACATCGCAGCGGCAGCCGCCGGCCAAGCAGGTCGCGCGACAAGCCGGGAAGGACCGCGCCATTCAGAAAACATCGCAGCAGTCGTCCGCCAAGCTGGCCTTCAGTCCGCGCAGCCGTTCACGCCGACCCAATCTCGCCTGGATGTACGAGGTGCTGGCTCCTTCTGAGACATGAGCCGCCCGATATCCAGGGCTTCGCTCAGGTGAAACGAGGAAGTCTCTCTCAGTTGTGAACGGACCCCATTAAACAAGCGCGTCCGGGCCTTGACGTCCCCGGGCAAATCAGTGCATTGGGGAAATTGAAACTCATGAATTGTGCCCAATGCACCCGGCCGGACATCCGCGCCGGGCTTTTTGATTCGCAGTGGCGCGCGACGCATCATCAACCCTGCGTCGATTGCATGGCTGCGACCCCTTAACTGGCACCGCCCATTGTTTCCGGATTGTATTTTCAATGAGCCGCGCTCTGGACTGCCCCCGAAGCCATGCATTTTTCGGGGAGCCGTTGCCGCGAGCCGATTGCGCGGCAACCTCTGGCGTGGAAAGCAGGAGGCCGATCCGACCCATGTCTTCCTCGCCCATCGATCCGCCCCCGCCCTCGAGCACCGCGATCTTCTTCGCCGGATGGCGTGCGGCGTGGACCTCCGTGTTCAGCCTGGTCCTGGTCGGCACCTATGTGGGCATCGGGGCGCTGGCCCATAATTATGGGTTCAGCCTCGGCTGGGTGCTGCTGTCGACCCTGCTGATCTGGGCGGGGCCGGCGCAGGTGATCCTGATCTCGGCGCTCGGCGCGGGCGCGACGCCGCTTGCGGCGGCGCTGGCGGTGGGTCTGAGCGGCGTGCGGCTCTTGCCGATGGTGGTGACGCTCCTGGCGCTGATCAAGCGGGCAGACACGCGTTCGCGCCACCTCGTCCTGCCGGCGCATCTGACCGCAGTGAGCATGTGGGTTGAGGCGGTGCGGCTGCTGCCGAAACTGCCGCGCGAGCAGCGCATCGCGTTCAGCAATGGGCTCGGCGGCGCCTTCCTGGCCGCCGCGCATGTCGGGACGGTGCTCGGCTATTGTCTCGCGGCCTCGCTGCCGGCGCTGCTGACCGCGGGCTTGTTGTTCCTGACCCCCATGTCGTTCCTGGTCTCCACCGTTCGTAACAGCAAGATCCTGGTCGAGCGGCTGGCGCTCGCCTTGGGGCTGGTCGTGGGTCCGCTGCTCGCCTGCGCCGAGGTCGGGCTCGATCTGATGTGGACCGGCGTCGTCGCCGGCACCGCCGCCTATGCGGTCCATCGCCTGCGCGAGGCGCGGCGATGAATGCGCTTGGCGATCTTTCGCCTTATCTGGTGCTGATCGCGGCGGGCTTCTTGCCCAACGAGGTGTGGCGGATGCTCGGCGTCGTGGTGGCGCACGGCCTCGACGAGCGCTCCGAGCTCGTCATCTGGGTGCGGGCGGTGGCCACCGGTCTCCTGGCCGGCGTCATCGCCAAGATTCTCCTGTTCCCGCCGGCGGGCCTGGCCGAGGTGCGGCCGGGAGTGCGGCTCGCCGCCATCGCGGTCGGTTTCGCCGCCTTCCTGTCGGTGCGCCGCTCGGTCTTCGCCGGTGTGCTCGCCGGCGAAGCAGTCCTTATGCTGGGCGCGTACTGGTTTGGCTGAATTATCTATCGGGTCGCCGGTGGCAACGGTGGCTCATCGCCAGGCGCGGCGGTGGTTTTTTGCGCGATGAGAGCCATCGAAACCAAGTCGTAATAGCCGATGATCCCGATCATATCCATGACGCCGCGCTCGCCGAAGGCGGTGCGTGCCGCTTTGAACGAGGCGTCGCTGACATTCTTGTCGCGATACATCTCGATGCAGAAATCATAAAGCGCGGTCTCGTCATCCTTCATGCCCTGCGGCCGCTTGCCGGCGGCGAGGTCGACCAGCACCTGCCGGTCGAGGCCGCCTTTGACGGCGAGCGGATAGTGGGCGTGCCACTCGTAGGACTGCGACCAGTGCTGCGCCGCGATCATGATGGCGAACTCGCTCAGCCGCGGCGGCAGCGAGCTGTTGAAGCGGACGAAATCGCTGACCTGCAGCAGCAAAATGCCGAGGCCGGGGCTGCGTGCAAAGGCGTTGAACGGCCCGGTATTGATCCCGCTGTTGCGCGGCGGCGTGGTGAGCATCGTGGCCATCTTCTGCTGCTCGGCCGTCAGCTGATCGAGACGCAGCTCGGAAAAGCGGTGGTCTTGCGCCTGCGCCGGCAGGCCCAGGCCGGCCAGCACGGCCCCGGCAGCGGCAGCGCGGATCATTCGAACGAGTTGCACCATGGGCCCGTCTCCTCGGTTCTGGATTGACGATTCTATGCTACGGTTCAGAGCATACTGAAAGCTCGGGAGGCGCTAAAGCAAGGAGGAGAGCGATGCCCATTTCGATGCGCGCCAGTTGCCTGGTATTCGCCTTGGTCGTTGCCGGCGCCGCCGTGGCGCAGCAGGATCGGATGGCGACGAAGGAGGTTATCGCGAGCCGTGTGGCCCAGAACGACAAGACCTTTTCCCAGGGTTGGGGCCTGCCGGCCGGCTACCAGAAAGCATGCGGCGGTCGCTTCGTCTGCTACAACGGAATCCCGCTTCAATGCGGGTCGAACACACGGCCCTATCAAAACGTTGCAGACCATCAGTGCCTCTGCGTGCGAGACGGTTGCCCGCAATAGGCGGCACGCTTTAGCGCAACGCGGCGGCGAGCTTCGCGGCCTGCTCCCTGAGCACGTCCGGCGCCTCCTTCACGCTGGCCGGGGGCTTGAGAGCGATGCCCTCCTTGCGCGGAATGACGTGAACATGGAGGTGGAACACCACCTGGCCGCCCGCGCTTTCGTTGAACTGCTGCACCGTGACCCCGTCGGCGCCGAACACCTCGACGCTGACCTTGGCGATTTTCTGCGCGACCTTGATGACATGGGCGAGGTCGTCGGGCGCCACGTCGAGAATGTTGCGCGCCGGCGCCTTCGGCAGCACCAGAGCGTGGCCGGGCGCGCGCGGCATGATGTCGAGGAACGCCAGCGCCTTGTCGTCCTCGTAGACCTTGTAGCTCGGCAGCTCGCCGCGCAGGATTTTGGCGAAGATGTTATTGGGATCATAGGCCGGCATGGTTAAGCTCCAGGAGAGGTTGCTCTGACGAACATCATTCCTTGCGAAATGGGGCGGCTTCCACGAACTCCTCGATCTCCTCGGCCACGAAGGCGCGTTCGTGCTTGAGGAAGTCCGCGACCGCCCGCCGCAGCGACGGGTCGACGATATAGTGGGCCGAATAGGTGGTGGTCGGCAGATAGCCGCGGGCGATCTTGTGCTGGCCCTGTGCGCCCGCTTCGACGCGGGCGAGCTTGTGGGCGATGGCATATTGGATCGCCTGGTAGTAGCAGACCTCGAAATGCAGGAACGGATGTTGCTCGATGGCGCCCCAGTGGCGGCCGAACAAGGTGCGCGAGCCGATGAAGTTGATGGCGCCGGCGATCCAGCGCCCGTCGCGCTTGGCCATGACCAGCAGGATGCGGTCGCGCATGGTTTCGCCGACCATCGAATAGAAGGCGCGGGTGAGATAGGGGCGGCCCCATTTGCGCGAGCCGGTTTCCATGTAGAATTCGAAGAAGGCGTCCCATATGTCTTCGGTCAGGTCGGAGCCGGTGAGCCAATAAATGCTGATGCCGGACGCGAGCGCCTCGGCCCGCTCGCGCCGGATGGTCTTGCGCTTGCGCGAGGCGAGCGCGGCCAGGAAATCGTCGAAGCTGCCGTAGCCGGCATTCTCCCAATGGAACTGGCGATGAGTGCGCAGCAGATAGTCGCGGGCGCCGAGCAGACGCCATTCGGGCTCGGTCGCGAAGGTGACATGCACCGATGAGGCATTGGAGCGGCGGCAAATCTCGGCGAGCCCGTCGGCGAGCGCGCCGCGCACCGCCTGCGCCCGCGCACCAGGACGCACCAGCAGGCGACGTCCGGTCGCCGGCGTGAACGGCACGGTCACCTGGAGCTTGGGATAGTAGCTGCCGCCGGCGCGTTCATAGGCTTCGGCCCAGCCATGGTCGAACACGTATTCGCCCTGCGAATGGGATTTCGCGTAGCAGGGCGCGACCCCCAAGAGCTCGCCGTCCTGGGATTGCGCGACGAGATGCATGGGCTGCCAGCCGGTGCGGTTTCGGGCCGATCCGGAGCTTTCGAGCGCCGATAGAAAATCGTGTGAAATGAATGGGTTATACTCTGATTCCGCAATCGATGCGGCAGCTTCGCAGGCCGCGCCGGCGCCATCTTCGGACTTAAGTTGAAGGTTGCTGCCTAAGGTCGGGCCTGCTTCTTCAAGCGTTGCCGCCGGCGGATTGGCGCAAGCGTCCCACGCCGCGCGCTCGATCTCGCCGAGCGCATTGACGACGCGCAGCGTGATCTCGGTCGAAGTCGTGGTTTTCGCAGTCATGGTGCTTGCAATGATGTTTCTCGCTTGGAATTCTCGCCAAGATCGATGCAATTCTAAGGCCGAAATCCCTCGAAGATCATCTGGTCGGCCCAGCGGGCGGCGCGTTGGCGGTCCTCGCGGCTACGCACCGTCCAGGTCAACAGCGGCAGGCCGCGCAGGCGCCGCGCCGCGAGCGGAAGCGCGGCCGGCAAGTCCTTCACCGAATAGGCGATGAATTGCGGATGCGCCCGCAGCGCATCCTGGCAATAGGCGAGGGCGCGTCTGCTGCGCTCGAATATGCCGGTCGCGCCGGGATCGGACGGCTGGCTCTGCGCCACCAGGCCGCGCGTCAGGCGCGGGGCGATCTTGCGCAACGGCGCGATCTGGGCGGGATCGAACGACATGACGGCTGCCAGTCCGGCGTAACCGGAAAGTACAGCGGCGGTGCGCGCGGCGAGGCGTTCGTCGCCCGGGTGGCCGCTTTTCAATTCGATCACCAAAGTGACGCGTGCGGCCACGAGCTCGCACAATTCTCCGACCGAGATCATATGATCGTGCGTGGACTTGAAGGCGACGCGCTTGAGCGCGCTGCTGGTCATCTGATCGAGCCGGGCGCTGCCGTCGGTGAGCCGGCCGAGCGTGTCGTCGTGATGCACCATGGCTTCGCCGTCGGCGCTGATCTGGAGATCGCATTCGATGGCGTAATTGCCGGCCACCGCCGCCGCGAAGGCCGACGGCGTATTCTCGATCACGCCGGCATCGGCGTCGTGCAGGCCCCGGTGCGCCACCGGACGCGCGATCAGCCAGTCGAGGCCCGCCACGTTGCCGCTCAGGCGAGCTCGAACAAGCCCTCGACCTCGACCGCGGCGTCGAGCGGCAGCGCCGCGACCCCCACGGTGGTACGGGCGTGCCGGCCCTTGTCGGCGAACACCTCGACCATCAGGTCGGAAGCGCCGTTCATCACCTTGGGGCCATCAAGGAAAGTGGGATCGGAATTGATGAAGCCGCCGAGCCGCACCACGCGCACCACCTTGTCGAGGTCGCCGACCGCCGCCTTGACCTGGGCGATGAGGTTGATGGCGCAGATGCGGGCCGCCTTCTGGCCGTCTTCGACCGATACGCTCTGGCCGAGCTTGCCCTTGGCGGCGAGCTTGCCGCCCGCATCGAGACAGAGCTGGCCGGACACGAACAGCAATGAACCGCTGCGGACGGAGCCCACATAATTGGCGATCGGGGCCGCCGGGGTCGGGAGCACGATACCGAGATCGGAAAGCTTCTTGTCCACAGCACCGGCCATGACGTTCTCCATAAGCGATTTCACCGCGCGGCGCGAAAGCCCCGCAGGGCAAAGCCCCGCAAGACATCGCGCCCTTCGGCCCTGTCTTCGCCCATCGTCGGTTGACTTGCAAGCATGCGCCGCGCGTGGTTGCGGTCGGGCGCGGGTGTGCCTATGTTGCGGCGCAGGCCGGGCGACCAGGAGACAGGTTCCCATGATGATTCTCGGCAAGAAGCTTGGAGCCCCCGCCGGCATGGCCTGTGCCGTTGCGCTCGCGTCCGCGGGCGTGCTGGCGTCGCGCGCCCATGCGGTGACGCCCGGCGGCGAGCTTGCATCGCATCGCGCGGTCTACGAGCTCACGCTGGCGCAGGCGCATGGCAATTCCTCGACGGTCGCGGCGCGCGGGCGCATTCTGTACGATTTCGGCGGCAACGCCTGCGAGGGCTACAAGCTCGAGTTCCGCCAGGTCTCCGAGCTCGACAACGGCGAAGGCAAGGTCACGCTCAGCGATCTGCGTTCGAATACCTGGGAGGACGGAGACGGGCAGAACTATCATTTCAAGTCGGAAAACTACATGAACAGCCGCCTGACGGACCAGGTCGACGGCGAGGCCGTCCGCCAATCGGGCAATATTGCAGTTGCCCTCACCAAGCCCAAGCAGGCCAAGCTCAATC
>DATDGG010000177.1:0-2312 GCA_036522235.1 Xanthobacteraceae bacterium
GGTGATGACCATGTCGGCGGGAATGTCGCGGATCGCCGCGTTGATCATATCGGCATAGATCTGCGGCAACTTGTCGGGATCATCGCCGCGCGAGCGCACCTGCTCGCGCAGCGCCGGATCGCACAGATAGGCGAGGTTGACCTCGTCGAGCTGCAAGTAGCGGCAGCCCGCATCCGCGAATGCGCGCACCACTTTGGCGTAGGTCTCGCCGAGGTCCCGGTAGAAATCGTCCATCTCCGGATAGATCGCGGCCGGCACTGCGTCGCGGCCGTAGCGGAAGTGCAAGGTCGAGGGCGACGGAATGGTCATCTTGGCGGCCACCTTGGTGTGGCCGGCGACGAATTTGTAATGCTCGAGCATCGGATGGCCGTGGAAGGCGCCGAGCTTGTGCTTAAGCCGCAGCAGGATCGGCCGCGGCTGCGGCCCCTTGAACAGCATCTTGCGCTCGCCGTGGTAGGACTCGACGCCATCGAGTGCGAGAAGGAAATCGGTCTGCCAGGAGGCGCGGCGGAACTCGCCGTCGGTGACGGCCTTGAGCCCGACCGCTTCCTGCTTGCGGATCACCGTTTCGATCGCCCGGTCCTCGATGGCGGCGAGCTCATCGGCACCGATCTCGCCGCGCTCCTGCTTGCCGCGTGCCTCCTTGAGGGCGGCCGGCCGCAGCAGGCTGCCCACATGATCGGCGCGGAACGGCGGCTTGGTGCGTTGCATGGCCCTCAGCCCCACACTTCGGCGGCCAGATCCACGATCATCTTGAGCTTCGCCCATTGCTGTTCATCGGCCAGGATATTGCCTTCCTCGGTCGAGGCGAAGCCGCATTGCGGCGACAAGGCGAGCTGGTCGATGCCGGCATATCTGGTGGCCTCGGCGATACGCCGCTTGATGTCTTCCTTGTTCTCGAGCGTGCCGCTCTTGGACGTGACGAGCCCGAGCACCACGATCTTGTTGCCTTTCGGCAGGAAGCGCAGCGGCTCGAACCCGCCGGCGCGTTCGGTGTCGTATTCGAGAAAGTAGCCGTCGTAGTTCACGCCGGCGAGCAGCCGCTCGGCGACCGGCTCGTAGCCGCCCTCCGTCACCCAGGTGGAGAGGAAGTTGCCGCGGCACACATGCGTGGTGACGGTCATGTCGGCGGGCTTGCCGGCGAGCGCCGTGTTGATGACGCCCTGATAGATTTTCGGCAGGTCGTCCACCCACGGCATGCGTTCGCGCGCGGCCTTCATCTCGTCGGCCGAGCACAGATAGGCCCAGACCGTGTCGTCGAACTGCAGATAGCGGCAGCCGGCGTCATAGAATGCCCGCAAGGCTTTGTTGTAGGTGCGCCCGAGATCATCGAAGAAGTCGTCCATGTCCGGATAGACGCTCTTCGGGATGCCATCCTTGGGCAGGCGGAAATGCAGCACCGGCGGCGCCGGGATGCACATTTTCGGCGTCACCTTGGCGTGCGCCTTGAGGAAGCGGAAATGATCGAGCATCGGATGGTCCGAAGGAAAATCGAGCTTGCCGGTGATCCGCATCCCTTCGGGCCGCGTTTCGACACCATGGAACTTGATGCCGTGGTCGAGCTTGAGCTTCTCGCAGCCGGTGAGCCCCCAGAAGAAATCGAGATGCCACCAGGAGCGGCGGTATTCGCCATCGGTCGCGAGCCTGAGGCCGACCGCTTCCTGCTTGGCGATGATCTTCTCGATCTCGCGGTCCTCGACCGCGCGGAGCTCATCGGCCGTGATCGCGCCCTGCTCGCGCTTGGCGCGCGCCTCCTTGATCGGCGCGGAACGCAGCAGGCTGCCGACCTCGTCGGCACGAAACGGCGGCTTGGTACGGTTCATGGGGTCCTCCCGGGGCAATGTTGTTTTGACTATCGGTAGCGCGGAACGGGGCGGGAGCAAAGCGCGGCGGGGGCGCAGCGGCGGTGCAAATTCGCCGGGGCCTCTTCGTGGCAGTCGATGCGTGGGCGGTCGGCTCGGCGCGCTCCCTCTCCCGTAGGGAGAGGGTTGGGGTGAGGGGTTACGGAGATTCAGATGAACGCCGGCGTGCCCAAATCCTACGCCGGGGCCCCCTCACCCCGACCCTCTCCCCTGTATGGACCGGAGACATGGGTGACAGGCGTTCGGAGACATGGGTGACACTTGTCCGACTTGGGACGGTTGGACAAGGGGAACCTCGATGCCTTGGCGGGAGCTGTCGGTCATGGACCAGCGGGAGGAGTTCGTGAAGTTGGCGTTGGTCGCGGGAGCGAACAAGAGCGAACTGTGCCGGCGTTTTGGCATCAGTCGTAGCAAGGGCCACAAGTGGTTGAAGCGATACGCCGCCGCTGG
>DATDGG010000178.1:0-2592 GCA_036522235.1 Xanthobacteraceae bacterium
CCCGAGGTCAGCCATGAACGTCCAGGTCAATCCCAAAGGTCCCGCCACCGCCGGCAAGCCGAGCGAGCTGCGCGATTACATCGCCATGATCGAGCGCGATCATCCCAAGGAAATCCTGCGCATAGCTGAGGAGATCAATCCGGCGACCTTCGAGGCGACCGCAATCCTCGCCAATCTCGAGACCAAGGGCATCAATCCGATGGTGCTGTTCGAGCGGCCGATCAACCAGCTCGGCCAGGTCTCCCCGTTCCCGCTGATCACCAACATCTATTCCTCGCGCCGGCGCGACGCGCTCGCGCTCGGCCTCAGGGCGGACCAGGACCGCATCGACTTGAGCCTCGAATATTCCCGCCGCGAGCAACGCCGCGTGCCGCCGGTGCGCATGGCGAAGGGCGACGCGCCGGTCAAGCAGGTCATCAAGATCGGCGATCAGGTGGACCTGCGCGAGCTGCCCATCGTGCGCCACCACCGCATGGACCCGGCGCCCTATATCGACATGGCGCCGATCATGCGCGATCCCGAGATGGGGCATTACAACATCGCGTTCCTGCGCATGATGTACAAAGGGCCGCGCAAGCTCGGCATCCACATGTCGCCGCGCCATAACTGGCAGATGTGCCGCAAGAACGAGCTCAAGAATCAGCCGACGCCCACCGCGATCATCGTCAGCCATCATCCGGCGTTCTTCCTCGGCTCGCTGAACGTGGCGCCGTTCGGCACCGACGATTACGAGGTGCTGGGCGCCATGATGAACGAGCCGATCCGGCTCGTGCCGTCGGAGACCTGGGGCGAGGACTTCATGGTGCCGGCCGATGCCGAGATGATCATCGAGGGCGAGATTCCGCCCAATGTGCGCGAGGTCGAAGGGCCGTTCGGCGAATTCCCGGGCACCTACGGGCCGCAGCGGCTGCGCTGGGTGATCGACGTCAAGGCCATGACCCACCGCAGCAACGCCATCTACCAGGATATTTTCGTCGGTCATGCCGACGACTGGGTGATGGGCGCGATCCCCAAGGAGGGGGCGCTCTACAACCGCATCAAGGGCGTGGTGCCGGGGGTCAAGGCGGTGCACCTGCCCAATTCCGGGGTCGGCCGCTTCAACTGCTACATTTCGATCGACAAGCGCGTCGACGGTGAGAGCAAGCAGGCCGCCTTCATCGCGCTCGGCGAGGTCGATTTCGTCAAGAACGTCATCGTGGTCGACGGCGACATCGATCCTTACAACGAGCAGGACGTCATGTACGCGGTCGCGACCCGCACCCAGGCCAACGAGGACGTCGACATCATCAAGAACTCCAAGGGCAACACGCTCGATCCCTCGCAGACCGATGACATCATGACCGCCAAGATGATCATCGACGCGACCAAGCCCATGAAGCGCCCGTGGGCCACCCGCCTCGACGTGCCGGCCGAGGTGCGCGAGCGCTTCCCGGTGGAGCGGTTTTTGAAGTAGGCGTCAGCTTCGCGGGCGTTCCTCGCGGGGAAGGTCGTCGCGGCCCTCCGTGCCGTGGATCGTCACATCGTCGACGGAGACTGAGGGGCGTGGCACACCGCCTCGATTCGGTGCCCGTCGGGGTCAAGGACGAAGGCCGCGAAATAGTCGGGATGGTAGAGCGCGCGCAATCCGGGCATTCCATCGTCGCGGCCGCCGGCGGCCAGCGCCGCGGCGTGGAAGGCATGGATGGCCGCCCGATCGGGCGCGCGGAAGCACACATGCGTGCCGAGCGCGGGCGCGACGCTGGGCCCACGCGTGATGGTGAACTCGACGCCGAGCTGTCCTGCCATGGCGCCGTAGTCGGAACCGTTGGCGAAGTCGACGATGCGGACGATTCCGATGACGCGCAGGACGGCGTCGTAGAAACGGCGACTGCGATCGAGGTCGGCGACGCCGAGCGATACATGGTCCAACACGATGCGCCTCGCCTCCTACTGTCCGGTCTCGCCGGCGATCGCCGCGAGGCGATTCTTGTTGAAGCGCATCACCGCAAGCTCGCCCACCGTCTCCGCTCGGAGCTTGCGATAGAACGCTTCACCGACGCTGTTCATGCGCCAAAGCTCCCAATAGACGGCGTCGCATCCGAGCGCGAGCGCATGGCGCGCAATTGCCGTCATCAGGGCACGGCCCACTCCGCCACGGCGCACGTCCGGTGCGACGAAAAAATCGCCGACCCACAGGCGCCGTTGGGCGGTGTGGGCCTCGAAGCTTCGGCACAGGAGCGCGTAGGCTACCACTCGGCCCGCGACTTCCGCGACCAGGCAATCGAACCAGCGCTCGGCACCAGTGCCATCGCGGATCAGGTCGGCTGGCGCGAGGCGCGGCTCGGGGTCGCCGACCGCGGCCGCAAGTTGGCGCGCCATGTCGACGATGCCGGCGGCATCTTCGGGGCGCATGGCGCGCACGATCAGGCGCTCGTCTTGAATCATCGCGGCTTCGCGACCACGCCTTCCGCTGCGCCGGCGAGCCCGATCCGCTCCGCCTGGTAGCCGCGGTCGAGCAGGGACTGCCACCAGGGCCGGTTCTCGACATACCAGCGCACGGTCTTGCGCAGGCCGCTCTCGAACGTCTCGGCGGCGCGCCAGCCGAGCTCGCGC
>DATDGG010000179.1:0-4346 GCA_036522235.1 Xanthobacteraceae bacterium
ATGGTTGGCTCTACGACATCGACGGGCGCTGCCTGGAGCAGCCGGCGGAGCCGCCGGAGAGCCGCTACAAGGACGAGATTCGGCATCTCGCCTATCCGGTCATCGAGCGCGCCGGGCTGCTGCTCGCCTATATGGGCGAGGGCGCGCCGCCGCTGTTGCCCAACTATGAGTTTTTGGACGCGACGCCGGAGCATCGCTTTCTGCAAAGGACTCTTCTGGAGTGCAATTATCTGCAGGCGCTGGAAGGCGACATCGATCCCGCCCATGTCTCCTTCCTCCACCGTTCCCTGCAGCGCCGTCCCTCGGGACGCAAGGATGCGCGCACCGTGCCGGGCAGCAACATGGCGGCGGCGACGTTCGTCCGCGCCGACCGGCGGCCCAAGCTCGAAGCCGAGCGCACCGATTTCGGGCTTCGCAACTATGCGATTCGCGATGCGGGAGATGGCGGACGCTACGTCCGCATCAATAATTTCATCATGCCGAACAAGGTCGCCGCCATCGGCAATGAGGGGCGGGTCAGCGAAGGCTATACGATCCATTGGCGCGTGCCGGTCGACGACGAGAATCACATCCGTTTCGACTTCTACTTCAATCGCGTGCGTGGGGTTGCGCTGGAGCGCTACGAGCAGGAATGTGCGACCGAGACGGTCGACGGTCGCTACACCCGCAACAGGCGGAACCGCTATTTGCAGGACCGCGCGTCGATGCAGACGGATACCTTCGCCGGCATGGGCGACTATTACGCGGCACACGACGCCTTTGCGGCCGAGTCGCAGGGCCCGATTCACGACCGCTCGCGCGAGCATCTCGCCACCAGCGACACCTGCATCGTCGCGGCCCGCCGTCAGCTGTTGGCCGCGATCGCCGCGGTTCGCTCCGGCCAGGATCCCATTCACGTCATCCGCGATCCGGCGCAAAACGACATGTCGCATATCGTGGTGCTATCCGAGGTCGTGCCGCCGGACACCGATTACAAGGATTTGTGGAGGAGGAGAGCGCAGAAGCCAGAAGCCTCCGCGTCGACCGGCCCGGACAAGGCAACCACCAAGCCAAGCCGTGTAGCCGGACGCAGTGCCAGCCGGCTTCGCCGTTAGGCGATCGGAGACCACATGCGGAACGATCAGGCACTTGGTGCAGTCGACATGGCTGCGGTACAGGCTTGCGCGCTGACGCGAAAATTCGGCGATCTCACCGCGGTCGATCAGGTGACCCTGACGATCCATCGCGGCGAGATTTTCGGCCTGATCGGGCCCAATGGCTCGGGCAAGAGCACCCTGATCAAGATGCTGACGACGCTGCTGCCGCCGAGCGCGGGCTCGGCCGCGGTGGCGGGGCACGACATCGTCAGGCGGCCGGCGGAGGTGCGGCGTCACATCGGTTACGTTCCCCAGCTCCTGTCGGCCGATGGCGCGCTCACCGGCTATGAGAACATGCTGCTGTCGGCGCGTCTTTATGGAATCCCGCGCGCGGAGCGGGCCGAGCGCGTCAATGGGGCGCTTGCCCGGATGGGTCTGGCCGAGGTGGCTGATCGTATTGCGGGCCGCTATTCCGGCGGCATGATCAGACGGCTCGAGATCGCCCAGTCACTCCTCAACCGACCGGCCGTCCTGTTCCTCGACGAGCCGACGGTCGGCCTCGATCCCGCCGCTCGGCAGGCGGTGTGGGAGAGCCTGCTCGAGCTCCGGGATCGGTTCGGGGGGACCATGATCGTGACGTCGCACCATCTGGAGGAGATCAGCGAGTTCTGCGACCGCATCGCGCTCATCGATCGCGGCCACATTGTCGCGGTCGGCAATCTTGCCGAATTGAAGGGGCGCGTGGGGCCCGATGCCACGCTCGACGACGTCTTCATCAGCCTCGTCGCCGCGGGCGATGAATCCGAAAGCGAGGGAAGCTATGCCGAAGTCAGGCGCGAGCGACGCGCTGCCGTCAGGCGTGGGTCATAGGCCGATCGGCCGTGCGCTCGAGAGCTATGCAATTCAGGCCCTCGCGGTTGCCGCCGCCGAGGTGCAGAAGATTCGCCACGATCCGGTGGAGCTGTTGCCCCGCGCGGTCCAGCCCGTGCTCTGGCTGGTGCTGTTCGGCGCGGTGATGGCGGGCGTGCGGGGCATTTCGCCCGGAAATATGCCCTATCTCGATTTCCTCGCCGCCGGCATCTTGGCGCAAAGCGCCTTGTCGGTCGGCATCCTGTACGGCATGTCCGCGATCTGGGAGCACGATTTCGGCGTGTTGCAGCGTTATCTGGTCAGCCCGGCGCCGCGCTCGGCGCTTGTCATCGGCAAGGCGCTCTCGGCCGCCGCTCGCGGCCTGGCGCAGGCCTGCATCGTGTATGTGCTCGCGCTGATGCTCGGTGTCGGCATCGCGCTTGATCCCCTCAATGTTCTCGGCGTCGCCGCCGCCATCGTGCTCGGCACCGCACTGTTCTCGACGCTGTCGCTGATCATCGCCTGCACGGTCAGGACGCGGGAGCGATTCATGGGAATTGCGCAGATGATGATCATGCCGATTTTCTTCGCGAGCAACGCCATCTATCCCGTGTCGCTGATGCCGGCCTGGTTGCGCACGGTGTCCCGCACGAACCCGTTGACCTACGAGGTCGATGCGCTGCGGACCTTGATGCTGGCAAATGCCACGTCGGATTATGGCCTGTGGCTTGATTTTGGCGCGCTGTCGGCCGTAACCGTGGTGCTGACGTGCATTGCGGCACGCGTGTATGGGCGCTTGGGATATTGATTGGAGGCTTGGTTACTGGCGCTGCGCCACGAGGGCAGCCAGTCTGCCGCCTCTCCGAGCGTTTGACCCGCTCTTCTTGCGAACGCCTTCGGGCCATCGCCTCGAATCCGAGGCCGAGCGCGCTTTGAACTTGGTCTTGCGCTTGTTCGCCCTGGGCTCGGGAGCCGCCTGTCGCCCGACCATGTGGTCGAGCTTTTCGCAAAGGTTCGCCACCGCGGAAATCTGCGCGAAGTCCTCCGGTATCGGCGTCGCGAATTCCGCGCTGGTTCCGCGGAACAAGATGAAATGCATGTAGGTCTTCCACAACAGGCCGAGCTCGGTGAATGAATATGATCGGCCGTTGCCCTGGTAGCAGCGTTGCCAGCGATCCGGGATCCCGGAATCGCGCTCGAGCGGCCGCAGCGGCGTGGCGTTGTAGAGTGAACCGAAATTGCTCTCGCTCAGAAGGTCGTCTCCAATCGGGTTCTCGAGCAGGAACTCGACCAGCGCGCCCACGATCGCGTAGATGGCTTTTTCCTCGTCGGGCGGGGAGGCGAGATCGAACGCCGTTCCGCCCATGACATTGGTGCCGATGCGCAGGCGCAGCTTGTCGGGCGTGGATATTTTCTCGAGCGCATCGAGATCCATGTTCCACAGCGCGTGGGAGGGGCTGGACGGGTAGCGGGTCCGCAGGAAGTCCGCCACCAGGGCTTCCATCGGGCAGGCGAAATTCGGAAACACCGGTATCGCCGGAAAGAGCTTGTTTTGCAGGTAGATCGCAAGGCCCTCGGCCAGCATCCGGTTCCCGTTCGGGAACAGGACGTGGACCAGCTCGTGCGCTATGCCGGCCTCGCCGGCCACGACCCGGTGCGCCGGGAACTCCATCCAACCCCGCTGCCCAAGCCAGGCAGGAACCAAGGCGCGCGATTTGCGGTAGGCTTCGGAAACGAAGACGCGCAAATCCGCTCCCGGCTGGTAGGGCCCGCGGGCGGGGCGCGGCGGGAGCAGGTCGTCGGGCGAGAGCCAGGCGTTGCTGTCCCTGTCCTTGTAGGTGGACAGGCGAGCCACGACCGCTTCGAGCTGCTCCCTGAAATCCTCCTGAAACTTCGTCTGCTGGGCGAGCGAGACGCTGGCGTAGTTGTTTGGGCCCAAGCGTCCGCTGAAGTCGAAATGAGCCAGCAGCTTGGCGGCTCTTTCAGTCCTTGCCGACTCGTGCCGGGCGTCCTGGTCTGCCAACCACATCAGCGAGCTCCCAGCAATGAGAACGAGCTTGGACACCGGCCGCGCTAAGCGCGGATGCCGAAATATCGATCGCTAAGGCGATATGGTTAACATCGGGTTAACGGCTGGCGGCGGGCGGGACGTGGCCCGCCGCCAGACCGAGCCGCCCGCACGTCGCAAAATCGTGGCCGTGTCGGCGCCGCCCGCGCCCGGTCATCGACTACTCGGGCACCGACTACAAGATTTTTGAAAAAGCAGGCGCCGAGCCGCCGACCACGGAGGGTATGCGGCGGCTCAAGGCTCCGGCGGGCCTCAAGCTTCCGGACGGTCGGCGATCGATTCCGTGAGGACCACAAGGCTGCGGCGCAATTTGTCGCTGGGCAGCTTGGCGAAGGCCTTCAGCATCTGCACCG
>DATDGG010000180.1:0-14043 GCA_036522235.1 Xanthobacteraceae bacterium
GCAGGAGCGGCACCGAGATCGGATCGAAGCGCTCGGCGACGCGGGCATTGCCACGGTCGGCCGCATAGAAGAACTGCGCCAGATCGTTGGAGCCGATCGAGAGAAAATCCACGCGCTCGAGCAGCTCGTCGAGCTGGTAGAGCAGCGAGGGCACTTCGACCATGCTGCCGACATCGACCCGCTCGGGCAACTTGTGCCCGTGGCGGCGCAAATGCGTGAGCTCGCGCTCGACCAGCGCCTTGGCCTCGTCGAATTCCTCGACCGTGGCGATCATCGGGAACATGATCCGCAGGCCGCGCCCGGCCCCGGCCCGCAGCAGCGCGCGAAGCTGGGCGCGCAGCAGCGCCGGCCGGTCGAGCCCGAGCCTGATCGCGCGCCAGCCGAGCGCGGGATTTTCCTCCACGACATTGCGCATATAGGGCAGGAGCTTGTCGCCGCCGACGTCGAGCGTGCGAAACGTCACCGGCCGGTCGCCGGCGGCATCGAGCACGGTGCGGTAGAGCGAGAATTGCTCGGCCGCGCGCGGGAAGGCCGCCGCCACCATGAACTGAAGCTCGGTGCGGAACAGGCCGATCCCGGCGGCACCGGTCTCCTCGATATGCGGCAGATCGACCGCAAGCCCGGCATTGATCATCAGCGTTATGGGCTCGCCGTTCTTGGTCTGGCACGGCTTGTCGCGCAGCGCCAGATACTGCAATTGCCGGCGCGCGCGCAGCCGCACGCGCTCCACATAGGCGGCCTCCATGTCGGGCGAGGGGCGGATATGCACGTCGCCGGTGGTGCCGTCCACGATGATCGCATCGCCGGGATCGACGATGCCGGTGGCATTGGCGATCTCGCCGACCGCCGGGATGCCGAGCGCGCGGGCGACGATCGCCACATGCGAATTGGGTCCGCCCTCCTCCAGCACCAGGCCGCGCAGCCGCCGGCGATCGTATTCGAGCAGCGCGGCCGGCCCCATGGAGCGTGCCACCAGCACGGCATTCTCCGGCAGGCGGTCGCGCGCCGGCGCATAATCCTGCCCGAGCAGCTGGTGCATCAGTCGGTTGGCGAGATCGTCGAGGTCGTGGAGCCGCTCCCGCAGATAGGGATCGGAAATGCGCAGCATGCGCGCGCGGGTGTCGGACTGGACGCGCTCGACCGCGGCCTCGGCGGTGAGGCCGGTCCGCACCGCCTCTTCGAGGCGATGCAACCAGCCGCGGTCGTCGGCGAACATGCGGTAGGCTTCGAGCACCTCGCGGTGCTCGCCGCCGTCGGGCAATTCGCCGCGCTCGAGCAGGACGTCGAGGTCCGACCGCATCGTCTCGACCGCGGCGCGCAGGCGCTTTAATTCCTTCGGCAGGTCGTCGGCGATGAAATTGGTGATCACGACCCGCGGTTCGTGCAGGACCGCATGACCGAGCGCGATCCCCTCGGTCAGCGTGGCGCCGCCGGTGACGTGCAGGGGGCGGCGGGCGGCCGGCTCCGGCGCGCCCGGACGCGCCAGAGCCGAGAGCTCGCCCGAGGCGATCATCTCGGCCAGCACCATGGCGGTCGTCTGCAGCGCCTCCTCTTCCTCCTCCGAATAGGTGCGCCGCGCGCGGTTCTGCACCACCAGCACGCCGAGCGTGTTGCCGGCGCGCAGCACCGGGACGCCCAGGAAGGAGTGGTAGATTTCCTCGCCGGTTTCCGGCCGGTACGAGAAGGCCGGATGGTTCTGGGCTTCCGACAGGTTGATCGGGTTGGCTTCGCTGGCGACCAGGCCGACCAGGCCCTCGTCCTGGCGCAGCACGGTCTGGTGGACGGCCTCGCGATTGAGGCCCTCGCTGGCGTAAAGCTCGAGCGTGTTGTCCACGCGCAGCACGTAAACGGAGCAGACCTCCGCCACCATATTGGCGGCGATCAGGACCACGATCTTGTCGAGGCGTTCCTGCGCGCTGACCGGCTCCGCCATTACCTCGCGAAGCCGGCGCAGCAAAACGCGCGGACCGCCGAGCGCGCCGGGCATGACGTGATCTCTCGGGCCTCATCCGGCCGGAGCCGATTGGCCCCGGCATATCAGGAAATAGTGTCCACGGTACCCCGCAGTCCGCGGCGTCTACAACCTCTTAGGCCGTATAGCCAATGGCCGCCAAGCGCCGCAAGCCGCATGGTGAGGCCGCTACCAGCCGTAGCTGGCCGAAATCCGCCCGCAGGCGGCCCGGAACGGATCGCTTTCGGCGATCGCCGCATAAAGGCTGCGAATGGTGACATCGGGGGGAAGCCGCAAATCCCCGATTTTGGGCGATACGTGCGGCCCGAACAGCCGCTCCCAGATGCGCGCCAGGTCGGCCTCGTCGGCGCGCCGGTCGAGCTCGACGGCCGGGAGGCCCGCGGTCAGGAGCTCCACGAGAAGCGCCCGATCGAGGACCGGCAGGCGCGTCATGAAAGCACGGCCGAGGAGCGTTGCCAGCCCATGATCAGGGTGGTTCTGGTCGACCAGCGCCGGGCGGGTATCGCGGAACTGGATCGCGTCGTCGAAGGAGGCCGGCGCGCGCGTGAAGCATTCGGCCAATTCGGCCGCCTCGCGGGCGACGTAATAGCGGTTGAGGCTGTCGAACCAGACATAGCTGTAGCCATGCCGGGCGAGCAGCGGCTCCCATTGCGCGAAGGCCGGCGCCAATGTGTAGGGGGCCAGCGCCTCGATCACCACGAGCTTGGGGCGGTAGCGCCGCCAATCGCCGCCCTCGAGCACGTCGGCCTCGGCTCCCTCCACGTCGACCTTGAGAAAGTCGAACACCGCCGGCGCCTGCCCGGCGCAGAGTTCAGCCAGCGTCACGAGCGGCACCGCAATCGCATCCGAGCCTTTGCCGAACTGCGCGAGCGCCGCCTGCGCATGGGTCTCGATCATGGTCGAGAGCCCATGAAACTCGCGCACCTGGTAGAATGTTGCCTCCCCGGAGCGCGATCCGACCAGCGCCTCGACATGGTGGTCGCGCGGCCGCACGGCTCGCGACAGGCGCGACAGCCAAGGGTTGGGCTCGACCGTGATGCCGTCCCAGCCCTTGAGATAAAACGCGAAGGAGACATTGTCGTAGACCGGATGGCCGGAGCCGATATCGATGTAGAAGCCGTCGGTGCGATCCCCGAAGCATCGCATCAGATAGAGGTCTTCGAAGCGCTGCGCGTAAGAGATCGAGGGCATGGCGGAGGTCGATCCTCCGTCACTTGTCCAGCTCGTACAGACTATGCAGCGTCCGCACCGCCAGCTCCGTGTAGTTCGCGTCGATCAGCAGCGAGAACTTGATCTCCGAGGTGGTGATGGCGCGGATATTGATCCGGTGCTCGGCCAGCGCCTTGAAGGCCTTCGCGGCGACGCCGGCATGGCTGCGCACCCCGACCCCGATCACCGACACCTTGGCGACGTCGGTGGCGCCGTCGAGGCGCTCGTAGCCGATCTTGCCCTTGGCGGCGGCCAGCACGCCGGTGGCGCGCTCGTAGTCGGCCGCCGGCACCGTGAAGGTGAGGTCGGTGGTGGCGCCGTCGGCCGAGACGTTCTGCACGATCATGTCCACATTGATGCCGGCATCGGCCAGCGGCCCGAAGATCGCGGCCGCGACGCCGGGCTTGTCGGCGACGCGCCGGATGGAAATCTGCGCCTCGTCCTTGGAGAAGGCGATTCCGGTGACGACCTGCTGTTCCACGATCTCCTCCTCGCCGCAAATCAAGGTGCCGGGCGGCGCCGCATGTGGATCGATATGCTCGGGCTCGTCGAAGCTCGAACGCACGAAAATGCGCACATTGTGCACCATGGCGAGCTCGACCGAGCGCACCTGCAGCACCTTGGCGCCGAGCGAAGCGAGCTCGAGCATTTCCTCATAGGCGATCTTGTCGAGGCGGCGGGCCTTCGAGACCACGCGCGGATCGGTGGTGTAGACGCCGTCGACGTCGGTATAGATGTCGCAGCGGTCCGCCTGAACGGCGGCCGCGATGGCGACCGCCGACGTATCGGAGCCGCCGCGGCCGAGCGTGGTGATGCGGCCGGTCTCGGCACGCACGCCCTGGAAGCCCGCCACCACCGCGACCTCGCCCCGCTCCTTGAAGCGCTTGATCAGCTCGGCCCCGTTGACCTCGAGAATGCGCGCCGAACCGTGGACCTCCGAGGTGCGGATCGGCAGCTGCCAGCCCTGCCAGGAGCGGGCATTGATACCGATCGATTCGAGCGTGATGGCGAGGAGGCCGGCGCTGACCTGCTCGCCGGAGGCGACCACCACGTCGTATTCGCGCGCGTCATGCAGCGCCGCCGCCTCGCGGCACCAGTCGACCAGCTGGTTGGTGGTCCCGGCCATGGCCGAGACGATCACGGCCACCTCGTGGCCGGCCGCCACCTCGCGCTTGACGTGGCGCGCGACATTGCGGATGCGGTCGATATCGGCGACCGAGGTTCCGCCGAACTTCATGACAAGGCGGGCCATGCGGGCTTGATCTCTGCGGAGCGCATAGGGGAGCCGCCATTGTGGCAAGCCCCGGCGCGAAAAGGCGGCTATACATACCGGTGCGAATTTCTGCCCGCAACCGCACCGTGGCCCAATAGGTTAAGACGCGTATGACGAACCCCGGCTTGGCCGAGAGCCCGACTGTCGACCCGCACGAGGTCGCGCGCTTTGCGGCGCTCGCTGCCGACTGGTGGGACCCGCGCGGCCGCATGGGCATGCTGCACAAGCTCAACCCGGTGCGGCTGCAATTCATCAAGACGGCCGCCTGCCGGCAGTTCGAGCGCGACCCCAGGCGCCTCGACAGCCTCGCGGGCCTGCGCATCCTCGATATCGGCTGCGGGGCCGGCATCTTGAGCGAGCCGCTGGCGCGGCTGGGCGCGCAGGTGGTCGGCGCCGATCCGGCCGTCCCCAATATCGAGGCCGCGCGCCTGCACGCGGCCGCGGCCGGGCTTGCGGTCGATTATCGCGCCACCACCGCAGAGGCGTTGGCAGGGGCGGGCGAGCGCTTCGATCTGGTGCTGGCCATGGAGGTGGTCGAGCATGTGGCCGACGTGGCGTTGTTCGTGCAGCGTTGCGCCGAGATGGTGAAGCCGCGCGGGCTTTTCATCGGCGCCACCCTCAACCGCACCCTCAAGAGCTTTGCGCTCGCCATCGTGGGGGCCGAATATGTGTTGCGCTGGCTGCCGCGCGGCACTCACAGTTGGGACAAGTTCGTCACCCCCGACGAGTTCGAGGCCGCGCTCGAGCGGCGCCGGCTGCGCGTCATTGAAACGACCGGGGTCGTCTATGATCTTTTCGCCGACCGCTGGCAGGTCGCGCGCGACACGGACGTGAACTACATGCTCGCCGCCGAGAAGCTCGCTTAGTTGATGCCCGATTCCTCCTGGCTCTGGGCGCTGTTCACGGTCATCGCGGCCTTCAGCCAGACCGTGCGCAACGCCGCACAGCGGCAGCTCACCGCCAGCCTCGGCACGGTGGGCGCCACGCATGTGCGCTTTCTGTTCGGATTCCCGTTTGCGCTCGTGTTCCTGGCCGGCGTGCTGATCGCTGGCGGCACCGGCCTGCCACGCCCTCCCGCGGCCTATTGGCCCTGGGTCCTCGACGGCGCGCTGGCGCAGGTCGCCGCCACCGCCCTGATGCTGGCTGCGATGAAAGGGCGCTCGTTCGTGGTCACCATCGCGTATATCAAGACCGAGCCGGTGGAGGTGGCCCTGTTCGGGCTCGTCCTGCTCGGCGACGCCATCACGCCGTGGCTCGCGTTCGCCATCCTGGTCGCCACCACAGGGGTCGTGGTGATGTCGCTCAAGGAAGGCGCGACCGCCGGCGGGCTCTGGCCGACGCTGTCCGGCCTCGCCGCCGGCGCCATGTTCGGGCTCTCGGCGGTCGGCTTCCGCGGCGCCATTCTGAGCCTCGGCCTGCCGAGCTACCTGATGGCCGCGACCTTCACCCTGGTGGTCGGCCTGCTGCTGCAATCGGTCCTGCTATCGGCCTATCTGTGGCTGCGCGAGCCCAAGGTGCTCGCCGCCATCATGCGGGCCTGGCGGCCGTCGCTGTTCGCCGGCTTCATGGGGGCGCTGGCGTCGCAATTCTGGTTTCTTGCGTTTGCGCTCGCGACCGCCGCCAGCGTGCGCACGCTCGCGCTGGTGGAGGTGATCTTCGCGCAGGCGATCTCACGCTTCGTCTTCAAGCAGCCGACTACGCGGCGCGAAGCGGTCGGCATCGTCCTGATCGTGATCGGATGCGTCTTGCTGATCTGGGCGCAGTAGCGCGCCTGCGTGATCCGTTGCGGTCCGCTAGGTTCATCGCAATCCAGGTCGGCATGGAGGCGCAGGTTCGAATGCGGGGAAAGTCGCGAATGCGTTACCTCATTGGCGGCAATGGGGTGAGCACTGTCGCGACCGCCACGATCGATGAGGAGACCACCGGGATGGCATCGTGCCATCGCGAAAGCGAGCCCGATCTGCTAGCCTTGATCGATGCGCTCCTTTGTCGTCTTGATCGTCGCGCTGTTGCTGTCCGGTTCGGCCCGCGCCGAGGTCGCGGACGCGGGCTTCCGCAACGGGCTTGCGGCCTTCAACGAGGGGCGCTACGCCCGCGCCCAGGAGGCGTGGGGTCCGCTCGCCGGGGCCGGCGACGCACGGGCGCAGACGGGACTGGGCTTCATGTACTATTCCGGCCGCGGCGTGCCGCGCGACAGCGTGCGTGCGGCCGAATTCTTCCGGCGCGCTGCCGAACAGGGCGAGCCGACGGCGCAGCTGTTCCTCGCACTGATGCATTTCAGATCGGACGGCGTTCCAGGGAGCGCGCCGCTCGCGATGATGTGGGTGGAACTGGCCATGGCGGGCGGGCAGACCGAGGCCTTCGAATGGCGTGGGATCATCATGCAATCGATGACCGAGGCCGAGCGCGACGAGGCCTGGCGTCTGCTGGCCCGCTGGCGCGAAGCCCATCGGAAATGAGGATGCGGCAAAGTGGTCGATGGCGGCCCGTTCCGGCCGGGATTGTCGACTCCCTCTTGTCGTGCTTTGATCTCGCTAAATGGAAAGGCCCGTACCGGGCCCAGGCGTACGCCCTGCCCCGGGAGGGTCTGAGAGAGACCGGCTTTATGCCAGGGAGGGCTCATGGACCGATTTATCCCGCCGGATGCCCGCATTCTTGATGCGGATGTCGATTGCCAGGCGCTGGCCGCCCAAGACCCCGTCTGGGTGCCGCCCCCACCGCCGCCCCGCAATTTCGGTGCGAGTCGCCGCGATTTCATCAAGGGCGTGATCGCCTCCGGCACTGCCGTCTCGGCGGTCTCCTACACGATCGGCGCTCGCTCCGCCCGCGCCCAAAATGCCGCGGCGCCGGAACGCCTCATCGCCGTCAACATCAACGGCCAAGTGCGCCGGGTCGACGTCACATCGAACGAGACGCTAGCGATGACGCTGCGCTACAAGCTCGGCCTCACCGGCACCAAGCTCGGCTGCGATCGCGGTGAATGTGGCGCCTGCACGGTGCTGATCGACGAAGTGCCGCACCACTCCTGCTCAACACTGACCCATTCGCTGCGCGGCCGCAAGGTCACCACCATCGAGGGGTTGGAAGGCCCCAATGGCGAATTGCACCCGATGCAGAAGGCCTTTGTCGAGGAACTGGCGCCCCAGTGCGGCTTCTGCACGCCGGGCCAGATCATGTCGGCGGTCGCCCTGCTCAAGGTCAATCCCAAGCCGACGCGCGACGAGGCTCGCTTGGCGCTCTCCGGCAATCTCTGCCGCTGCGGCGCCTATGACCATTATCTTAATGCGGTGATGCGCGCCGCCCGGGAGGCGTGAGATGGCCTACGATCTGATCGGCAAGAACTTCACGCCGCCGGACATCTACGGCAAAGTCACCGGCAAGGCGAAATACGCCGAGGATTTCCGCGCCGAAGGCATGGTGTTCTGCCGCCTGCTGACGAGCCCGATGCCGCATGCCAAGGTGAAGAAGATCGACGCCTCGGCCGCGCTCAAGCTCAAGGGCGTGCTCGGCGTCCTCACCGCCGACGACGTGCCGGCGTTCCCGCCGCCCAACAATCCGATCCTCACCAACGAGCCGCTCTATGTCGGCGAGCCGATCCTCGCGGTCGCGGCCGAGACCGAACAGCTGGCCCAGGATGCGATCGACCTCATCAAGATCGACTACGAGCCGCTGCCATTCGTGGTCGATCCGCTTGACAGCCTGCACCCGGCCGGCCCCACGGCCCGGCTCGACGGCAACGTCGCCAATCCCAGGGTCAAGTTTCAGACCATAAAATGGACGGCGCGCGATTTCGCTCTCGCGGGCGATGGCAAGCTGCCGATGGGCAAGCCCGCGGACGAATGGACCTATGGCGACCTTGAATCCGGATTCAAAGAGGCGAAGCTGGTGCTCGACGAAAGCTTCGTCATCGGGGCCGCCGGGCACCATTGCATGGAGCCCCGTTCGGCCATGGCCTATTGGCAAAACGGCAAGGTCTTCGTGTTCGGTTCGACGCAGAGCCAGACCGCCATCGTCCCCGGCCTCGCGCGCTATTGCGGCGTGGACCCGAAGGACCTCGTCTACACCGCGGAATATTGCGGCGGCGGGTTTGGCTCCAAGGGCACCCCCTATCCGCAGATGGCGATCCCGGCGCATATGTCGCGCAAGATCAACCGTCCCGTGATGATGCGGGTGAGCCGGCATGAGGAATATGCGATCGGCCAGGGCCGCGCAGGATTCCAGGGCCGGATCAAAGTCGGCTTCCGCGCCGATGGCCGCGTCGTGGCCTTGGACGCCTTCGTGGTGGCGGAGAACGGCGCCAATATCGGGTTCTGGGATTTCGAGAATTTCGGCCACACGCTATCGGTCGTCTATCAGCCGCTGGCGATGCGTTGGCGCGGCGTTCCGGTGCTCACCAATACGCCGTTCCGCGGACCGCAGCGCGGTCCGGGAGAGAACCAGACCGCGCTCGCGATGGAGCCGATCCTCGACAAGGCGGCGCGTCAGCTCGGCCTCGATCGCCTGGCGATCCGCATGATCAATGCGCCCGATAGCGACGGCAAGCATGGCGCCAAGCGCGAATCCCTGACCAGCGCCTACCTCAAGGAGGCCCTGGAGAAGGGCGCCGCCCGCTTCAAATGGGAAGAAAAGACGAAGCTGAGCGGCCAGCGCCGCGGCTCCAAGGTGATCGGCGTGGCCGTCAGCTCGGCCTTCCATCAGGGTGGCTTCAACGGCTTCGACGGTCTGGTGCGGATCACACCGGACGGCAAGATCCACATCCATACCGGCGTCGGCAATCTCGGCACCTATTCCTATGCGGCGACCTCGCGGGTGGCCGCCGAGGTGCTCAAGTGCAAATGGGAGAACTGCACCATCGAGCGCGGTGACAGCCGCAAGCATCTGCCGTGGAATTCGCCCCAGGTTGGCAGCAATACCAGCTATACCCAGTCGCGCACCAATTTCGTCGCGGCCATGGACGCCAGGGCGAAGCTGCTGCAGATCGCCGCAAAGGATCTGGGCGGCCAGCCGGACGACTTCGACATCGGAGGCGAGAAGGTATTTCTCAAGTCCGATCCGTCGAAATCGATCACCTACGCGGCCGCAGCCCAGCGCGCAATCGATCTCGGCGGGTCCTACAGCGGTAAGGAGGCGTCCGCCGACCTCAACCCGATCACCCAGGCTTCGGTCGCGGGGCTCGCCGGGACCGGGCTGATCGGCGTCGCCAAGGACAATCTCGCATTTGATGGGATGCCGCCGGCGCTCGCGGCCGGCTTCATCATGATCGAGCTCGATGTCGAGACCGGCAAGTGGACGATTCTCGAATATCTCGGGGTCGCCGATTGCGGCACCGTAATCCATCCGATGGGGCTCGCCACTCAGGTCAAGGGCGGTGCCGTCATGGGCTTCGGTCTCGCCGCCACCGAACGCTATGTGCTCGACCCGCAGCTCGGGATTCCGGCCAATACCGGGTTCTTGGGCCAAAAGCCGATGAGCTATCTCGATGTGCCCCCGCAAATGCAGTGGGACGCCGTCGACAAGGCCGACCCGAGCGCGCCTCTGGGCTCGCGCGGGATCGGCGAGCCGCTTGAGGGTTGCGCTGCTGCGGCGCTGGTTTGCGCCATCTCCGATGCCCTGGACGGGCATTACTTCAACCGCACGCCGGTGGTGCGGGACATGATCGTGAACGCCATCTCCAAGCGCCCGCAGTCCTACAAGGCGCTTGCCGCCAACACGCAGTGAGAGGGACGCAGCCATGATCCGGGACATGATGCCGAATTTCGAGCTGCTGCAGCCGACCACGCTCGTGGACGCGCTCACGCTGCTCGACCGTCGCGGCCAGGACATCTGGAAGATGGCCGGCGGCAACGACAGCCTCGATTGGTTCAAGGACCGCGTGAAGCGGCCCAAAGCCGTGATGGACCTCGGCGGCATCGCGGAGCTCAGGGGCATTCGCGAGACAACCGACGGGATTGAAATCGGCGCTCTCACGACGCTGTCGGAAATCGCCAACAGCAAGGTGATTCGCGCGAAATTCGGGGTGCTCGCCGACGCGGCCGGCAGGGTGGCGAGCCCGCAGATCAGGAACGCATCCTCGATCGGCGGAAACGTCTCCCAGGACGCGCGCTGTTGGTACTACCGCTCAGGTCTGCCCTGCTACCGCGCCGGCGGCAGTACATGTTTTGCCGATACGCCAGCCGGCATGAACCGTGAGCACGCGATCTTCGACGCCACCCGTTGCATCGCGGTGAGCCCTTCGGACACCGCGCCGGCGCTGGTTGTGCTGGAGGCCAAGATGGTCATCAAGAGCGCCAAAGGTGGGCGCGTGGTCGATGCCGACCAGTTCTTCGTCGGCCCGGCGGCCGACATCACCCATATGACGGTGTTGAAGCCGGAGGAGTTGCTGGTCGCGCTGCGCATTCCCAATAAGTGGGCGGGCGCGCGGTTCTATTTCGAGAAGGTCGCCGACCGCAACACCTGGGACTTCGCCCTGGTCAACGTCGCCTCCGCCCTGAAGGTGACGAACGGCACTATCGACGCAGCCCGGGTGGCGTGTGGCGGAGTATCTTGCACGCCGCGCTTCATCAAAGTTGTCGAGGAGGTGGTGAAGGGCGGCAAGCAGGACGAGGAGACCGCCGAGCTGGCGGGCAAGACCGCAAGCCACGGGGCGCGCCCGGTGACCTATAATCAATTCAAGATTCCGATGATGGAGAACCTGGTGAAGCGGGCGATCCGGGACGCCGTCTAGGCGGATACAAATGACCGTGAATGCGGCGGCGGGCGGGCTCGCGGAGCGAATTGCGGAGATCGAAGAGGCCTACGAATTCATGCTGGCCTATGCGGCGCAAGGACATCCGCGGACCACGGAGGGCGACAATATTCGCGACTACCTGAAGCGGGCGGATGCCGGTCTTGAAGCCATCGGCGAAGCCGCAACCGCGGCCGCCGTCGCCACCGGGGCCGATCCGGCGATATTCCGTCCGTTTGTCGTGACCCTGGAGGAGGACGCTCGAAAGGCCCGGGCCGGATTGAAGCTCGCGCTGTCGCAACGCGCCATTGGCTCACAATTGATCGACAACCTCAACGCCTCGATCCATCTGCGCGCCCTCTTGACCGACCTGTTCCTGATCGATGAGGCCGTCGCCTCGATGAGCGCCTGACCGGCGCGCGATTGTTTTTGGCTAATTCCGCTCGTCCGGCAGCACCGGCAGGGGGTGGAACTCGACCCCTTCCTCATGCAGCTTCTTGGCCTCGTCGGGCGAGGCCTCGCCGTAGATCGAGCGGTGGTCGATCTCGCCGTAGTGCATCTTGCGCGCCTCGTCGGGAAATTTCTGTCCGACATAGTCGGCGTTCTTGGTGAGATGCTCGCGCAGCTCCTTGAGCTTCTGCCGCAGCTCGTGCTCCTGCGGCGAGATCATGGCGACCTTGTCGTTCGAGCCCCCTCCCGCTCCCTCCCCGGCTTGAGGGGAAGGGAGGGGGGCCGCGTCGCGCTTGCGCGCGCCGGAAAGCCGCGGGCTCATGATTTCCTTTTCGACCTTGGCGGTTCCGCAGATCGGGCAGGTCACGAGCTTCTGCTTGGCCTGCTTGTCGTAGGCGGCTGAGCTCTGGAACCAGCTTTCGAACGAATGGCCCTTGGAGCAGGCCAATGCGTAACGGATCATCGCGGCTCTCCGACCGTGCGGAACTTGAGCGGCTCCGCCATCGGTTCCACCATCTCGAACCGGCGCCCATGCTGCAGCGAGGGCACGCGGCCGCGTGCGATCGTCACCGCCGCCGGATCGACCTGCGCCAAGACGACGCCGGGCTCGACGCCGCCCTCGCCCAGAATGCGGCCCCAGGGATCGACGATGAGCGAATGGCCGTAGGTCTCGCGGCCGTTCTCGTGCAGGCCGCCCTGGGCGGCCGCGAACACGAAGCAGCCGTTCTCGATCGCCCGCGCCCGCACCAGCACGTGCCAATGCGCTTCCCCGGTCTGCCGCGTGAACGCCGCCGGGATCGCCAGGAACGAGCTGCCGCCGCCCTCCGCGAGCGCCCGGTAGAGCGCGGGGAAGCGCAGGTCGTAGCAGATGGTGAGGCCGAGCCGCCCCCAGGGCAGGTTGGTCGCGATGGCGAGCTCGCCGGACCGGAAATTGCGCGACTCGCGATAGCTTTCGCCGTTCCCCAGATCGACGTCGAACATGTGGATCTTGTCGTAGCGCGCGACGATCTCGCCCTCGCGGTCGATCAGGAACGAGCGGTTGGCGGCGCGCTCGCCGGGAAGCTTGATCGCGAGCGACCCCACATGGAGATGGATCGCAAGCTTGCGGGCGAGCTCCCGGAAGGCGGCGAGACTGCGGTCCTCCTCTTCCGCCACGATCGCTGCGAACAGCCGCTCGCGCTTGAGCTCCATGATATTGGTCATTTCCGGCGTGAGCACGTAGTCGGCGCCGCCGGCTTTGGCCTCGGCGATGAGCTTGCTGGCGGCGTCGAGATTGGCGGCCGGGTCGAGCCCGGAGCGCATCTGGATGAGGCCGACCGTGAAGGTCGAGGGCGCGGCGCTCATGCGGTCGGACTTTCCGGGGCGGCGGTGTGCCCCTCCCCGGTCGCCAGCAGCGGATCAAGCTTGCCGGCGCGCTCGAGGCGGTAGAGATCCTCGAAGCCACCCACATGGGTTGCGCCGATGAAAATCTGCGGGACGGTCATGCGTCCGTTCGCGCGTTGCACCATCTGGCTCCGTCCCTCCTGGTCGCCGGTCACGTCGATCTCGGAGAAAGTCGCGCCCTTCCGGGTCAACAGCGCCTTGGCGGAGTGGCAATAGCCGCAGGAGCGGGTGGTATAGATTTCGATACGTGCCATCGTAGTGCCGTGAATCTTAGCGTATCGTTTATATGGGAATGCGCGCAGGCGCCACAACCCGCGCGAAGACCAGCACGTCGACGCCTGCGGCGCCGGCGCGCAACAGCGCCCGGGTGCAGGCTTCGAGCGTGGCGCCCGAGGTCAAGACGTCATCGACCAGGATCAGCCGGCGACCCGTGACCTCGATCCGCCCGCTTTGGGGCACCCGAAACGCACCCTGCACGTTCACGGCGCGCTCGGCGCGGGCGAGCCCGACCTGCTGGGGGGTCGCCTTGATGCGCCGCAGCGCCCGGTGCGCCACCGACAGCCCGCTCGCCTTGGCGACCACATCGGCGAGCACGGCCGACTGATTGAACCGCCGCCCCCACTGGCGCCGCCAATGCAGCGGCACCGGGACGAGCCCGTCGGCCTCCCGGGTGAGCTCGCGCCCGGCATTCGCCATCCAGCGCCCCATGAGCGGGGCGAGATCGAGCCGGTCGCCGTATTTCAAGGCGTGCACCAGCACCCGGGCGGTTTCGTCGAAGCACACCGCCGCCCGCGCACGGTTGTAGACGGGCGGATCGGCTATCGCCTCGATCGACAGAGTGCCAGGACCGGGATCGAACGGAAACGGGATGCCGAGCCGCGCGCAATACGGCGGGGCAATGAAGGAGAGCCGCGACCAGCAGGGGGCGCACAGTCCCTCGCCGGCGACCGGCTCGCGGCAGGCCGGGCAGAGCTGCGGCAGCGCCACATCGAGCGTGAGGCCGAAAAGCGTGCGCGCGGCTGCGGCCATGCG
>DATDGG010000181.1:0-11131 GCA_036522235.1 Xanthobacteraceae bacterium
CCGCTACTCGCCATTCGCTACTCGCAACTCGCTATTCGCTACTTCGCTCACTTTCCGGCCGGCAGGTATTTTTCGGTGATGAGCGTGCCGATGTCAGGCTCGCTCGGCAACATGCCCATCTCGACGAACGAGCGCGACACGATCTTGAGCGCTTCCGGATTGTAGCGGCCGGTGCGGTTGAACATGCCGATCATGGCGTCATAGTCGCGCTCGGCAATGAATTGCGACACGTCCGCCGTGCGCCGCATGATGTCGATGGTTTCAGCGCGGTGCTCGTTCATATAGGTGACGGTCTCGAACCAGGCGGCCAGGAACGCTTTGACCCCGTCGGGATTCTGCTCCGCGAAGGCGCGCCGCGCGTAGAGCAGATAGACGTGAAAGACCTTCATCAGGTCGCCGAATTGAACGAGCACGCGGCCGGAGCCGTCCTCTTCCAGCCGGTAGCCGCCATTGGCCTCCACGATCATGCCGTCGATCTGGCGGGTCTTGAGCGCCGCGGTCTGCGCCACCGTGGTGCCGAGCGGGACGAGCTTGATGCCATCGCTGCCCCAGCCCTGCTGGCGCGACAGGTTCTCGCCGAGCCAATCGGTGAGGGAGCCTTTGCTCGAGACGCTGACGCTCTTGCCCTTGAGCTCGGCGACGCTCTTGGCGCCGTCCTTGAGCACGGCCAGCACGATCGCATAGGGCGCATCCGCCATGGCGGCGATGGCGATCTCCGGCACGCCCTTCAACGTCAGGGCAAGCTCGGGCCCCGAGCCGATCGCGATATCGAGCGCCCCCGCGGCGATGCCCTGCTGCACCCGCGGCCCGCCGGCGAAATCGAGCGACTGCACAACGAGGCCGTGCTGCCTGAAGATACCGGTCGCGATCCCGACATCGACCGGCACGAACGGGAAGGTCGCCGCCTGCGGCTTGCCGATGCGCAGCTTGGTGAGCGCCTGGGCTGCCCCGGTCGAGGTACCGGCACCAAGCGCGATCGCGGCACCGAGCAGCAGCAAATGAAAGCAAGTTCGTATTTGCGACATGGTCTCCTGCCACGGTCGGCAACCGTCGGATGATGCTCATTAGAACCGTGTTTAGACGTTTGCGCTACCAGAATCGGCGGGGCACCTTCCCGGCTTTGCCGGCGGGAACGGAAAGGCGAGCGCATGACATCAGCGGGACGAAAGACAGCCTTCGTCACCGGGGCTTCCTATGGGGTCGGCGCGGCGACCGCGCTCGCGCTCGCGCGCGCGGGCTTCGATATCGCGCTGTCGGCGACGCGCGCGGAGAATCTGGCGGCGGTGCTGTGCGAGCTCGACGAGCTCGGCGTCCGGTCGCTGCCGCTGGTGCTCGACCTGCGATCGGGGCAGAGCATCGATGCCGCGATAGACCGGATCGTCGGGACATTCGGCGGCCTCGATGTGCTGGTCAACAATGCCGGCGCCAATCTGCGCAAGCTCGCGGTCGAGGTCACGGCCGCGGAATGGCGCGAGGTGATGGAGGTCAACCTGACCGGCACGTTCCTGTTGACCCAGCAGGTCGGCCGCCACCTGATCGGCAGCGGGCGCCCCGGCGCAATCGTCAGCATCGCCTCGACCCATGGCCTCGTCGGCGCGGCCGAGCGATCGACCTACGGCATTTCCAAGGGCGCGATCATCCAGATGACCCGGATGCTGGCGATCGAATGGGCGGGCCACGGCATCCGCGTCAATGCGGTCGCGCCCGGCCGGCTCGACACCGCCTCGCCCTCGCGCACCGGCGCCGATCCGAAATACATGGAGGCGATGCTCGCCCGCATTCCGATGCACCGCCTGGCGACCGCCGAGGAGGTGGCGGAAGCGGTGGCCTATCTGGCAAGCCCACAGGCTCAATCGGTGACGGGTCAGGTGCTGGTGCTCGATGGGGGACTGACCGCGGCGTGAGGCTGTAGCCCGCATGGAGCGCAGCGGAGTGCGGGGGCGGCGGTCCCGCATTGCGCTGCGCTCCATGCGGGCTACAATCATCCGTGCGGAGACGCATGAGCATCAGCACTGTCTGGCGGCCCATGCGCCACCTCGACCGGGGCCCAGCGGGCTTGCGGGCTGAGGCCGCGCAGGTCCTTGACCACGCCGATCGGGACGCCGAGGCGTTCAATCACGTCCACGACCTTGCCGCGGAGCACCTGATCGCAATTCATGTGCGTGGGCGCGATGAAGAAATCGGCGTGGTCCCAGTCAGAGGTCCAGCGTAGCCGGCGATCGGCCTCGTTCTCGAACGACACGCGCTCGCCGCAGACCCCGACCGTGAATTGCCGCAGCCGCAACGGGTCGACACCGTGATCGGTTGCGTCCAGATAAGCTTCGAGATCCTTGACCGCGGCCGGCATGATGTTGACCCAGTAATCGGTCGCGTAGCGCCGCGACGCGCCGGGGAGGCCGCCGACCAGGGAATTGTAGAAGAGATATTCGTACGGATGCAGCCGTACCAACGCGGTTGCATCGAAACCGAAGGCCACTGTCACGGCGGCGAGCGCCGCACCCCCGACCATGCGTCCGCGCCTTTCGAAATAGGAGAGACCGACCTGCACGCCGATGCCGGCCAGCGCCGTCAGCGGCGGCAGCACGAACAGGAAATGACGCATTCCGGTGAACGAGGGGCCATGCCCGATGACCTGGCAGGTGAGGGGAAACACGATGGTGAAGAGGAGGATCGCGACTTCCAGCGTGCCCGTCCGCCCGGCGCGGCTTGCCGCCGACCATGCGGCCGATAGCGCGGCGGCGCCGGCGCCGATGAGGACGATGAGCGGCACCTTGATGGCGAGATATTCCGGCTCGTACCACCGCGGCACGTCGCTCATCAGATAGACCGTTCCGTCCATGACGGTGCGGACCGGGTAATGAAAGTGCGCAAAGGCGAAGATCGCGCGCACCGGATTGAAGAGATCGAGCGAGGCCCACGGCCACGACACGATCATGATGATATAGGCGAGCGCGAGCGCCGGGATGAAGCGCATCAGCGAACGAGCGAACAGGTGCGCCGCCGCGCGCCAATCGGGCTTCGCCGTCGTCCATGCGGCGAGCGCGATCACCGGGCCGAGATAGCCCACCATCAGCAGGCCGGTCGCCCGCAGCCCGAGCGCCGCGCCCAGCAGGAGCCCGAACAACAGCGTATCGCGGCGGCGCAGATGCGGCAGATCGCGCGCGCCGCGCATGAGATAGTAGGTCGCCCCCATCATGGCGGCGGCAAATGGAACGTCCTTGGTGTGGTTGAACATGCCGCCATACCAGACGCCGCACACCGCCAGCGCGAGCCCCGCCAGCAAGCCGGCCCGCGGCCCCGCGATCATCCGCGCGGTCGCAGAGGTCGCGGCGATGCCGCCGAGGCCGGCGAGCGCGCTCATCAGATGGCGAATGTCGTAAGGATCGAAGGGAAAGAGATGCGCGAGCAGGACCGCGATGATGTCGAACAGGCCGCCATAGAGATAGAGGTTCTGGAAATCGAATACCGATCTGTCGGCAAAGCCGCTCTTGTAATAGGCGATGATCAGCTCGCCGTATTGATGCTGCACGCCCTCGTCGTTGGAAATCGCGTATTCCGTGAAGGTCGCCAGCACGAGCACAAGCAGTGTCGCCATCAAGAGCGCCGTGGCCAGATCGAAGGCGTCGATCACGAATGTGGCGGCGCGCAGATATCGGCACCTTGCGGCGATCATGCTCTGATCTCCGATACATCGAGACCGCAAACGCGTCAGCCCTAGCTCGAGATCGGCTGATCTCGAGCTAGGCGATTGCCGGAATCGAGTGGCCGATGGTGTTTGCCCCGGCGCGATGCGTGCCCCGGCAAACTGTACCTCCGCACAAGCGCGCGTCGATCTGAGGCAATTCGACGCAATGCTACCAGCCGCGAGGCTCATGCTGCAGTGCGGGCATGGCGCCGAGGTCGCGCGCGAGCGCAGCCGTCGCCGACGCGTCGAGCGCCTGCAGCGGCGGGCGCGGATTGCCGCAGTCGCGCCCGCGTGCGGCGAGCGCAGCTTTCAGGCTCGCGGCGCCGCCGGCCTTGAGGCGCTGGCGCAGCCCAGCGATCTCCTCCTGCACGGCGCGCGCCTCGAACAGCTTGCCGTCGCGGCAGAGCTCGAACAGGAGGCGCACGCGCGCGGGCGCGATGGCGGCGAGCGGCGCAAACATCGCGCCAGCCCCGATGGCGGCGCTCGACACCATGAGCTCGGTGCCCGAGATCAGCAGGAAGCCCGGCCGCGCCTGGCGGGCCTCCATGATGAGGTCGATCATGAACTGCCAGTCGAGGCTCGCATCGACCAGGCCGGCGAAATTGTCGAGCTGTCCGATCAGCTTCAACATCATCTCGGCCGAGACCCTGGCTCCGGCCATGTCGTCGGGCGTATTGTGGACCAGGAAGGGCAGGCGCACGGCGGCGCCGATCTGCGCAAAATGCGCGAGGATCATCTCCGGCGGCGGCGTCCAGTAATAGGGCGTGGTGGCGAGGATTGCGGCGGCGCCGGCCGCCTCGGCATGGCGCGCCAGCGCAGCCGCGATGGCGGTGCCGGCATCGCTCACATGGGCGATCAGCGGCTTGTGCCCGGCGATGTGCTTGACCGCGAAGTCGATCAGCGCGCGTTTTTCATCGTCGGTGAGGCTGACGGATTCGCCCGCATGGGTCGGCAGCGCCAGCGCGTCGGCGCCGTTGCGGATGTGGAAGTCGATCAGCTTGCCGAGGCGATCGAAATCGATGCTGTGGTCGGGCTTAAAGGGCGTGACCGGCAGGTGCACAAGTCCGGGTTGGAAGGCGGGCATGGAACTCTCGCGCAGGCGGCCGTGTCAACGGCGGAAGGGTCACCAGCCGTGCGGCTCGGTGTCGAGGATGCCGAGCGTTGCAAGCTCGCGGCGGATATGGGCGATGCGCTCCTGGCTTGCGGTCGGCAGCGGCGGGCGGGTCGGCCCGACCGGGCGTCCCATGATCACCATGCCGCCCTTGAGCGAAGAGGGATACTGGTTGCGAAACAGCGCCCACAGCCGCGACACCTTGTATTGCAGCTCGCGCGCGCGCGGCCAATCGCCGGCCATGCAGGCGTCGAACAGATCGCGGCACAGATTTGGACAGATGGAGCCGGCCGCCGAATAGGAGCCGACGCCGCCGAGCGGCACCGAAGGCAGCAGGAACTCGACCCCGGTCACCAGCGCGAAGTCCGGCCGCAGCGGCAGCGCGGCGCGCGAAATCTCCAGGAACTTCTCGCTGTTGAAGCTCGCCTCCTTGACGCCGGCGAAGTTCGGCAGCTGCTCGATCAGCCGCGCCATCAGCTCGCCGCTGATCTCCACGCCGGCGAGGTAGCTCGGGGAATTGTAGGAGAGGACCGGCAGCTCGATCGCGCCGCACAGCCGCACGAAATAGTCGTGGATAGCCGCGGCGGTCGGCGTCCAGAAATACGGCGTGATCGCCAGGATGCCGTCGGCGCCGATGGCTTGCGCATGGCGGGCGAGGGCGAAAGTGTCCTCCACGGCAAGCGCGCTGACATGGATGGTCACCGGAATGCGGCCGGCGACGGTCTTGACCGCGGCTTCGGCAAAGCGCTTGCGCTCCGCGATGGTGAGGTTGAGCGACTCGCCCTTGTGGTGCGGCCAGGAGATGGCGGTCGCGCCGGTGCGGACATGGAAATCCAGCACCTTCTCGAAGGTCGGCAGATCGAGGCTGAAATCATCCTTGAGCGGCGTGACCGGGCTCTGCATCACGCCGCGGAATTTGTTGGTCATGATAATGGTCTGCGATAGAGGCGTCCGTGTTGGCACAATCGGGAGGCAGGCGAGCCCGCCGCCGGGACCGGCAGTGCCACAGGACGGGCGGAATTACAACGGCCAGACTAGTGCTTCGACGCAGATGGCCGATGCGCGTCATCCGCGCGCGCACCGTAAAGCTCGCTCACGGCCGGGGACATGCTCATCACCACATAGAGCAGCGCGTTCATCCGGTTGCGTGCGGCTTGGAGGCGGTCAAGCGGCGTCGGCTCGCTTCCCTCCGGGCAGGAACCGGCCAGGAACTTGATCAGCTCGGAGGAGCGTTCGCGCAGCGTGGCGAGCGTAAGGCGCTGCGCCTCTCCGGCACCGAGCGCCTGCGCCAGGCGCTCGGGCGACCAGTCGCCGGAATGCTGATCGGCGCAGACCCGCGCCAACGCTTGGCCGGCGGATGTTTCACCCGCCAATTTGGCCTTCTGCGCATCGGTGAGGGAGTCGTAGAATTTCTCCAGCGGGTCCTGCAGGAGGAGCGTTGCGTCCCACATCGTCCAAAGGCCGTCCACCATCCGCTTCAACGGATCGCCGGTACCCGAGCAGACGCTCACGCGGCCGCGCTCGATCGCTTGGCGCAGCGCCGCGGAAAGCTCATCAAGCGCCGCCTGTTGGGCTGGCGTCGGGGCGATGATCTCGCGGGTCCGAGCGACCAGCCGATCGGCGAGGTCGCTCGCCTTGGCGCTGCACATGCCGTTCGCGATCATGCTCGCCGCCTGGTCGGGATTCGCGGCCATCGGCGTCAGCAGCGCGTTCATGATATCGCCGTAGCCGTGGTTCCAGAGATGATCCGAATAGTCGGCCGGCCATAGGACGTAACCCAGGAGGTCCTCGTAGGCGCTTGGCGATGCGGTCGGCCATGGCGGCGCGGGCGCGGCCAGCGGGGCGGGGCGCGATCGCACCGGTGCGGGCTTCGGATCGACGCGCGCCTCGACGGTTGGCGGCGCGCTCGCAGGCGCCGGCGGTATCGCGGCCGTCTCATCCGCAGTCTTGGGTGCGGGCGCGGGGACGGGCGGGCCCTGAGGGGCATGCGGTGCGCGCGCGGATGCGACGGCTTGAACGTGATGATCGTAACGATGATGAGATACGGCCGGGCCGCGGACGATGCCGTGGGCCATCATATGCAAGGGCAGCCGCAGGGGCAGCGCCAACAAGCCAAAAACCGCACCGGGTCCCAATCGTGCGGCCGCGGGTGCTGCAGGCAACACCGCCAACCCGGTAGCTGTGCCAAATACCGCAATGACCTTGAACGTGGCGCGGCGCATGACCGTCCTCCGGTCCACGAATCAACGGTCATACGAGCAAAGAGTTCCGCGCGACGAAGGTCAATGGCCTCGTAGTGCGCCGCCACAGGAAGCGGTTGCGGCGGGCGCCCAATCGGAGCACGCTGCGCCGATCCGACAAGGTGCGCTGGCCATGCTGTTGGCCAGACGCGACCGGCAAAGGAGCGAAAGGGAGGAGATGCGATGCGGTATCCTGGACTGTCTGTATATCTGCCTGGACTGGCCCTCCTCGCGTTGGCGGGGGCGGCCGTCCTTGAGACGCAAGCCCAGCCCATCAGCCAGAGCGTTGCCCAACCGGCGGCGCCCATCAATTCGCTGCCCAATCCATACCGCTCGGTCGAGAATTGGGCGCGCATGCCGGAAGGGCGCAACTGGGGCTCCTCGGCAGGCGTCTATGTGGATCCGACCGGCACCAGCGTCTGGGTCGCCGAGCGCTGCGGCGCGAATTCCTGCGCCGGCTCGGACCTGCCGCCGATCCTGCGCTTCGACATGTCGGGACGGCTGCTCAAGGCCTTCGGGGCCGGCATGTTCGTGTTCCCGCACGGCATTTTCGTGGACCAGGAAGGCAACGTCTGGGTCACCGACGCACAGGGCAAGGACGGCAAAGGCCATCAGGTGTTCAAGTTCAGCTCGGAGGGCAAGGTGCTGCTGACGCTCGGCAAGGCCGGCGTCGCGGGCGACGGGCCCGACGAGTTCAACCAGCCGTCCTCGGTGCTGGTCGCGCCCAACGGCGATATCTTTGTCGGCGACGGGCACGGCGGCAACTCCAATACGCGCATCGTCAAGTTCACCAAGGACGGGAAGTTCATCAAGACTTGGGGCAAGAAGGGCTCGGCTCCCGGCGACATCGATATCCCGCATACGCTCGCCATGGATTCGCGCGGCCGCCTGTTCGAGGGCGACCGGCAGAACAACCGCATCCAGATTTTCGACCAGAACGGCACGTTCCTTGATGCGTGGTCCCAGTTCAGCCGGCCAAGCGGGGTCTTCATCGACAAGAACGACATCATCTATGTGGCGGATTCCGAATCCGAGTCGGTGTCCAAGAACCACGACGGCTGGAAGCGCGGCATGAGGATCGGCCGCGTGAGCGACGGCGTGGTGACCGGCTTCATCCCGGACCCGGTCGACAAGGCGACCGGATCGAGCGCTGCCGAAGGCGTGGCGGCCGATCCGGCCGGCAACATCTACGGCGCCGAAGTCGGGCCCAAGCGGCTGATGCGATACGTGAAGAATTGAATGAAGTCGTCGAACGAAGAATCATCCAATCAAAGCAAGATCATCAAGGGAGAAGCATCATGCGATATGAGAAATGCCTCGGCGGCGCGCTGGCGGCGGCCGTCGTTGCGAGCATCCTGACGTGGGCGATGCCGTCGTCTGCGCAGACCAGCCCCGATCCCAACGCGGCGCCCAATCCGTATCGGCTGGATGACGGCTGGGCGAAGCTGCCCGCCGGCCGCAACTGGGGCGCCACGTTCGGCATCTCGGTCGATCGCAGCGACGGCAGGAGCATGTGGGCCTTCGACCGCTGCGAGAAGCAGACCTTCTGCGCGGACTCGCACCTGGCGCCGATCTTCCATTTCGATCCCACCGGCAAGGTGATCGCCAATTTCGGCGCCGACATGTTCGCCGCTCCGCACGGTCTGTTCGCCGACCGCTACGGGAACGTCTGGGTGACCGATTTCTACATCAGGAACGGCAAGGGCTATGCGGTCAGGAAGTTCAGCCCGGACGGGAAGCGCCTGATGACGCTCGGCAAGGACGGCGTCGCCGGCGACAATGACAGCCAGGATCTGTTCAACGCGCCTTCCAATGTTGTGATCGCGCCCGACGACACCATCTTCGTCGGCGACGGCCATGGCATGATCGACGGCAAGCCGAGCAATGCCCGCATCGTGCACTTCACCAAGGACGGCAAGTTCATCAAGGCCTGGGGTCACCTTGGCACCGGCCCGGGCGAGTTCGAGACCCCGCACATGCTGGCCATGGACTCGATGGGACGGCTGTTCGTGGCCGACCGCGGCAACGCCCGCATCCAAATGTTCGACCAGAATGCGCGCTACCTCACTGAATGGAAGCAGTTCGGCCGGCCGAGCGGCGTCTACATCAACAAGAACGACGACATCTATGTCTCCGACTCGACCTCGACCGAGAAGACCAACCCGGGCTTCATGCAGGGCATCCGGGTCGGCAACGTCAAGGACGGCAAGGTCGCGGCCTTCATTCCGGAGACCAAGGAGCTCAGCGCGCTCGAAGGCGTCGCTGCCGACGATGCCGGCAATATCTACGGCGGCTACACCAACACGCCCAACTTCACCAAAGGCGGTCCCCCGGAGGTCAACTTCCGCCGCTGGGTGAAGAAAGGCCCCGGCCTCTAAGGACAGAGGCGGCGGCTTCGGCGCGCCCGAAGCCGCCGCCTGTCCCCAATCCACAATCAACCTGCTGAGGAGTTGATGCTGAAGATGTGGTTGCGATTTTTGCTGAGCGGCCTTTTCGTGCTTGCGCCGTTGGCCGTGGCGCTTGCCCAGTCGCTGCCGGCGGTGCTTGGCACCTGGACCGGCATGGTGGCCCAGAACAAGGGCAAGACCGGCTACACCGTGGTGATGACCATTTCGGCCAATGCGGCCGAGACCGACTATCCGGAGCTCAAGTGCGGCGGCAAGCTCACGCGCGTAGGTGCCGGGAACGGCTATGTCTTTTTCACCGAGACCATCACCCGCGGCGGAAAGAACAGCGGCGGCAGCTGTGTCGACGGCACCATCACGGTGGCGCCGGCGGCCGACCGGCTCGTCTGGGGATGGGTCGGGGCCTATAACGCCGAGACCTATGTGGCCTGGGGCACGCTCACCCGCAAATAGGCTGGAGATTCCGGATGGCCGGCGTGAGGCCGGCATTGTAGCCCGGATGGAGCGAAGCGTAATCCGGGGGTCCGCTCCCGCATTCCGCTCGCGCTCCATGCGGCCTACGAAGGCAACCCGAACACGATCTCGCGGTGAGGGAAGAAGCGTCGCCCGGGATTGACATAGCGGCCGAGCAGCCGCCGCTCGCCGTCGTCATGGCAGGCGAGATAGAACACATAAGGCTCGCCGTTGCCGCTGATGATCGGGTCCATGAGAATCCAGAAGTGATCGCCGGCCTGCTGCTCGGGCAGCGCAAGGCGAAGGCGGACCGCCGCCTCGGCCGGCAGCCTCTCGGCCCCGGCCTTGGCGGCGGCCTTGATGACGTCGCTCCAGCCCACCCAATGGGTCAAGCCGAACGTGCGCAACTGGGCGCGCGCGAGCTTGATGGGGCGGGAGCCCTCGGCGGAAGCAAAGCCCGATTGCGCGATCATCTCCTGCGCGCACGGGCCGACATAGCAGCCGTCGCGGTCGAGCGCCTGCGCCAGCGCCCGCTTCGATCCGCCGGCGATCTCGAGTTCGAGATAGACCGGAAAGACGCGCGGGCTTGCCGCTGCGGGCGGCGGGGTGGCGGGTTTCCTCCTTGGCATCGGGCCCCCGGCGTTACGGCATCGCCTCCCGTGCGGGGAGGCGTTGAGTCTATGCTCTATACGCCACCGCGCACGCGGTCGACCAGCGCGCGCGGATCCGCCGTCGACAGGATGGCGAGCCGCACGCCGCGCTCGGCGAAGGCCCGCGCGAGCGCGGCTGGTTGCCGCGCTGGGGCCACGCCGGGCTCTCGCGTGTCGGCTCCTTGCCGCCGTGGTGCGGGCGCTCGATGCGCGCGATCTTGAGGCCCGTGCTTGATGATGAGGCAGGAAACGCCGCGCAAGCCGAGATCGACTGCCAGCGCAAGACCGACCGGACCGGCGCCGACAATGAGGATCGGACGCGTTTTTTGCCGGTATCGGGTGCCGGGGAGGCGATGCGATGCGGCGGGCATATTCATGCATTGGCGCGCCGAGACAAGGGCGAGCACCCGTGCGCGCGGGCGGCGGCAAATGACCGGCGGCGCACAAAAAAAAGCCCCGCCGTAAGGCGGGGCAAGACTGACAGCTTGGAGATTTCCCAAAGAGGGAAGGCCTGTATTTATGCAAAGTTTATGACTGGATGCAAGCGAAAAATGCACAAAAAATACGCTCTAATCGAATGTAAAATA
>DATDGG010000182.1:0-10885 GCA_036522235.1 Xanthobacteraceae bacterium
CGAGCGCACGAAGCCGTCGCGCTCGAGCTGCGCCATGGCCTCACGCACGGGGGTGCGGCTGATGCCGAATTCAAGTGCGAGGCGGCGCTCGTCGAGCCGGATGTCGGCACGGCTGCGATAGACGTCCATGGACACGATGACATCCTTGAGCGCCGCATAGGCCTTGTTCTTGAAGCTCGGCGGGGGCGCGATCGGATCGACGCCGACGCGCGGCGCCGATCCAGGGGAATCGGTGTCGCGCTCGACGCGGGCGGGATCGCTGCTGCTCGGAGCCATGCGCAAAAATGAGCACTCAACCGGTGTTGGCATACATTATTCCAGAGCCGAGGCCGTGCGCAAGAGCCCGGCCCTTCGTGCCGGCTTTGGCACGCCGATGGAACACAATGCCGAGCCGATGGCGCTCAGCTACCCTGGCTACGCGCCATCAGGCGCTGCCGCATGGGTCGCACGACGAACAGAGCCAGGCCCACGACCACGAAATTCATGATCGTGGCCAGCAGGAAAACCATGTGCCAATCGCCGGTCGCGTCCTTGATGATGTTGGCAAGGGGCGCGAAGACGGCGGACGCGCCCTTCGCCGTGTAGAGCAGGCTCAAGTTCACGGTCGCGAATTTCGGCCCGAACGTATCGGTGCAGGTCGAGGGGAACAGGCTGAAGATTTCGCCCCAGGTGAGGAAGATCAGCGCCGCGAACACCACGAATGCCCACGGCGCGGTTCCGAGCGATCCGAGCAGCCAATAGGCGATGCCGCCCAGGGCGAACGCAATCGCCATCGTGTATTCGCGGCCAATATTGTCCGAAATCCAACCGAACAGCGGCCGGGCGGCTCCATTACAGACATTGTCGACGATGAGCGCGATCGTGATGGTGGTACCGCCCAGCAGAAGCACGGCGTCCGCCACGCCGAAATCCTTGGCAATCGGCGCGACCTGCGCGGTCGCCATCAGGCCGCTGCCGGAAACCATGACGAACATGATGTAGAGGAGCCAGAATACCGGAGTCTGCAACACTTCGTACGGCGTGAAGCTTCGCGTCGACTGGGTCACCTTGGCGGCGGCGGTCTTGACCTCGTTGGGTTCGGGGCCGCGCAATAACCAAGCCAGAATGAATACGGCGCCGCCCTGGATCAGGCCGAACCAGAAGAAAGCCGCTTCGTAGCCGCTCGTGTCGATCACGTAGCGAATTGGAATGACGCTCAGCGCCGAGCCGGCACCGTAGCCTGCGGCCGTAAGGCCGACCGCGAGGCCGCGCCTGTCCGGAAACCATTTCACCGCATGCCCGACGCTGGTCGCATAGACCGCGCCGCCACCGATGCCGCCGATCACCGCGCCGAGATAGAGCAGCGTCAGGCTGTCGGCCATCGAATTGATGATCCATCCGATGCCAACCATGATGCCGCCGAACGCAACCATTAGTTTTGGTCCACGCTGAGGACCGAGATTGTCGACGATCCAACCCTCGATCGGGGTCAGCCAGGTCTCCAGAGCGATGAAGATCGTGAACGCGACTTGGATCGCGGCGATCGACCAGCCGTGCGCCTTGTTGATCGGGTTGACGAACAGCGTCCACCCGTACTGAAGATTGGCGATCAGGACCATGCAGACGATGACGGAGATCAATTGAGTCCATCGCGTCGCGTTGGACGCCACCGCTTGGTCAGAAGTGTGGTCAGACGCCGATGCTGCTACCGTCATGGCCATGCCTCCCCTTGGACATCGGGCATCTCGTGGCGTTGACGCGCCATTGCGGATGGGCCCGATCGTCTTCTTATCTGTGTTGGCAAATAAACCATACTTTTGCATTCGCCGAAAGCACGCCTCAGCGTGAACCGCACCGCGTCAGTTTGACGCCGGGAAACTCATCCAAGGCGAAGAATTCATATTGCAACGCGACACAAAATCGTGGGCCGGCCGCGAGCAACAGAGGCTTTGGCAAACGCGGCCAGAGTCGACTTTTTCGGCGGAACCTCTAGGTTTCGATCCGCTTTCCGCCCCCATCCGACAGGCTCTGCCCAGGTCCTCCCATATGACATCGCCTTCCGCGGCCCCGATCAGCGAAGCTCCCTACGGTCATCGTGCTCGCATCGGCTACACCTCCCCGCCGCTCACGACCGAGGTTTTCCCCTATGAATTCTACCAAATGGCCCCTGCCGGCGTGACGCTGGTGATCACCACGCTCGCCATCGTGGTGCGCAGCAAGGAGGAGGTCGACCAGTCTTATGACACCAGCATGAAGGCGGCGCGCGAGATGGCGGCCGCCGGCGTCGACATCATCGTGCTCGGCGGCGTCCCGATCAATCTGTCGCGCGGTGCCGCCAATGCGCAGCAGATAGTCGACGACCTCGAAGCCGAGCTCAAGGTCAAGGTGTCGACCAGCGCCGCCGCGCAGGCGCGCGCCGCCAAGGCGCTCGGCTGCAAGAAGGTGGTGGTGGCGCAGCCCTACGCCCATTCCGACACCGACCGCATCGCCAGCTACGCGCTCCATTTCGGCTGCGAGGTCCTGGGCGCGACCGGCTGGGGCAGCCCCTTCAACCAGATCGGCCGCATCCCGCAGCACGCCGCGATGGAGCTCGGGCGCAAGCTGATGCGCGAACATCCCGATGCCGACACGATCCTGCTGCCATCGCCGCATTGGCCGACCGCCGGCGCCATCGAGCCGCTGGAGCGCGAGTTCGGCGTCAATGTCATGTCGGCGCAGCAGGCGATCGTGTGGGATGCGTTGCGGCGCTGCGGGGTGAACGACAAGATCCCGGGATTCGGCCGCCTGTTTCGCGAGTTCTAGGCAAAGCTCCGCTCGAGGAGAAGCACGATGCACATCGTCCGGTTGCCGCGGGGTTCACGTTGGTCGCCGCTGATAGCGGTCGCTTTGGCGCTAGCGGGATCGCAGGCCGCCGCCGCCGCGGAGCCGATCGCGTTCAAGGCCGGCATCGCCGATCCGGTCAATACCGTGCTGGCCTGGTGGACCGCGCAAGCGGCCGGCTTCTACGCCGACCAAGGGCTCAAGGTCGAAATCCTCAACATGAGCGGCGGCAGCCGCGGCGCCGAGGAGCTCAAGGCCGGTCGCCTCGACGTCATGCATGTGGGGCTGTCCTCGGTGGTGAAGCTCAACCGCGCGGGCGGCGATTTGCGGCTGATCGGCTCGCTCAGCAACGTCATCCGCTTCACGTTCTTCTCGGCCGCAGGCGTCAAGACCGCGGCCGATCTCAAGGGCGGCACGGTCGGGGTCAGCACGTTCGGCTCGGAGAGCGATTCGACCGTGACGCTCGCCCTGCAGCGACTGGGGCTGTCGCGTGACGATGTCACGCTCAAGGAATATGGCGGCGGACCGCGGCGGCTCGCGGCCGTCAAATCGGGAGAGATCAAGGCCACCGCGCTCAACGAGCCGTTCACGAGCCTGGCGCGCGAGCAGGGCGTCAACGCGATGATCGACTTGGTCCCTGAGCAGATCCCCTGGCTGTTCAGCGGCATCACGGTGCGGCGCGACGAGCTCACCGGCAATCGCGACGCCTTGACGCGATTTCTCAAGGCGACCATCGAAGGCAATTATCTGGCGCTCAGCGACGCGCGGCGCGCCAAGGAGATTCTCGCCCAGGAGCTCAAGATCACCGATCCCAGGATCATCGACATCAGCTACGACGACTTCAAGCAGCAGTCGCCGCGCGATCTCGAGCCATCCCGGCGCGGTGCCGAGAACATATTGGCGCAGCTTCCGGGCGGCAGCAGCCGGATCGAGGATTACGTCGACACCGGCATTCTCGACGCGCTCAAGAAGACCGGGTTCTTCGAAGCGATGCAGCGGAAATATGGCAAGCCGTAACCGCGCAATGGGGCTTTGGACAACAGGCGCCGTCGCGCTCGCGGTTTCGCTAGGCACCGCGAGCGCGCAAGCGCAGGCGCCGGAAGCAGCATTCTTCAAGGGCCGCCAGATCACGTTCTTGATCGGCGCCGGCGCGGGCGGCGGCTACGACGCCTATTACCGCACCTTTGCGCGCCATGTCGTCCATCATATTCCGGGCGAGCCGACGATCGTTCCCAAGAACATGCCGGCGGCCTCCGGGCTTGCGGCCGCGAACACGCTCTACACCTCGGCGGACCGGGATGGGGCGACCATCGGGGCGTTTCCCAACAACATCCCGATGGATCCGCTGTTCGGCAATCCGGGCGCGCGCTACGACCCCGAGAAGTTCAATTGGCTCGGCAGCATCGGCAAGCTGGAAAACATCTGCGCCACCTGGATCACGAGCCCGATCAAGACCATCGCACAGGCACGCCAGCGCGAGGTGATCGTGGCGGCGGCGGCCGCCACGTCCAACTCGGCGATCATGCCGAAGGTGCTCAACGCACTTCTCGGCACCAAATTCAAGACCGTCATGGGCTACGATCCCGGCTCCGGCATGACCTTGGCGCTCGAGAGCGGCGAGACCGAGGGGGTCTGCGGGCTGTCGTGGTCGACCATCAAGGCGGCGCGGCCGCACTGGATCAAGGACAAGAAGCTCAATGTGATCGTGCAGCTGGGGCTCGCGAAGCTGCCCGAGCTGCCCGATGTGCCGGCCGCGCTCGATTTGGTGACCGACCCGGTGAAGAAGCAGGTGCTGAGCTTGATCCTGATCCGCCAGGAGCTCGGCCGCCCGGTGGCGGCGCCCCCCGGCGTGCCTCTCGCCCGCCTCGAAGTCCTGCGTCGGGCCTTCGACGAGACGATGAAAGATGCGCAGTTCCTGGCCGAAGCCGAGAAGCTCCAGCTCGAAATCGAGCCGCTGCGCGCGGAGGAAATCGACAAGCTGCTCGCCGATGCGTTCGCGACCCCGAGGGCGATCGTCCAGCAAGCCGCCGAGCTGATCGAACCCTCCGCACAGAAATAGCGCGTCGCGCCGCCCAGCGGCGCCGGGTGTCAGCTCAATCCGGCCGCCGGCCGGATACCGATACGCGTCTGTTCGGTCGCATGATCTTCATCCGAAAAGTCTGCAATCCCCGCCGTCGCGGGGCAGGCTTTTTCGGGATCGTGCTTTAGCGGTTGGCCAGCGCCTCGAGCCGGCGCGGCGCGTCGGACGAGCCGTATTGCTTGGCCCGCTCGTACCACATGCGCGCCTTCTGGATGTCCGGGTTGATGCCGCGCGCACCCATCTTGGACAGCACCGCCGGATCGAAGGTGGCGCCCAATGCCAAGGCTGCCGCCGCGTCGCCGGCCTCTGCTGCCCGCTGGAAGACGATGCGGGCGGTGAGCACGTCGCCGGAGGCCAGGAATTGCTCGCCCTGTTGCATGAGCAGCTTGATCGATGCCGGATCGATCTCGCGCACCGCTTTGGGAGCGGGGGCGGGCGGAGGCTGTTCGGCGGCGGGGCTTGGCGGCGCCGGCGGCGGGACCGGCGTCTCGATGCGGACCGGAGCGGTTTTCGGGGCCGCAACTGGCGGCTGGACCACCAGCTTATTTCGCGACAAGACCACCGTGTTGTAATCGTCCGCTTCGCCTGGCGGCAGTTTCTCCTTGGGAACAGGAAATTCCGCCGACGCGACCAATCGCGAAGCGAGCGAGGCGAGCCCGGATTCGCGTCCGCCGTCCGAGGTCGAGGTGAAGCTCCCGACCGAAAAATAGTAGGCGATCGGCGCCGCGATCACGCTCGCCACGAGGACGCGCAACGGCCCGCGCAGATTGTCGCGGCGCTCGCGCATCGGCGGCGGCCGCACGCGGTCGGGCGCGAGCGACGGCGGCACCCGGACCCCGTTGATGAATTGCTCGCTGTGCTGACGGAGGCCTTCCGGGCCGACCGGACGCAGCCCCGAAACGGGCGGCAGCGGCGTGGCCCGCGGCATCCGGGGCGCCGCCGTGCCTTCGCGTTGTATCCACTGCAAGCTTGCTTCAAGCCGCCGCAGGTCGGGATCGGCGGCCGCCTCGGCGGCGGCGGGCTTCTCGGCGAGCGGCTCGTCCGGCGTGCTCGCGACGGGCGCGGCCAAGTCCTTGTCGACGCCAACCTCCTTGCGCAGACCATCCAATTCCTTCTGGAGGCCATCCAAGTCACGCGGAAGTTGATCGGCGGACGCGGTGGCATCGAGCGGCGGCAACGCGGCGCGCGGCGCGTAAGGCAGCACGACGGCGGCGGCATCGTCCTTGTTGTCACTTTCGTCGAGCGCTGCCCGTTCTCGGATTTTTTTCGGCGCGTAAGGCGAAAGATCGAACGGATCAAATGGCTTTCCCGATGGGGTACTCATGTCGATACTCCCTGAACAACGCTCCCGATTTATTTTCGACGCCGTAGTTTCCCTGGGCGTTCCCTCTTGGAGGAATCTTGATCGGACCCCCTTCGCGTTTCCGTCTCGCTTGCGCCGCCGATGCAGGCAGAACCGTCCGTCGTCGTCCGCCCACTGCTCCGGCTCCCGCCCATCGGCGGCCTCACGCAAAATCAGTCAGCGCGGCCGATCGACGGCGCGCTGGGTATCCTTGGCTTATCCTGATTGAGCACCGATCGGGGCGCGCGCCGATTCCATCAAGTCGTGCCCGAGCGGACAACTCATAAGCATCGGCGCCAGACGTGCAACGGAATAAAGCGCTACGCCCCCGAGCGCCGACACTCGCATCCAACCACCCTCCTCGACTGAGGACCCGCTTGGAAACTGACTCCCGGTTGGGTCAAAATTGTGGTGGGCATCGCGGCGGAACCTCTTCACGCAGATCAGGTCTGTTTGTTTTACAATTTGTTCTTAATTGAGAACCGCAAAGCCGCTCGCCCGGTAGGGTCGTACTACTCGGCGGCGGATTTTACCGTTCGAACGTTTCAAATCGGATCAAACAAAGGCACAGGCGTCACAATCGGTCCAACGGAAAAATTTTCGCCGAGCCGGCGCATGCGCTTTCTCCGGCTGAGGACTAGGGCAAAGACCCTATAGATAAATAGGGTGAACTACCCATATCGGTGGTATTTCGCCTGCCTTCCCTCACCCGCCATGCCGTCGAGATGTCACAATCGTGGCGGCATCGCGGCAGCGCGCATCACACGCCGAGCCGATAGCGGGCGGCGGTGAAATGGAAGCACGCGCTCACGACCAGCATCAGGGCAACCCACAAGACCCCCATGGCGGCGAGCTCGGTCACCTGGCCGTTCTGCCAAAGGTCGAACAAGGTCACCGCCATGATCTCGGTCCCGGGACCGACCAGCATGAGCGGCAACGCGACGTTCTGCACGGCCAACAGAAAAACAAACAGCCAGCAGCTCACCAGCGCCGCCGCCACCAGCGGCAGCACGACGCGGACGAAAACGAGGCGTGGGGGCGCGCCCGACGTCTTGGCCGCGTCTTCGAGGTCTTCGTGGATCTGCAGCACGCCCGCATAGGCATAGCGCATGCCGTAGGGCAGGAAGCGGACCGCCGACGCGATGATGACCGAGGTGAGCGTGCCGTAGAGCGGGATCGGCAGGTTCACGAAGACCTGCAGGAACGCCACGCTCATCACGATCGCCGGAAACACCAAAGGAGCGGTGGCGATCTGGTCGAGCAGCCAGGCGCCGGGGCGGCGGCGCACCGCGAGCCAGGCGCACAGCGCCGTGAGCGGCACCACGGCGGTGGCGGTGGAAATGCCGAGCATGAGCGTGTTGGCGATGGAATCGCGAAACGCGCCGGGCGCCAGGATCGTCGCGTAATTGTCGAGCGTGAAGCGCGCGAACGATTCAGCCGTCAAGCCTTCGTAAAACGGCTGCAGTGACGTAAACACCAGCATACCGACCGGCAGCGCCGTCACCAGCACGAAGGTCGCAGCGAGCACGAGGGTCGCCGCCAAGCGGGCGCGGCCGAGGTCGATGATGCGCGGCCGATAGCCCTTGCCGGTGATGGTCTGGAACCGCCGCGCATGGACGGACAGCCGGTGATGCCAGATCAAGAGCAGCACGACGATCAGCAGCAGGCAAACCGAATAGGCTCCCGATTCGCCGTAGCTCGGCAGGCTCGCATTCTTCGAGCTCTGGTAGATGTCGGTGGTCAGCACCGACACGTTTCCGGCGAGGCCGACCAAGGCCGGGACCTCGAACGACTCGAACGCCCGGATGAAGATGAGCAGCAGCAGAGCCAGGATCCCGGGCAGGCCCATGCGCAGCGTGATGGCGCGGAACACGCGCAGCGGTCCGGCGCCGCTCATCATCGCGGCTTCCTCGAACGAGGCGTCGGTCGAGCGCAGGACCGCCGACATCAGCAGAAAGGTCAGCGGCGCGAAGCCGACGCCCTCGATCACGATCATTCCCCAGATGGAATAGACGTCGAGCGCGGGGCCTTCCGCCGCGCCGCCGATGAAACCGATCAGCGCGTTCACCGGCCCGGCGCGGCCGAGCAGCAAGAGCCAAGCCACCACATAGAGAACATGCGGGACGCCGAGCGAGAGGATCGCGGCCAGGAACGCATAGCCGCGTCCCGGCGCATTGGTGCGCTCGACGATCAGGGCGGCGGTGCTGCCGAGCGTAATCGCCACGACGGCGGAGCCGATGGCATAGATGACGGTGTTGCGCAGGCTCGCCGCCAGATAGGGGCTGGTGAACAGCTGCCGATAATATTGCAGCGTGAACGCCCCGAGCGAGCCGTCCGGCTTGGTGGTGTGGAGGCTGGTGTCGATGAGGAACAGCGTCGGCGGCAGGATCAGGATCAGCAGGATCGCGGCGATGAGCGCCACCAGCGGCGACATCCGCAGGCGCGCCCAGCCGTCATGGTCATTGGTGGACGAGGGGAAGCTCACCGGCCTCACCGAAACAGCTTCTGATAGATATCCTCCGAGCTGTCGGTATACTTGATGAGCTTGTCGGGGCCGACGAAATTCTCCGGCACGCCGGCGATCTTGGGCACGATCGGGGCCAAAGCCGGGAGCGGCGCCACATCCGGGTCGACCGGAAAATACTCCGCGCGCGCCAATATCCCCTGCCCTTCCTTGGACAGGATGTAGTCGGCGAGCAGCATCGCCGCATGGGGATGATGCAGCCCCTTCACGACGCTCATGGTGGCGGCCGTGGTGGCCACCGGATCCATGACCTGCGCATTGACCGGCGCGCCCTTGGCTTTGCTGATCAGCGGATGGTGGGCAAATATGTTCAACGCGATCGCATATTCGCCGGCGATCACGCGGTCCACCAGGGTGCGCGCGCTGCCGGCGCCGAAATTGACGATTTTCTGGTCCTTGAGCTTGTCGAAATAGGCCCTCGCCTTCTCCTCTCCCCAGGCGATGCGAAGATTGGTCAGGAACAGCGGCGTGCCGGTCGCGCTGCCGATGCGCCAGGCCATCCTGCCTTTCCATTGCGGATCGAGGAGTTCCTCGTAACTCTTCGGGACCTTGTCGGGCGCGACCAGCTTGGTGTTGTAGGCGGTGCCGTAATAGCTGAGGCGTGTCGGCGCCCACAGCCCGGTGGGATTGCGGTAGGCCGGCGCAAAGCCTGCGACCGCGGGCGTGTAATAGGGTTGCGCGATGTTGGCCTCGACCGCCTCCTCGCCGGCGCCGGTGCCCTCGACCACGTCGGCCACCACATTGTGCGCGCGCACTTCGGCCGCGGCCTTCTGCACGATGTCCTCGGAGTCGGCCCGCCAGGTGGTCAGCTTGACGAACGGATATTTCTTGCCGAAGCCGTCGGCGATCGGCCGCATGGCCTGGTTCTGGATCAGGGCCGCGTAGATGACGACCTGGCCTTCCCGCTTGGCGCCTTCGATCAGCTTCTGCTCGCGGTCCGGCCCGCGATACATGAGGATATCCTCAGGCGATTGCGCCAACGCGCCGTCGGCCCACAGCAAGGCGGCACATGCGAGTGTCGACAGCACGGTCGACCGCAAGGCTCGCAGACGATGGCTGCCCGCTCGTTCGATCATGCGCTTTCTCCACCGGCTGCGGGCATGGTCTCCATCAGAGCATCGGCGATGCGCACGCCGCGCCCACGGGCACAAACGAACAGCGGGTTGAGATCGATCGCCGCGAACCTTCCCTCGGTCGCCACCACGAACGCGGCGAAACGCTGACAGCACGCGACCAGCGCGTCGACATCGCGCGGCGGAGCGCCGCGAAACCCATCGAGCAGCTTCGACACTTTGAGGCTCCGTAGCGCCGCCTCGACGTCTTCGCGCGCGATCGGCGGCAGCAGCACCGCCGCATCCTTGAACACCTCGACGGTCACACCGCCTGCCCCGCACACGATCAGCGGACCAAACTGCTGATCATAGGTCATGCCGAGGATGAACTCGATGCCGTCGGCGACCATTTCCTGCACCAGAATGCCATCGATGGCCGCGGCCGGGCAATTCCGCCGCGCATTCGCGAGCACCTCCGCGGCCGCGGTCTCGACCTCGACGGCCGTCCGAGCGCCGAGCCGCACGCCGCCGATGTCGGACTTGTGCGGGATATCGGGCGATTGAATCTTCAGCGCGACCGGTCCGCCGATCTCGGCCGCGATCCGGACCGCCTCGGCCGGATTGCAGGCAAGCTCTTCGCGCGTGACCGGCAAGCCGGCGGCGGCCAGGATGGCCTTGCTCGCGGCTTCGGTGAGGGTGCGCTTCGCCGGCAACGCCGCCACATCGACTTCAAGCTTGGCATCCGGCCGGCACGGCTCGGCGCCGCGGGCGCGGAAGGCCGCGTAATCTACCAGATGGCGGATCGACTCGAGGCCGCGCTCCAGGTCCTCGATCAACGGCAGGCCGCTGGCCCGCGCATAGCCGCGCCAATGCCTGGTCAGGCTGTTGGACATGAAGGAGACGAGCAGCACGGGCTTGGCGGATTCGCGCGCCGCCGCGGCCAGGCGATCGACCAGCTCCTGATGGGAATCCCAGCCGTCCGCCCGCATGCCGAGCACGAGCGCGACGAGGTCGATGCCGTCGTCGTCCAGAAGGGCCTGCAGCACCTGCGAGATATTGCCGTCGCGGCGCAGCCGCGGCAGGCCCAC
>DATDGG010000183.1:0-19440 GCA_036522235.1 Xanthobacteraceae bacterium
GCCGCCACGCCCGAGACCTCGGCGGAAGCGACCGAGGTGCCGGTCGTCAGCTGATAGCTGTTCTCCGGCGCCGGCACCAGAATATCGACGCCAGGCGCCGCCACCGCGACGTATTTCCCGCGATTGGCGCCAGCGAACAGCTTGTCGTTGACGTCGGTCGCGGTCACCGCGATCACGCTAGGATCGGCGCCCGGATAGAGCGGCGGTGACTTCGGTCCGGCATTGCCGGCCGCAGCGATCAGCACGATGCCCTTGTCGTGGGCGTTCTTGAGCGCCCGCTCCATCGACGGATCGCGCGGACCCGCGAAGCTCATGTTGATGACGCGCACGCCCTTGCTCGCCGCCCAATCGAGCCCCTTGAGGATTGAGAAGGTCGTGCTCTCGGCGCTGGCCGCGGCGCTCGAGAAGGCGTGGATCGCGTAGAGGCGGGCGGCCGGCGCGATGCCCATCAGCCGGCGGTGCGCCGCGATCGCGCCCGCCATGCCGGTGCCGTGCGGATGCGGGGCTTCGGCCTGCCCGACCGCGTCGTATTGGTCCGCGAACACGCCGTCGAGGTCGGGATGGCGCATGTCGACCTGCGAATCGATGACCGCGATCGAGATATTGGTTCCCTTGATCAGCCGATGGATGTCGATGAGGCCGAGCTTGCTCAAGGCATACTGGGCGGCGTCGCCTTCCTGGGTGCGGCCGGCGAGGTCGGGATCCTGCGCAAGATCTTGTGCAAGACGCTCCTGCGCCGGCCGGCCCTGCATCGTCAGATAGATGAAATTCGCCTGCGCGACCGCGACCACCCGGTAGCGCGGCAGCGCCCGGATCACGTCGGCGACCGTGCGGCCGCTGTCGATATGCAGGCGCAGCAGGTTCATGTGCGTCTGCGTCAGGCACTGCTGCGCCAGGATGGTCAGGTGCATGTCGCGCGCGACCGCATCGAGCGCGGATTGCGGCGTGTCGCAATCGACCTGCAGCACCACCTCGTCCTTGACGAAGCGGGTTTCGCCGGGCGGCGGAACGGCGATGAGGCGGGGTGGGCCGGCGGGCTGCTGCTGCGGGCCCGGCCCCGGGGGCGGCGGCGGGAACGGCAACACATTGACGGGCGGCGGCAGCGAGACCAGCGTGAGGCCGCCGGTGAGATTGTTGATGATCTGCGGCTGCGACGGCGCATTCGGGTTGTTCGGCGGCAGGACCACGGCCGGGATATTCGACGTCTGCCACGGGAAATACGGGTAGCTCGGGTCGGGCAGGATGGTCCACACGTTCGGATCGAATCCCGGCGGCAGGCCGGAGGCGAGTTGCGCGGTTGTCATGCCGGTGCCGCCCGCGCTCGAGGATTGCCCGGAGGTTTCCGTGTCCCAATATGAATTGGTGACTGTTCCGCGCGATTTTGCGACCAAGCCGCCGAGCGTGCTGCCGGCTCCGCCGCTCACCGCGCCCGCGGAATAGCTCGTCTTGATAGACGCGCCGACGTTGTTCGAAGCGACGAGGCCGGCAACCGTGCTGTTGGCTCCGCCGCTCACGGCGCCGATCGCGTAGGCATTTGTGATCAGGCCGGACGAATCTTCTTGAGCCGAATTGACCGCCGCCAAACCACCGACGGAGCTGTTGTTGCCGCCGGTGACGGGGCCATTGGCGAAGACTTGGTCCAATGACCCGACGTTCCAGGCGCCGAGCCCGCCCGCCCAGCTGCGCGCCCCCCCGCTGACCGGGCCGGTCGCGAAGGATTGAAAGACACTGCCGAAGTTCACGGCGAAAAGGCCGCCCGCCATATTGAGCTGGTTCTGGTTTGCGGTGTCGCCGACCGTGACGGTGACATTGGCGCTCGATCCCGTGATCAAGCCGCCGCTTTCGTTTTGTCCAACCAGGCCGCCGGCGCCGATCCCCTGGAAGGCCAAGCCGTTCACGCTCCCGCTCAGGACGTGAACGTTGCTGATGGTTCCGGAATTGTCGCCCGCCACGGTGCCGAGGAAATACTTGCTGTCGTTGCCGGTGATATTGACATTCGCCAGGTTGAGATTGCGAACGATTGCGGACGAGGCAAGGAACGGAAACAGTCCGAATGAGTTTCCGAGCCCGCCATTGGAAGGCGCGGTCAGGTTGAGATTGCTGATGGTGTAGTTTGTGCCGAGGCCGCCGTTGCCATCGAACAGGCCGCTGAACGTCATGCCCACCGCCTGGTAGCCGCCGAAGCCGGTCGCGTCGATGTTCTTGCCCAGCGCATAGATGCCGGTGGTGGTGAAATTGTTGCTGGTGTTGGCCAGGTCGGTGGCGTTGTTGACCAGCATATAGGGGGTGAACTGGTTCGCGACGTTGGCATTGGTGCTGACGAAGGGCGCGTAGTTGATCGGGGAAGTGTAGCTCACCGGGTTGTAATAGAGCGACACCAGGCCGTTGCTCTGCGAGAAGTCGACGCGGCCGGGGGGGCCCACGAAGGTCAGCGGCGTGAGAAAGCGCACCACGCCCGAATCGATGCCGCTGTTGTCGGCGCGCAGCACCAGGTTGCCGTGCGCAAGGCCGGTGTTCGAGATGGTCACCCCGGCGTTGACGATGACGTCGTGATAGGCGGAGAGCGTCAGCGAATTGTTGCTCGCCCAGGAGACATCGGAGGCGACGATGATGTCGCCGGCGCCGGTCGACGGCACGCCGGGCCCGCTGGTGGTCCCGTTGGCGTTGGTCTGCACCAGGACATTGGTGGAGGCGAGATTGCTCGCGATCGTCGAGGCGGCGGCGCTGTCGATGGTCAGCGTAGTGGGATCGACCAGCCAGGTTCCGGTCGCCCCCATCGGGGCCGAGGTGTTCACCCGGATGCCGTTGAAGTCGACCGCGTGGCTCGACGTCTCGACAAAGCCGCCATTGCCGCCGGCGGCGCCGCCCTGCGCCAGGATGGTGCCGGCGAACGTGGTCTGCTGGTCGGACCAAATGACGACCTTGCCGCCATTGCCTTGACCGGTCGCCGCGGCGTTGATGACCGTGGCGCCGTCCACGCTCACCGTGGTGGCGGTGGGAATCCCGAAATATTCAAGCGCCGCCTGCGCGATCGCGGCGGCGGCCGCGCTCGGATTGCCGCCCCCGGTATCGCCGCCGATCAGCACCTTGCCGCCGCCGGCGTCGCCGGAGGCGTCGATCGTGGCGCCCGCGACCTTGATGTCCTCTCCGGTCACCACCACGGTGCCGCCCTTGCTGCCCTTGTCCTTGCCGGCCGCCGAGATCGTGCCGCCGAGATTCACGGTCTGCGGCGGCGCGCCGGCGGGCTTGCTCGCCCCGGTGGCGGCGCTGAGCACGATCTTGCCGTTCTGGGTGCCGACCGTGTTCGCCTCGATCACGCCCTTGTTGTTGATGACGGAATCGACCACCGCGCGCGCCGCCGCCGCGGTGAGCTCGACCCGGCCGCCATTGGCGCTGAGCTTGCCGTCATTGCCGACCAGCGACTTCAGCGGCTTGCCGGTCGCGACGTCGATCACCTGGCGCGCGATCTGGTCGTTGACCGCGAGCGTGATCAGCCGGTCGCCGTAGAAATCGAGCGTGAAGGCATTGCCGGCCGCAAGCCCCACGGTGCCGAGCGTCGCCGAGATGGTGCCCGCGTTGCGCACGCCCGGCGCCACCAGGGCCGCGAAGCCGCCGCTTGTCGCAGTGATATTCCCGAGATTGACGATCGAGGCGTTGGGATTGCCCGGAATGTTGAAATTGTACTTGCCCGCCATGAAGTCGGCGTCGCGGATGTCGTTCGTGGTCGCCAGGAAGCCCGCCGTATTGATGCTCGAATGCGGGCCGAACAGGATGCCGTCGCCGTTGATGATGAAGACGCGGCCGTTCGCCGTCAGCGTGCCGTCGAGGAACGAGGGCCCTTGCCCGCCGATCACGCGGTTGAGCGCGATCGCCGCGCTGTTCGGCTGATTGAAGGTCGTGGTCTCGCCCTTGCCGATATTGAACGTCGCCCAGTTGATGATGGTGCTCTGGCTCGACTGATTGATGGTGACCGAGGCGCTGCCCTGGCCCTGGATGGTCGCCGATCCGCCGACCACCGTACCGCCGTTGGGGCCGGCATTGGCGGGCGCGCAAACGAGCCCGGCGAAGGCAGCGAGCGTGGTCAGTGCGGCCGTCGTGGTGAGCAGGGTGCGGTGCGCGCGCCGAGACGTCGCGCGGCAAGACATGCGGCAAGACATGAGAGGGCGCCTGTCGCTATTTATTCTTGGCGGACAAGACGAAGAAGAACCGCCAGTCGTTCCGTGGCCCCTCCACGGCCTTGTCTGCGGATAGGTCCGCAGTGACGATGTCTAGCCAACCGAGGCGGAGTCCACCCCCTGCCGACGCGGCGTTCATATTGCGAGGTGTCAGGACATCTGGGGCCAAATTATGGAGCCAGCCCCGGTCCGCAAAGCCATAAAGCTGTGCCTGGTTGAGGGGCTTGGCCAGCATGGGCATCATGGCCCCGACCGGAACGTCGAAACGCAGCTCGCCAAGGGCCTCCACGCACTCGTCCGCGACCAGGGCCGAGGGGTCGAAGGCGCGGCCGAACACCCGGCCCCCGAAGCCGCACAACTCCGGATTGAGGAGCGCCGTGCCGGCGAGCTGGCCATAGCCGGCAAGCAGGACGGAGAAATTCGCCGGCAATGGCTGCACCCGCGTGAGCGTCGCCTCGACCTTGGAGAAATCGACGCGGCCGTTGAGCCGGCTTGCCAAAGGCTGGCCGTCGAGCGTGCTGCCGGCGCCTTGCAGCCCTTTGCTGACGATGACATTGACTTGGTTGATGCCATTGAACGGATCGGCCCAGTCGGCGTTCACCTTGGCGCGGCCGCCGCGCAACCGATCGAGCGTGGAGGGCGGCAGGGTCGGCATATCGAGGATCACCCCCTCGTTATGCGACATGAACCAGAGGCCGGTCACCGAAAGATTGCGCTCGCGGGTGCGCATGATCGGAAACGTCAGCCCGGTCTCGAACACCGTGCTCTTGGTGCGGTAATCGAGCAGCCGCAATTCCGGCGTCCCGGGCCGGCCCCAGCCCTCGCTGGCATCGACGAACCATACCAAGCCCTCGGCCATCAGCACCTGGCTGTACTGCCCGTAAATGTATTTCAGCTCGTCGGTCTTGAACGGACCCGCATAGGAGAAGTTGAAGGCGTCGTGCATCCGCAGAAGATTGTTGACGGTCACGCTGGCGAGGAACTCGAGCGGGCCCTGCCCGACGGGGCCGCGATTGTCGACCCGCGCCGCCCAGTCGACCGGGCTGAACGACACGATCTCCACGATCAGCGTGGCGGCACCCTGATGCGTGGCGGACGGCTTGAGGCTGTTCTTGAACTTGAAGCCCGGCAGATCGCCGGCGAGCAGCAGATAGCGCTCGATGGTATGAATGTTGGCGGGGCGCTCGGCGATGATCCTCCCCGTGTAGTAGGAGAAGAAATCGCGGAACTTGTCGATCTCATGCGGCCATTCGACCTTGTCGACATAGCCCTCGATCACCTGGATCTCGACGGTGGCGCCGCCCGGATTGAGCTGCTGTGGCGGCACGATCGCGCGCGAGATGACGTAACCGTCATTGCCGTATTTGGTCGTGATCCGCTGCGCGAGATCGTAGATCGACGCGAGCGTCACCTCGTGGCCGATCATGTCGGCATAGAGGGGAGCAAGATCTTCGACCCGGTAGACCGTCACGCCCACGATGTGGACGCCGTGTAGCACCACCATGATGTGGTCGGCGCCTTTGGGCGCCACGGTGCTGGGCAGCGAGATGGCGGCGCCGCCCGGTTGGGACAGCGCCGGCGGCGGCTCGGTGAATCGCTGCTGCTCGCGGCCGGGCAGCACACTCGATGGTATTGCGGGCTGCGCCATGGCGGTCGTCGTGGCGATCGACGCCACTACGACCAGCGCCACTGCCGCGATCACGCGGCAGGCGCCCGCAGGCATGCCGAGTAACATGCCACCGAACCCCCAAGTGACGGACTTGCCTGAATTTTTTAGAGGAGCCCCAGCAATGGCGCAATTGCTTTGACGGCCGATTTACGCCGCTAAACTGGCATTTCTGGAAGCTGTTTCCCTAAGGCCACAGGTGGTTCTCGGCGCTCGCGCGCCCGCCGTGTGGGCAGCGGGTTCTGCGTCCTGCGCCAAGGGGTTAGCCGGCCCGCCGCGGGCTTTCCAGCCCCTCCCGGGGAGGCAAAAAAAGGGCCTGCAGGCCCTCCCGGCTTGCCCGGGAGGTATTTGGTGGGGGGATCGTCAATGATGGTTAACGGCGGTCATTTGGTCTTGTCGTAGGCAATTCCGAAGCCCAAGAGCGGTAGCGAGATTTCGATCGGCTTCTTGCTCAGGTCCTGGACCGTGATCTTGAGGTCGGTGCCGGCGCGCATCGTGGCCAGGAACTTGTCGTTCGCCGTCATGGTCACCAGGCAGCCGCCATTGTTGCAGGTCTGGATGGGTTGGCGTTCGGGCGGGTTGTTGTCGACCTTGACGGCGACCGGCTCGGTGAGGTTGAGACCGAGCGGCAGCAGAATCGACATCGATCCGGCCTTGGTCTCGGGGGCATAGCGGACCCCCACCGAGGCGATGAGCTGCCTGGTATCGCGCTGGAAGATCTGCTGAATGGCGCGGCATTCGAGCGTCTTGCCGTCGCCGGTGCATTCCACGCGCCAGGCGGCCGATCCGCCCTCCGGGGCCTGCGCCAGAAGGCTGCCGGTCGACATGAGGGTGGTCGCGCCTGCCAGCGCCAAACCGGAATATCGGCCGAGGTGCATTGTGCGTGTCATCCTCTGCATGATGGACTTGCTCAGCATGATGGAGTTGGGTCCCGCCGGGTGATGGATAGCATAATTTTGGCCGTGGCAGGCGGCTAAGGCGGAAAAGCGTGAGCAGGGTTTACGACTACATCATCGTGGGCGCCGGCTCCGCCGGCTGCGTGCTGGCCAACCGGCTAAGCGAGGACGCGGCCGCGCGCGTGCTGCTCTTGGAGGCGGGTCCGCCGGATCGCAATCCGCTGATCCACATACCGCTCGGCATGGGCAAGATGCATGACCACCGCATGCATGATTGGGGCTATGCGACCGAGCCCGAGGCCGGCCTCGCCAACCGGCGGATCGAAGCCATGCGCGGCAAGGTTTTGGGCGGCTCCTCGTCCATCAACGTGATGGCCTATACGCGGGGCCATCGCGGCGATTACGACCGCTGGGCGCAGAAGGGCGCGCGGGGCTGGTCCTATGCGGATGTGCTGCCCTATTTCAAGCGCGGCGAGAGCTGGCAAGGCGGCGAAAATGCCTGGCGCGGGGGCGACGGCCCGCTCGGCACGGAGTTCGCCCGGACGCGCGATCCGCTGTTCGATGCCTGGATCGAAGCCGGCACGGCGGCCGGTTTTCCGCGCACGGACGACTACAACGGCGCGCAGCCGGAGGGCTTCGGCCGCGGCCAATATACGATTCGCGACGGCCGGCGCGCATCGTCGGCGCGCGCCTATCTGCGGCCGGCGCGAGGGCGGCGCAATCTCACGGTCGAGACCGGCGCGCACGTGACCCGCGTGCTGATCGAGGGATCGCGCGCCACCGGTATCGAGCTTCTGCGCGCGAGCGGCGATCGCGTCAGCGTACGCGCGGCCGGCGAGGTGATCCTCGCGGCCGGCACGTTCAACTCGCCGCAGCTGCTCATGCTGTCGGGCATCGGCCCCGCGGCCCATCTGCGTGAGATCGGCATTGCGGCGCGCCTCGACCTGCCGGTCGGCCGGAACCTGCAGGATCACCTCGGCGCTTACATCAGCTATGCGCGGCGGCAGAGCGGCGCCTTCCATCGCGAGATGCGCTTCGATCGCATGGCCGTCAGCATGGTCCGCGCCTATTTGTTCGGCCGCGGTCCCGCCACGGTGGTGCCGGGCGGCCTGCATGCCTTCATCAAGACGCGGAGCGAGCTCGCGGTGCCCGATATCGAGTTCATGTTCCGCGGCACCTCGCCCCGTCCGCATCTCTGGTTCCCGCTCGTCCGGCCGGCTTTTCAGGATGGCTTCGGCATCCGCCCGACGCTGCTGCATCCCGACAGCCGCGGCGAGATCCTGCTGCGCTCGGCGGAGGCGCGCGATCCGCCGCGCATTTGCTACAACTTCTTTTCAGTGCCTGATGACTTGCAGCGCCTGCGCAAAGGATTCCGCATCGCCCGCGAGCTCGTGCATCAAGCCGCGCTCGATCGCTATCGCGGGCCGGAAATCAATCCGGGCGAAAAAGTGCAGACCGACGCCGAGATCGACGCCTGGCTGCGCGCGACCGTCATCACCGCGCATCATCCGGCGGGCACCTGCGCCATGGGCACGCAACCCGACACGGTGCTCGACCCGCAGCTGCGCGTCCACGGCATCGACGGACTGCGCGTGGTCGACGCCTCGGCGATGCCGGACCTCGTCTCCGCGCACATCAATGCCTGCGTGCTGATGATGGCCGAAAAAGCCGCCGACCTGATCCGCGGCCGCGCGCCGCTGCCGCCGGCGCTCGATGCGTAGATAGACCCGACCGTAGAGGCGCCCCTCCAGGCGCCTCTACGCGCATCTACTTCCACCATAAGCCCTTGACTTGTCTAATGCTATACCCATTTCAGTCTCTAATACTCTGCCGCCGTCTACTCCATGTCTTTCGCCGCCGATCCGCGCATCACGAACGGCACGGGTTTGTCGCCGACAGGGCAACCGTCCGCTGATGTTGTGCCGATGCGTGGCTAAACGGCGGTGGACTTCAGGTGGGCGGGTCGAGCCGGTTCAATTATGCCAAATCCCAAACGGCTTTGCGTCTTCTGCGGCGGCGCGCCCATGTCGAAAGAGGACCTTTGGCCTGTATGGACGCGGGCGTATTTACCGGTGACGCAGCCGAACTATAGCTTTGCCCGGAGTGTCCTTGAAAAAGACCGCCGACTCCATGGAACTGTCCAAAAAATTTCCGGCGATCCCAAGAGTCGCCGCGTAAAGGTCGTTTGCCGGCGGTGCAACAACAACTGGATGAGCATCCTGCAAAATCGAGCAAAGCCGATGCTATTGCCCCTTATGCACGGGGAGAAATCGACGCTCAATGAGCGAAAGCAGAGTATCATTGCGGCCTGGGCGGCGATGGTCGTCATTTGCGCGGAGTACATCGCCCCTGGTCGTGCCGCCATGTCGGTCGTCGATAGGCGGCATCTTTACCTTCACAAGCAAGCGCCGCCGCGAATCCGTATTTGGATCGGCAATTTTCGGCGCAAGAATTGGCCAGCCTACTGGTGCCACAATTCGCTACTTATCGGCCCGGACAAAGCGCCTTATCCCTGGCAGATCGGTCCAGGAGGTCTCCCGTGGCCCAATACGCAGATGACGACGCTGACTTTCGGGTCCCTTTATCTGCATGCCTTTAGCTGCCCATTCCCGGAAATTCTCGGTGGTTTCGAGCCACGGCGGAGCCACGTCGTACAAATCTGGCCGATCAGAGAGAAGTTTATCGTTTGGCCGCCAACGGCGACGATTGACGACAGGGCGGCTGACGGAATCGCGGGCGCAATCTTTAACAAGCTCGATTCGATTGGAGTGGCCATGGGCTACTGACTTGGATCGTGCCTTACCTCGTTCATGACGGCTCCTCGAGCACGGCGCGCATCACGTCGCGCGTCGTACCGGCGAGCGTCTCCGCCAGGGCGGCCTGCCTGCCGCACCTTCGATATCTGTCTGCGATTCGGGCACACCGTGAATTCGTTACCGGCCCTTACTTTCGCGCCAGCTCCTGAAAATGCGCCAGCTCCTGCTCGTAGTACGCGATGTTTTCGCGCACGGTCTTCGCCTTCTCGCTGTCATTCGGATCGATGCCCGCCAGCGTCTTTTTCCAGCCGGAAAGCGCTCCAGAGAGCCGCGACAACATGCGGCCGATCACATCCTGTCTCTTAACGCGCAGCCGTTGGGGATAGATGCCGGCGGTGACATAGGGACGCCGCAGATCGTCGCCGTACACCTCGCGCTGCGCCGACCATAAGGCTGTCGGCAGCGGCTTGCCGGCATGCTTGTCCAGCAACTTGATGATGACCGCCTGCGCCTCGAACGGCGTAACCGGAAACAAGGTGCCGACATAGGCTCTGGCGCCGCCGACGAAGAAGTTCGACGCCAGCCGGTGCCACGACGCGCAGGCGTTATTGATGATGATAGGTGTCCGTTCGTCCGCCAATGCCCGCGGTAGCACGATCAGGTTATGGTCGTTCATCTTCAGGGCGGACGATCCGACGACGCGGGACGCGGTCTCCTTTTTCACCGGCTCCATCGGGGCAGTGCTCGACCTAATCATTTCCATAAAATCGAGAATAGCTTTCCCCACATAGAGCGTCTTTTTCTTTTCCGAATCATGCCAGTCGACGCCGTCCAGCGAGATGAAGCGTATGAACTGCGTGACGCTGAGCGCGTTCGCATCGTTGGTTCGGCCGACGCCGATGGCTATGTCCACAACCAGGGTCCGGTCTATGCTTTCCGAATCTGTGAACTCGTATGTCCATCGGAAGCCGTCAACGTCACCGCAATGCGTGGCGATGATCATCAGATCGTATGGAAGAAGCTCCATCATGCACGTCACGTCGCGGACATTCGCGCCGGGTCCGCAATAAGTGCGGATGAATGCGCCGCGCGGCGGCAGCAGCCGCTCGGCCGCCGCGATTTCATGGGCCTCCGTCGCTTCGGGATCGACCAGCGCAACGAACCCGATGCCCGACTGGTCCGGCTGCTCCGCGGCGAACCCGTTGATCATCGCGATGCCGAGGTCTGGATATTTGAACAGGTGCGTCGAGGGCACCTCGGGAATAGAGAACCCGAGCGGCAGTCCGCCCGTGATGAAAGTGATCGATCCGCCCTCCGGCACCGGCAGCTTGCCGGTCAGCGCGCGAAACCGCTCCCAGAGATTCCGCAGCGCCTCTCTTGGTGAAACGGATTGGTCATCATAAAGGCTGTAGAAATCTTCGAGGAGCTCGTCCGACAATTCCCGGCCGATATCCGGGATAAGGCAGAGCCCGGCGCGTAGCGCGTAGGCGTAGTTTGCTGCGATGACCTCGGCCAGCGGTTCGCCCTGCTCGCAGACAACGAGGTGGCCGGATTTCGAGGGCACATCCTCGGTGGGAGAAGGCTCGTCCGTAAAGACGATTCCGCGCCGTTCGCGCAGGGCCTTGAGCAATCCGCTCCCGATGCGATCCCTCCCCCATTTCAGTGGCGGTTCCTTAAATTGCGCAGGATTGCCGAGCCGCGCGATCTCCTCGGCCGTGGAAATGCGCCGTATCAGCGGCCTCAAGGGGCTGGCAAATCTCGCACTCAGCGCATCGAATGCTTTATTCGAAAGTCCGGTCATGAAGATCGATCCAGGCCGCACTCTCCCGGCAGCATTGTTCCGGCGGACCAGCTCGGCAGAAGAGTCCGGGTGCAGAAAGCGCGGTCCCTCCACCACCGGCAGGTAGTGACTGGGCGCTGCGAGCGCGCAGGACATTTGCGCCGCGAGCTGGGGGTCTTCGGCGATCACGAGCGTCTTGGCTATCGGCGGACACGCCATCGGCATAACGGTAAGCTCTCCGGCGCAATGCGCCGATCGGGATATGCCACCGTAATAGCCTCGAAATGTCCTTCTCGCCAACGCGTGTGCCGTCGCCCTTATGTTTTAGTGAGCAATGTTTTCCGGTCTTGGCCCCATAACGGACCATCGGTTCGCTCCGCGTTAGGGCAATAATGAAGGGCCCGCTTCCGGTCGCGAGGCCTTCCGGCGGTCTGGGGGTGGTTGCGCACCCTGTCAATAAAATTCTGGGTCTCGGGGGGCCGGGGGACCTCGTCCCCGCGCACATCAATGCCTGCGTGCTGATGATGGCCGAGAAGGCCGCCGACCTGATCCGCGGCCGCGCGCCGCTGCCGCCGGCGCTCGATGCGTAGGGGCGCCCCATAGCCCGTCGAGGACGGGCGTAAACGCCCTGACGCAGTAAGATTATGGGGGGCGCCCACACGCAAGCAGAGGGCGGCCATGAGGGCCGCCCTACGCAACGGTGCGTTGACGGTTCGACTACAGCCCGAAAGCGGGCGCCAGCTCGAAGGCGCGGACACGCGTCGGCACGCGGTTCATGCGGGCGGCGATCAGCGCGAAGATGACGAGCAAAACGACTGGGCCGGCCAGGATGACCGTGTTGAGATCGTAGGCAGAGATATCGGCGAATTCCATCGTGACATCCTCCCGAGGGGTCTGATGCTCTTTGGTTTGGTCGGCTGGCGCGCGAAAAGGTTCAGCGGTGATTTGCTACCGCCCGGCGGCCTTACCGCGTTTACCGCCCGAAGGCGCTAAGCGCCCGCTCGCGCACCGCGGCCGGCACGCTCAAGGTCTTCGCGACCAGCCGCGCCACCGCCGCCCCCGGCAAGGGATCGAGCTCGACATCGAGCTTGCGGATATCGGCGACGAATTCCGCATCCTTGACCATGGCGTCGAAACCCTCGCGCAGCGCCGCGACGCGCTCGGCCGCAATCGCCGGCGGGGCCAGCAAGGTGCGCCCGATCGCGCTGCCGCTCGCGTAAAGCGCAAACACCTGGCGGTCCTCCGCCCGCGTGCCGATCTCGCCGAGGCTCGGCGTGTCGGGCAATTCCGCGATCCGTTCCGGCGTGGTCTGCAGGATGATCTTGATCTTGCCCGCCTTGAGCCAGTCCTGCTTGCCGACCTTGACGGCCGTCCAGGACGAGGACGCGCCGTCGACCTCGCCGCGCTCCATCGCCAGCATCGCTTCGGTCGAGGCCGGATAGCCGCTGATCAGCTTGAACCTGGTGCCGATCAGGGCATTGGTGAGCCGCGGTATGGTCTCGGCGATCGAGCCCGGCCCGGTGCCGGCGAACAGCGCGGTCGCGAGCTTCGCATCCTCGAGCGACTGCACCTTGGCACTGTGCCAGGTCATGAAGATGTTGTTGCTGGTGGCGAGGCGGCCCACATAGGTGAATCTTGCCGCGTCATATTGGGCGGCCGGATTGGCCAGCGCCTGCTCGAGCGCGGCCGACTCGACCACGACGCCGAGCGCCGTGCCGTCCCGGGGAGCGACTTCATAGAGATAGTTCGCGGCCTTGAGGCTGCCGGCGCCTGGCATGTTCTGCACGACCACACTGGGACGCCCCGGCAGATGCGCGCCGAGATGGCGCGCGGCGAGGCGCCCGTAAAGGTCGTAGCTGCCGCCCGCAGTGTAGCCCACATAGATGGTGATGGTCTTGCCGGCGAAGATTTCGGTTGTCGGCTGGGCGTGGAGTGCGCCGGCGCTCAGGGCAAGATGCGCCGCCGCCAAAATCATTCGCGGGATCAAATAAGGTCGCACCGAGCCTTCTCCAATCCGCAGCCTGTAGCCCGGATGGAGCGTCAGCGTAATCCGGGGCCGCCGCTCCCGCATTCCGCTTCGCTTCATGCGGGCTACAAAGTTCACGTCAATTTCCGGGCGGTTTGTACACCAGTGACTGCTTCGCCCGCTCGCTGATGCGTGCCGGCAGCGCGAAGAGCCGCGCCACCATGGCCTGCAGATCCTCGCCCGACAGCGCGCCGACCTCGAAATGCATCTTGCGCGCCTCCTCCAGCAGATCCTTGTCGGCGAGCGCCGCCAGGAACGCCGCCCGCAGCGCCGCCACTCGCTCCGCCGGCACGCCGGGCGGCAGCACATAGGGACGGCCGAAGACGTTCTGGCTGTAGAACAGCTCCATGACCTGGCGATCCTCGTCGGTCTTGGCAAACTCGATGGTGCGCGGCACTCCCATCCGGTTGAGATCAGGATGGCCCTTCATGTCCTCCTGGACCAGCACCCGCATCTTCCCGCTCGCCACCCAGTCGGGATGCTCCATGGAGATGCTGACCCAGCCCATGCCGCACATGCCATGGACCTCGCCTTTCTCGATCGCCAAGGTCACCTCGTGGCTGCCCGCATAGCCGGTCACCATGCGGAATTTGGTGCCCAGCACATTGTCGAGCATGACCGGCAGGTCGCGCAGCGTCGCGCCTTCGGCGCTGGCGCCGAGCACCACTTCGTGGGTGAAGGTCTCGGCGAAGCTCTTCACCGGCGCATCGGCGCGAACCAGGCAGAGATAGACGTCGCTGTTGGCGTTGCCGAGATAGATGAATTTCCGCGAATCCTGCTGCACCGGCGCGTCCGTCAGAAGCTGTGCCAGAACTGCGCCGGGCTGGATGGCGCCGATCGCGGTCCCGTCCTTCGGGGCCTGCGCATAGACGAAGCCGGCCCCTTTGTTGCTGCCGGCGCCCGGCATGTTCTGCGCCACCACGTTGGGATGGCCCGGAATGTATGTGCCGAAATGCCGCGCCAGCAACCTGGCATAGCCGTCATAGCCGCCGCCGACCGGCGAGCCGACATAGATGTTGACGGTCTTGCCCCGATAGAATTGCGCGACCGCCTCAGGGCCTGCCGTCTGGGCCACCGCGCCGGCGGCCCAGAAAAGGGCGAAGCCAGCGGATATCAGGCCCGCGCGCGCGAACCATTTCGCCATGGATGCCCTTCACACAATCCTAAGCGCGGAATAATATCGATTTTTACGACCGAGTCAGCCGGCCCACCCCTTCCCTTTCCTCCCTCGCAAGCGGGAGGAAGGAGGGGGCGGCGATTGGTGGCCGGCGTGATGACGGAGCTGGAGAGGGAGAGACCCAGATGGCACGAAAGAATCCAAGCCGGGAAGCGAGCCCGGAAGTCAGCCGCCGAAAATTCCTGGCCGGCGCCGCAGTGGCTGGGGCCGCGACCACGATCGCCGCGCCGCCTGCCGCCGAGGCCGCGACCCCGCCGGTCGCCGCCGCCAAGGTCCCCGCGGTCTTGCGCCCGACCGCGCAGCAGATCGCGGCCGAGACCGAGCTGCCGCGGGTCGATTCCCCGCTCGGCGGCCGCGCCGGCTCCGATTTCATGGTCGACGTCATCAGGTCGCTCGGCATCGAATACTGCTACGCCAATCCGGCCTCGAGCTACCGCGGCATCCACGAGTCGCTGATCAATTACGGCAACAACACGATGCCGGAATTCATCACCTGCATGCACGAGGAATCCTCGATCGCGATGGCGCACGGCTACTTCAAGGTCGCCGGCAAGCCCGCCATGGTGCTTTGCCACGGCGTGGTCGGGCTGATGCACGGCACCATGTCGATCTACAATGCCTGGTGCGATCGCGTGCCCGTCATCGTGGTGGGCGGCACCGATCTCGATGCCGCCAATCGTCCCCCCGGCGTGCCCACCATCCATTCCGGGCAGGACATCAACGCGCTGGTGCGCGACTTCACCAAGTGGGACGACACGCCGGTGTCGCTGGCGCATTTCGCGCAGTCCTTCGTGCGCGCCTACAAGTTCGCGATGACGCCGCCCTATGAGCCGGTGATGATCGCGCTCGACGCCGAGCTGCAGGAAACCTCGATCCAGGAGCGCGAGCGCAATCGCCTCGTCATCCCGAAATACGTGGCCTCGGCGCCGCCGCAGGCGGACGTGTCGGCGTTGCGCGAGACCGCCAAGCTCCTGGTCAATGCCGCGAACCCGGTCATCGTCGCCGACCGCGTCGCCCGCACGCCCGAGGGCATGAAGCACCTGGTCGAGCTCGCCGAGCTGGTGCAGGCGCCGGTCGTGAACCTGCGCGGCCGGATGAACTTCCCCAATGGCCATCACCTGAGCCAGCCGCCCGGGCAATTGTACGCGCAGGCCGACGTGATCCTCGGGCTCGAGGTCGGCGACTTCTGGAACGTGGTCAACAGCTTCACCGACAATGCCGACAACGAAGGCATCGGCCTGCAGCGCCGCCGCGCCAAGCCCGACGCCAAGCTGATCACCATCAACTCGGTCGAGCTCAACCAGAAATCCAACTATCAGGATTTCCAGCGCTTCCAGCCGGTCGATATCTCGATGGTGGGCGATGCCGAGGCATCGCTGCCGTCGCTGATCGAGGCCGTCAAGCTCGCCATCAGCAGCGACCGCAAGGCGGCCTATGAGAAGCGCGGCGAAGGCTTCAAGAAAGCGAAGGCCGCGGCCGACGAGCGCGCCATGGCGGCTGCCGCGGTGGGTTGGGACGCGGCCCCGATCACCACGGCACGGCTTGCCGCCGAGCTCTGGGGTGCCGTCAAGGATCAAGACTGGGCGCTCGTTGCCGCTAGCAACGGGTCGAGCGGATGGCCGGAGCGCTTCTTCAAGATCGACCGGCACTATCAGTGGATCGGCGGGTCCGGCGGCGCCGGCCAAGGCTACGGCGTCCCGGCCGCGGTCGGGGCCGCGCATGCCCACAAGGCCTTCGGGCGCCTTGCGGTCGCGGTCGTGGGCGACGGCGACTCGATGTATGCGCCGGGCGCATTGTGGACGGCGGCGCGGCACCAGATTCCGCTGCTGACCGTCATCCACAACAACCGCGGCTATCACCAGGAAGTCATGCACGTGCAGCGCCTGTCCAACCGGCGCAACCGGGTCGCCAATAACGGCAAGGATTTCGGCCCGGTCGGCACCCGCATCGAAAACCCGAACATCGATTATTCGATGCTTGCGAAATCGATGGGCGTGCAGGCCTTCGGGCCGATTACCGACCCGAAAGAGCTCGGACCGACCCTCAAGAAGGCGGTGCAGGTCGCCAAGGCCGGCGAGCCGGTCCTGGTCGATCCCATCATGCAGCCGCGTTAACCGGGAGTGATGATGAGTGCATTTGGTGTTCGCATGGGGCTGGCGGCTATGGCTGCCGGCCTCGTGCTCGGCTTGATCGGATCCGGCACTATCGGGTCCGGTAGCGCGCTGGCGGCGGATGCCGCCCGCGGCAAGATCCTGTTCACGGAGAAATACGGCTGCTACGAGTGCCACGGCACGCAAGGGCAGGGCTCGCCGGTGACCGGTCCGAAGCTCGCGCCCAATCCGCTGCCCTACGACGCGCTTTCGGCCTTCGTGCGCACCTCGAACGGCCCCATGCCGCCGTTCCGGGAGGCGATCCTCCCGACCCCCGACCTGCAGGACATCTACGCCTACCTGCAGTCGATCCCGCCGGCCCCCGACTACAAGACAATCCCGTTGCTGAACAACAAGTGAGGCCCGTAGCCCGGATGGAGCGCAGCGCAATCCGGGACCACCGTTCCCGCATTCCGCAAACGCTCCATGCGGGCTACCATCTGCGCATCCTGTAGCCTGGATGGAGCGCAGCGCAATCCGGGACCACCGTTCCCGCATTCCGCTTGCGCTTGATGCGGGCTACCATCTTCGCATCCTGTAGCCCGGATGGAGCGCAGCGCAATCCGGGGCCGCCGCTCCCGCATTCCGCAACCGCTCCATGCGGGCTACCATCTTCGCATCCCGTAGCCTGGATGGAGCGCGGCGCAATCCGGGAACTGACTCAACGAGCTCCGCGTATGGTCAGGTACCGGCGCAACTTCGTTCCCGGAGGCACGTTCTTCTTCACTGTCACCCTCGCTGATCGAACTTCGTCACTGCTGATCGACAAGGTCGCGTTATTGCGTCAAGCCTTTCACGTGGCACGTAGCGAGCGGCCCTTCAAGATCGATGCCATCGTCATCCTTCCGGAACATTTGCACGCGATCATGACCTTGCCGGAAGCCGATCCCGATTTTTCGGGGCGATGGCGGAGAATCAAGAGCGTGTTCACCCGGCAAGCCGTCGCCCGAGGGGCGCCGGCGAAGCGGAGCAGCCGCGGAGAATATTCCCTTTGGCAGCGGCGATTTTGGGAGCACACAATCCGCGACGACAGGGACTTTGAGCGGCACGTTGCCTACATCCATTACAATCCGGTCAAGCATGGCCTGGTGAAGCAAGTCAGCGATTGGCCTCACTCATCCTTCCATCGCTACGTGCAGAACGGCATTGTGCCGGAGGATTGGGCCGGAACCGCCGAATCTAAAAGCACGGCCTTCGGCGAGCGGAAGGTATGATGTCCCCTGTAGCCCGGATGGAGCGCAGCGCAATCCGGGACCGCCGCTCCCGCATTCCGCCAGCGCTCCATGCGGGCTACAGATCCAAAACCAGCCGCTCGGTCTTGCAGCTGGTTTGGCCAATCGCGCGGCCTGGGTTATGGTGGCGCGGGGTGCCGCGCAGCCCGACCGCGCGCCTCTCAAAACGACTAAGACGGCGGCCGAAAGAGTGATCGAAAAAGATCACCTGCCCCGAGGGGAGGACGACGTGACCGCGCTCCGAAAGACCGCATCTTGGGCCGGCCTGATCGGCTTCTTTGCGCTCGCCTTGCCCGGGTGTGGGCCTGCTAACGGACAAGATGCCCCCGCCGCCCATCCCTGGCTCGATCCCGCGCTGCTGGCGGCCGCCAAAGGGGAAGGATCGCTCATCGTCTACTCGTCGACCAACGAGCAGGAAGGTCTGCCGCTGTTCAAGATTTTCGAGGAGGCGACCGGCATCAAGGTCGAATATATCCGCAATGCGGATTCGCCGCTGATGTCGCGCGCGGCCATCGAATATCGCGCCGGTCAGAAATCCTGGGACCTGTTCCACACCACCACGGTCAACAAGCTGCCGCCGCAGATGCTGGCGCAGTTCGAGGTGCCGGAGGTGAAGAACATCGCGCCCGAGGGGCGCGATGGCGGCAAGCGCTGGTACGCGGTCTATGCCAACTATAATTCGCCCGCCTACAACACCACGAAGGTGAAGGCATCCGATCTGCCGAAAACCTACGAGGAGTTCGCCCAGCACAAGGAATGGGCCGGCAAGGTCGCGATCGACGGCGCCGACAATGTCTGGCTCAAGGCCATGCTCGACTATTACGGCGAGCCGAAGGGCACACAGGTCGTCAAGGACATCGTGGCCGCGCTGCAGCCGGTCGTCACCGACGGACATCTCGCCATGGCGCGCGCGGTCGGCGCCGGCGAATACGCGCTGGCGCTCAATCAATTCGTCAATCTCTCCGAGAACGTGAAGATCGCCGGCGGCCCGATCGAGGTCTTTGCGCTCGATCCGGTGGCGCTGTTCTTCGGCGAGGTCGGCATCAGCGCGCTCGCCCCCCATCCCAATGCCGCCAAGCTCGCCGCCAATTTCATGCTGAGCCAGGAATGCCAGCAGTTCCTGGCCAAGTTCGGCCGGATTCCGACGCGCTCCGACGTCGCCTCCAACCCGCCCGGCATCGTCGATCTGATGCAGAAGAAGAAGGTCTTGACCACGCTGCTCACGCCCGACGAGGAGCGCAAATGGCAGCGCACCTTCGACGCGCTGTTCAAGCCGCGGTAGGGCCGTCTCATGCACGACGAGCCTCATCCTGAAGAGGCCGGCTCTTGCCGGCCGTCTCGAAGGATGGCCGCGGGCCCCGGTCGTGCCGCCATCCTTCGAGATGCCGTGCTTCGCGCGGCTCCTCAGGATGAGGTCGGAAGGTGTCGGGCGCTTCGACATATGAACAAGCCGCGGTTCCCGTGCGTCGCGGCGGAGCTGGCGTCTTGACCCTCGCCAGCGGTCTGAATGGGCGCTTCAGCTTCGCCACCGGCAGCCGGCTCGCCGGCACCCTCAAGCTCTCCAACCTCGTCCTCGTCGGCT
>DATDGG010000184.1:0-6208 GCA_036522235.1 Xanthobacteraceae bacterium
GTCATCATCCGATCCAATTGTAGAGCATCATACTGATGAGTGTTACCCAAACACAACAACCGGTTCAAAATCCGCTCTGATTTCACTCCAGTATCAGACAGATTTCTCTTCGGTACTGGATTGGTTCGCTCCAGTACACGCCGCGCCGCTCGCGCTCGCCTATGGTCCGCAGACTCGTGTCGATCGCATGGGCATAACGTGGACCGGAGGACTGGAGATGGAGAGGCATTTCATTTGCGGCTTGGTGCTGCTGGCGTTGACCGCGACCGGGGCCGCACGCGCGGCTGATATGCCGGTCAAGGCGCCGGTCCACCCGGCCCCGCCGGTCTACAGCTGGACCGGGTTCTATATCGGCGGCAATGTCGGGTATTCGGTGGCAAGAGATCCGACCTCGTCACCGTTTTTTGAGCCGCAGGGCCCCAACAACCCTTGCTGCAGCTTCTTCAACAACGAGCAGGTGAACCTGAGCCCAGCCGGCGTGATCGGCGGCGGTCAGATCGGCTTCAATTGGCAGGTGGCGCCAAGCTGGGTGCTCGGCGCGGAGGCCGATTTCCAAGGCTCCGCCGAGAAGGATTCGAGGACTTGCATTCTCAGTTGTCTTCCGATCCCCGGCCAGACAGAGCTATTCACGCAAAGCATCGATTGGTTCGGCACGCTGCGGGGACGCCTTGGCTGGACCAATGGACCGACCCTGCTCTATGCCACCGGCGGCTTGGCCTATGGCAGGGTGACGACGCAGCTGACATACGACAGGTTCAACGGCGCAGTGTTCTCCGGCAGCTTTGGCGAAGACAAATCCGGATGGACCGTCGGCGGCGGCATCGAGACCCAGCTCGCCGGCAACTGGACCGTCAAGGTCGAGTACCTCTACATGGATCTGGGCACGACGTCGGGCACCGTCCCCGTTATCACCAGCATTCCCGGGTCGACGTTCTCGCTTTCGGGAAGGATGCAGGATCACGTCGGCCGGCTCGGGCTGAACTACAAGTTCGGCGACCCGGTCTATGTGGCACCTGCGGCCGGAGGAATGTCGATCAAGGCTGCGCCGGCCGCGGTCGTCAGCAACTGGTCGGGCCTCTATATCGGCGGCAATGTCGGCGTGTCGATTGCGCGAAATACCAGCTCGGACACCCAGACCTCTCCTGTCTTCGGTTTCATCAGCAGCGACGCTTTCTACACGAGCCCCATCGGCGTGGTGGGAGGCGGCCAGATCGGCTTCAACGTGCAGGCGGCGCCCAATTGGGTATTGGGCCTGGAGGCCGATTTCCAGGGCTCCGGTCAGCGCGATTCCACGACCTGCATAGACGCTTGTCAGGCCGTTCCGCCTGGTTTCGTATCCGTCAATGAAACACTCACGCAAAGCGTCGAATGGTTCGGCACGGCGCGCGGGCGCGTGGGTTGGACCAACGGGCCGGCCTTGTTTTTTGCCACCGGCGGGTTTGCCTACGGCAAGGTCACGGCGAGCCTGAATACCGTCTTCACCGATTCGGTGGCTACTTTGGTGACCTCGAGCGGAAGCTTCAGCCAAAACAAATCGGGATGGACGGCCGGCGGCGGCGTCGAGACCAAGCTCGGCGGGAATTGGTCGGCCAAGGTCGAGTATCTCTATGTCGATCTGGGGACTTTCGAGGGTTCGACCGTCGCCGCCGGAAACTTTGCGCCCCTAAACGGGGACGTGTTTACCTTCTCCAGCCATCTGCAGGATCACATCATCCGTTTCGGCTTGAACTACAAGCTCGACAGCAGCGCGGTCGTTGCGAGGTATTGATAATCCGGCCGGAGGCGGCAGCCGCAGGCGGCTACCGGCCGCGGAAATCGCATTGGTGACGAGCTCCAAGGCGAGCGAGGCCCCGGGCGAAATCCGGGGCCCCTTCTTATGATGGTTATGATGGCGAGCCGAAACGGCATGCCCTATGCTATGGCGTGGGGCCGTCAGCCCGTGTTTCTCAGCGGGTCGCTGCCGCAATCGGAGAAGAAACCAGATGTCGAAGCTCGCCTTGGCCGGCACCTTGATCGGGCTCCTGTGCGCCGCGCCTTGGCTTGCGCTGGCGGAAGCGGGCACCCCGGTGCCCAATCTCTCCGCCAACGGCTGGGACGGCGACGGCGAGAACGAGTTCACCCCGCCGAAAAACGGGCCCGGGCCGGTCACCTCCGATCCGGCCCATCCCTATGTCAGCAACTTCAGAGCCGTGCGCACCGGAGAGCGGGCAAACTGGCGGGTGGCCGATCTCAACAATCCCAATCTCAAGCCCTGGGTCATCGAGGCATTGCGCAAGGCCAATGCCGACGCGCTCGCCGGCAAGGCCATGTTCACGCGCGAAGCACGCTGCTGGCCGACCGGGGTTCCCACCATGCTGCTCAATCCGGGGCGGCTCTATTTCGTGCAGACGCCAAAGCAGGTCTGGATCATCCAGGAGGCCGACCATCGGGTGCGCCGCATTCTTCTCGACCAGCAACATTCGGCGAGCCCGACGCCGACCTGGTACGGCGAATCGGTCGGCCACTATGAGGGTGGCGACACGCTCGTGGTCGATACGATCGGCATGAACGACAAATCCTTCGTCGATTCCTACCGCACGCCGCATACGAGCGCGCTGCATGTGGTGGAGCGCTTCAAGCTCCTCGACGGCGGCAAGGCGCTGGAGGTCAATTTCACGGTCGAGGATCCAGGCGCCTTCAACATGCCGTGGTCGGCGAGCAAGCGCTGGAAACGCGCGCAAGCGCCCTTGGCGGAGGAATCCTGCGCCGAGAACAACGCCAATTATTTCAACTACGAGGTCGAGCCGCTGCCGCAGGCTGCCAAGCCGGATTTTTGAGGCAACGGCACGCCCCCTCACCCGCCCTCGCTTCGCGAGGGCCCCCTCTCCCCTTCGCGGAGAGGGAATTACGCTTTGATGCCGAGCAGCTGCGCCGCCGTGCCACCGAGCATCGCGACGTGCTCGGCGTCGCTCAGGCCGGGCGTGGCGAGGATGTGGTCCACCGCCGTCTTCATCCAGGGAAACGGATGGTCGGTGCCCATGACGATGCGGTTCGCGCCGACCTCGTGAACGAGGTGCGCCAGCGCCTCCGGGGTGAAGACGATCGAATCGAAATACATGTCCTTGAGATATTCGGTCGGATGCTTCTTGAGCGGCTTGACGCAGCGATTCGGGAAGGTCGTGCAGCCCGCATCCGAGCGCGCCGCATAGGACGGCAGGTAACCGCCGCCATGGGCCGCGCAGATTTTGAGGCCGGGAAAGCGATCGAGCGTGCCCTCGAAGATCAGGTGCGAGAGCGCGATCGTGGTCTCGAGCGGATTGCCGATGACATTGTCGAGCCCGCCATTGCCGGCGAGCCGTCCGCGCAGCTCCGCGGTGCCTTGCGGATGAATGAATACCAGGACGCCGAGCTCCTCGGCCTTGGCCCAGACCGGATGGAATTTCTCCGCCGCGAGCTCTTCGCCGTTGACGCTGCCGCCGACCGATAGGCCGCGCAGGCCGTATTTCTTGACGCCCTCGACCAGCTGCGCGACCGCGAGATCAGGATATTGCAGCGCCACGCTGGTGAAGGCCACGAACCGCTCCGGCTCGGCGGCGCAGAGCTTGGCGAGGCCCTCGTTCTGGATGCTGATGATCTTCTCGGCCACCTCGCGCTCGGCCTTGTACCAGAACGGGTTGATGCTGAGCGCCTCGACGTCGATGCCCTGCGCGTCCATCACGGCGATGCGCTCCGCGACCGGGGAGATTTGCAGCTCGGGCGGGCTCGGCTTCACGCCCATCAGGGTCATCGCCTCCGGAAAGGCGCAGTGGCTGTGTACGTCGACGGTCTTCACCCGCCGCCCCTTCACCACCACCTCGCGGCGGCGCGCCTGCGCTTGCGCCGGCGCGGCGTCCATGAGGCTGCATCCGACGAACGCGATGCCGCCCAACGCGCCGGCGGCACCACCCAAAACCTCCCTGCGATTCAGCATTCTTCTTTCTCCCTCAGCCGTTCGCCAAGCTACTACGAACTCATCGGCGAATCCCATCGCTTCTCATGCCCGCCGACCTGCGGTATCGTGGCGCGGGCTCTAGCAGAGGGAGGCTCGTTGCATGCGCACTGCAAGCTCCATCGGCGCCTTGGCGATCATGGCGGCGCTGTCGGCGACCATCGGCGGCGCCTTCGCGTTCGACGAGACCAAATATCCCGACCTCAAGGGGCAATGGAGCCGGGTGCGCTTTCCGGGCGTCGGCGGACAACCCTCGTTCGACCAGACCAAGTCGGCCGGCGCCGGCCAGGAGGCCCCGCTGACGGCGGAATATCAGGCGATTTTCGAGGCCAATCTCAAGGACCAGGCGGCCGGCGGCCAGGGCACCGATCCGACCGCGACCTGCATCTCGCCCGGCATGCCGCGCATCATGACCGCCTACGAGCCGATGGAGATCGTGGTCACCCCCGAAACCACGCACATCCTGATGGAGCATATCCACGACTCGCGCCGCATCTACACCGACGGGCGGCCCTGGCCGGCGGAGATCGAGCCCTCCTTCGCGGGCTATTCGATCGGAGCTTGGCGGGAGCCCGACGGCAGCGGCCGCTACGCCGTGCTCGAAGCCGAGAGCCGCGGCTTCAAGGGGCCGCGCACCTACGACGCGGCCGGCATTCCGCTGCACAAGGATAACCGGACCGTCATCAAGGAGCGGTTCCACCTGGTCCAGGGCAGCAATGATTTGTTGGACGACGAGATCACCATCATCGACCATGCCCTGACGCGGCCGTGGACGGTGACCAAGCACTACCGGCGCGAAGCCGCGCAGCGCCCGCTCTGGCGCGAGTCGGTCTGCGCGGAGAATAACAGCCACGTGCAGATCGGCGGTGAGGACTACTATCTCAGCGCCGACCGCGAGCTGATGCCGGCGAAGAAAGGGCAGCAGCCGCCGGATTTGAAGTATTTCGGTCAGCCGAAGAAGTAATTGCGGCAAGCACCGCAGGATGGGCAAAGGCGCTCATCAGGGCGTTTGCGCCCGTCTTCGACGGGCTATGGCGCCGTGCCCACCACAGAGTTTCGGTCGTTCGCTCCGCGTGGGCACGCGCGGATCAACGGCGGTCCGGAAGGCGGCGCCACGGCCGCGCTTTGCCCACCCTACGAGTCGCCCGGGTAGGTCGCGCTAGCCTCACGTCATCTTCATCGGGATCGCGCCCAGATAATCCTGCTTGCCGACCTCCACGCCGCAATGGCGCAGGATCGCGTAGGCGGCGGTCAGATGGAAATAGACGTTCGGCAGCACGAAGTGGTTGAGGTAATCCTCGCCCTTCATGTGGCCCTTGTTGTTCGGACCGAGCGGGAACGTGATCTCGTTGTCGCTTGCGGCATCGATCTTCTTGGTGTCGAGCGTCTTGAGAAAGGCGACCGTCTTGGCGGTGCGCGCCTTGAGCTGATCGATCGTGGTCTCGTTGTCCTCGTAACGCGGCGGCTCGACACCGGCGAGGCGCGCCATGCCGTTCTTGGCGAGGTCGCTCGCGATCTGCACCTGGCGGGTGAACGCGAACATGTCGGGAGCGAGCCGCGTATTGAGCAGCACCGAGGGATCGACCTTCTTGGCCGTGGCAAAAGCTTGCGCCTTGTCGAGAACGCCCGACAACGCAGTGAGGCCCATTTCGAGAGCCGGGAGCGAAGCCTTGGACATGGAAAACGACATGCGAGGATCCTTGTTTTGGGGAATTGGAAAGGTCTGGAGTAGCCTTGGGCGCGCGAAACATGCCCGCAATCCAACGGCGTTTCAACCGGCTTGCGAAACCGGGCAGGCGTGAACAGATATGGGGGGCTATCGTCTATTCGTAAAGGCTTTTCGCCTTGGCCACGATCGCGGGCGGGGCGCTCATCATGCGGGCGACGATCGCTTCGGCTTCCTCGCCCGGCAGAGGATTGAGCGGAAGCTGCTGCTTCTCCATCTCGGCGATGAATCCCTTGTCCGCCATGGTCTCGTTGAAGGCCTTGCGCACGATGGCGACGCGCTCCGAGGGCACCTGCTTCGACATGATGAAAGGTCGCCCGACCTCGTCGGAAGCGTCCATCACGTCGAGCATCTGCTTTTGCTCCTCGGTCTTGGCGAAAGTGCCGACATAGACCGCGCTATCGGGGATCTCCGGCGGCCGCTGCTCCATGAAGCGCACGAACGGATGCGCCACGCCGTCGCGGACCCAGTCGATCGGAATGCTGCTATAGGAGCCGCAGTCGCCGTCGAGCTCG
>DATDGG010000185.1:0-5516 GCA_036522235.1 Xanthobacteraceae bacterium
CATCGGCCAGAACGACGCCAAGCGCGCCGTCGCCATCGCGCTGCGCAATCGCTGGCGGCGCCTGCAGCTCGATGAGAAGCTGCGCGAGGAGGTGCAGCCCAAGAACATTCTGATGATCGGGCCGACCGGCGTCGGCAAGACCGAGATTTCCCGCCGCCTCGCCAAGCTCGCCGGCGCCCCCTTCCTCAAGGTCGAGGCCACCAAGTTCACGGAAGTGGGCTATGTGGGCCGCGACGTCGAGCAGATCATCCGCGACCTGTTGGAGATCGCGATCATCCAGACGCGCGAGCGCCGGCGCAAGGACGTGAGCGCCCGCGCGCAGCTCAGTGCCGAGGAGCGCGTGCTCGACGCGCTGGTCGGCGCCAGCGCCAGCGCCTCCACCAAGGATGCGTTCCGCAAGCGGCTGCGCGCCGGCGAGCTCAACGACAAGGAGATCGAGATCGAGGTGCAAGCCTCCGGCGGCATGCCGCTGTTCGAGATTCCCGGCATGCCGGGCGCCCAGATGGGCGCTATCTCGATCGGCGACATATTCGGCAAGCTCGGCGGCGGGCGCACCAAGACCCGGCGGGTGACGGTCGCGGAATCCTACGAGCTGCTGATCGCCGAGGAATCCGACAAGCTGCTCGACAACGATCAGGTGGTGCAGGAATCGATCAAGGCGGTCGAAAACAACGGCATCGTGTTCCTGGACGAGATCGACAAGATTTGCGCCCGCGAGGGCCGCATGGGCGCCGATGTGTCGCGCGAGGGCGTGCAGCGCGACCTCCTGCCCTTGATCGAGGGGACTACGGTGTCGACCAAGCATGGGGCGGTCAAGACCGACCACGTCCTGTTCATCGCCTCGGGCGCGTTCCATCTGTCGAAGCCCTCCGACCTCCTGCCCGAGCTGCAGGGACGCTTGCCGATCCGGGTCGAGCTGCAGGCGCTGACGCGCGACGATTTCCGCCGCATCCTCACCGAGACCGAGGCTTCGCTGATCAAGCAATATGTGGCGCTGTTGGCGACCGAAGGCGTGACGCTCGAATTCACCCCCGATGCGGTCGACGGCATCGCCGACGTGGCGGTGCAGGTCAATTCAAGCGTGGAGAATATCGGCGCGCGGCGCCTGCAGACCGTGATGGAGCGCGTGCTCGACGAAATCTCCTATGCGGCCCCCGACCGCTCCGGCGACACCATCAAGATCGACGCCGCCTACGTTCACAAGCATATCGGCGACCTCGCCAAGAACGCCGACCTGAGCCGGTTCATTCTTTAGCCCGACACCGGCGTCATCCGAAGCATCCTCGTTGATCGTTGATACGGTCGCGATATTGCCCGATCAGACATGCACGGCCTTCGGCTATTCACAAGTCGCCTCGAGCTCAGGGCCGCCACGGTGGAACTGGCGCAGGCGGAATTGAGCAATCCGACCGCATTGGCGGCGTTGCTCGACGTCCCAAGCCCGACAGGCTGGCCCCCACCCTTGAATGACGAAGACTCTCAACGCTACTTTTTGTCCCTGCTGAACCAAGCGGGGCCGAACGCCGCCGGATGGAACCTATGGTTCTACATCTGCCGCGACCCGCGCGGGCTGGTCGGAAATGGCGGCTTCAAGGGCCCTCCAAGGGAGGGACGCGCAGAGATCGGGTACAGCATATTGGAGTCCCATCAGCGGAATGGGTACGGCACGGAGGCGGTACGGGCGCTTCTCGACTGGGCGTTTAAGCATCAAACGGTAGACACCATCGTGGCGCACGCCTTACCTGGATTGAAGCCGTCTATTCGCGTGCTGGTGAAGTGTGGCTTCGTGCCTGTCGGCGACGGACCCGTTGAGGATGGGATGCGCACAATTCGATACGAGTTGCCACGGGCCGGTTTCAGCAATTTGCCTCATAGCAAGATTGAGTGAGCTCGCTCGCGCGTTGCACGCGCATCCGGCGCGATCACGCCTTGACCCGCCGCAGACGAACATAAAGCGCGCCCTCCCCGCCATGCGCCCGATGTGCGTCCTCGGCGGCCAGCACGTAGAGGCGAAATTCCGGTTGACGAAGCCACAGCGGCACCTGGCGCTTGAGAATGCCGCGCTCGCCGCCACCAGCTCCGGCAAGGCCGCCCTTCCCGGTGATCACGAGCACGAATCGTGCGCCCTCGGCCTGGGCGCGGCGCAGGAAGCCCAGCAGCGCCGCGTGCGCCTCGCCTTGAGTCCTGCCATGCAGATCGATGCGCGCGTCAATTGCCTCCCGGCCGCGCGCCAGGCGCTGCTTCTGCCGCCGGTCGAGCCCGGCAACCAGTGATGCCGGCTTCCCGGCCGGCTTGATCACCGATTTGGGGCCCGGATGGCGCACCGAGCCTGGATCCGCGCGCCGGCGCGGCGGCGGCGCGTGCTCGCCTGGCGTCGCGATGGCGTCGAGGTGATGCGGGCCTGGCGGCTTGCGCTTGAGCGGCGCGATCGAACGGGTGATACCGCTCCACAGCCTGTGCTCGTCTTCGCTCAACCGGCGCCGATGCCGCCGCTTGTCGGGTCGCTCTTGGCTCATGTGCCGGGCTTCGACCGCAATCTCGCCTGCCGCCTTGAAAGCGGCTCGGGCGGCCGGTGCGTGTGCCGGGTCGGGGCATCCTCCGCAACGGTCGGCGCGTCGGGTTTACCGGTAGCGGCCTTGCTGGTGTCGTTCTTGGCCAGCGCGCCTTCGGGAATCGGGGGCTTGGCCAAGGGCAACGGCGTGTGCCTGCCGGCTTCCACCATGTCGAGCTCGCGCGGCAGCAGCATGACGAACTGGCCCTGCTGACGGATGCGGCCCGCAATGCGGCCGGCGGTGTCGCCCGCACCCCAATAGAGGTCGGCGCGCGCTGGCCCGATGATGGCGGAGCCCGTATCCTGCGCGATCATGAGGCGGCGAAACTTGGTGTTCGGCTTGTCGCTGTCGACCGGGAGATCGGCTGCAATAAAGAACGGCGTGCCATAGACGTGAAGCTTGTCGACCGCGATGGAGCGGCCGGGGCTGAGCGGCACGCCCTGCGCCCCCACCGCCTCGCCCGCATCGGACAGCCCGGTGATGCGGAAGAACACGAAGGAGGCATTGGCCTGCCGCACCTTCGGGGCGAGCTCCGGATTCGCCTGCATCCATTGGCGGATGCGCTCCATGGACATCTGCTCGGGCGGGATTCCGTATTGCTCGATCAGGACGCGCCCGACCGCCGCATAGGGATGCCCATTATGCGCATCGTAATTGATGCGAAGTATAGTGCCGTCCTCGAGCCGCACCCGCGCCGAGCCCTGGATTTGTATCGAGAGCGCCTCGAACTGATCCCTGACCCAGCAGATTTCGAGCTTCTGTCCGTCGAGCGCGCCGTTCTCGATGGCGGCGCGGTCGTAATAAGGCACGAGCTCGTTCTGCGCATTGCGGCGATTGATGGTGGCGCGGTTGGGAACGTCACCCTTGCCGACCGGGTGGCCAGCGACCAGAAGATCGTGCGGACGCCGGTAGAGCGGGATGGAGAATTCCGGGCTCGGAAAGCGCGAGCCATCGACCACGGGCTCGAAATAGCCGGTCAGCAGGCCCTTGGATTCGCCGATGCGGGCGATCGCCACCGGCTTGAAATTCTCCTCGAAGAAGGCTTGCGCCTCGGCGGCGCTGGCGGGCTGCAAGCGCCCGGCCTGCCGGCAGACTTGCCAAAGCGCCGTATGGATCGGACGGCCCTGGTGCGGCTCCTTGCTGGCGAGGAACGGCGTGCAGCTTTTCAGGAAAGCTGAGAACGAAGCCACGTGGTCATCAGCGGCCCAACCATCGAGCGCGCTCCAGGCGAGCGGCTCGAGCTGCGTGTCGGGGATTTTCAGCGGCCCGGCATCCTGCGCGCGCGCGCCGCAGAGGAGCCCAAGCGAACAGACCGCGGCAGCCGCCAGTCTCGCAGCCGGTCTTGCAACCCGTCTTGCAAATAGGCGCCTGGCGGGAGGCCGGACCATCGCCTCCGGCCCGCCTTACTGTCCGGCTTCGGTTGCGACCAGCTTCCAATTGGGGTCGCGCGACGACAGGTCGCGGGCAAAGGTCCACACGTCGGTGACGTCGGTGACCTTGTCCGGGCTGCCGTCGATCACCGCGCCGCCGCGGTCGCGCGTCACCGAAACGAGCTGCGACACGAAACGGATGGTGATCTGCGCGGTGCGGCCGCGCAATTCGGCTTCGGTGATGTCGGACTTGTCGATGGAGACGAACCGGCTCTCGGCCGTTTCGCCCCTGGTTTCCCGTTCGCGGATCGCCGCCTCGAAACCGTCATAGACGTCGCGCGAGAGCAGGTTCTTGAGCATGCGCCGATCGCCTTCCGCATAAGCGGTCACGATCATCTCGTAGGCGGCGCGGGCGCCGGCAATGAAATGCTTGGCGTCGAAGCTCTTGTCTTCGCGCGCGATGGCATCGAGGCCGGCCGCCACCGCGGAGCCGGTATCAGCGATACCGCTCCAGCGATCCGCCGGCGGTGCCGCAGTCGCATCGACCGGCTTCGGAGGCGGCTCCGCGGCGCGGCCCGGCAGGGCCACCACATTGTCATTGGTCGACGGGCGCATGGGATCGCGCCCCGACGTGTCGCGCGCCGAATAGGGGTCATAGGGCGGCCGCTCGCGCCCCGTCCGCTGCCCGAGCACGCTCCGCAGCTTCACGAAGATCAGCACGGCCGCCGTGGCATATATGATCCACCAGAAATCGAACACGTCTTGCATGCTTTCGCAGCTGTCCGAACCGCAGGGGTCAGCAAAGGGTCCGCAGACCGGCAACCTGCGGCGCAGAAGTCGGTTCCCAGGCCGTATGTAAGCACGCAACCGAATTGAACCAGTGGCGTACCCCAACAGCCGACCCAAGGTCTCGGGGGCGACCATAGACGATCCCGGATGCTGCGCCAACAAGGTCCGCGCGGAATGGGAGCGATGCAGCCGCTACATGGAGCGTCTCTGGGCGCACTATTGAAGGACTTTCTTGGCGGATTCTCGACCTTGGGCGGTATGCCAGACCGGTGCCGCCCTTTTCCGCCCCGCTCGCTGGGCCCGGCCGGGCGCGCCGAAACGAGTTCCTTCCGATTTTCAGCTGCTTATGGGGTTCGCAAGGCCCCGGCGGCGGCCACAGGCTTCCCCTTTGCCCCGGCATTCCGGGCGCTTGGAGCCTTGCGAAAATGCCGGCGCTTCCCCCGACTATTCCTTGTTCGTGCGGGGCCCCTATGTTAGCCAGCCGCGCAGGACGTAGTCTGGACATAGTGTCTTGTGGGCGGAGGGCTTGAGTTCATGACCATGGCGACCAACGGTGGCGAGCGACCGCAGCCGCAGCTCAACGTGCTGGCCCAGTATATCAAGGACTTCTCGTTCGAGAATCCGAATGCGCCCCGTTCGCTCGCGCCGAACCAGACGCCGCCTTCCATCAATATCCAGATCAACGTCGGCGTCGGCCAGCTAGCGCCCACCGATTACGAGGTCTCGCTGAAGCTCGAAGGCAAGGCGGAAAGTTCCGAATCCGCCATCCTGTTCGCGTTCGACCTGACCTATTCGGGGGTGTTCC
>DATDGG010000186.1:0-8958 GCA_036522235.1 Xanthobacteraceae bacterium
ACCTCATGGCGCAGTGGGCGCCCGACGAGGCGATCCGCAACCGCATCCTGGTGCAGAATCCGGAGACGCTCTACGGTTTCGCCAAATCGGCCTGAAAATTCGGGCACCTGCGTGCCGGGGGCACCTGCGTGCGGGGGGCGGCGCACCGTCCCCCGCTCCCTGCCGTAGTACCGCCCCAATCGCGCTTTTCGTTATGCGGAGGGGCGGGTAGGCCGAGCACGGGCGGCGCAACGATCCCCCGGGGCACGGCCGAATCTTCGTCACGAGAACGTGTGCGCTGCACCCATTTGGCTTGGCCTATGGGGCGAACCGGATTATGCCATCATGGGGGTAGAGAGCGCGGCGGAGCTATCGGGGCAACAGGGGGCATTTCGCGAGGGCCAGGCGGCCCGGGTCCGCGAAAGCGGGGGCATGATCTCCAAAAGCTTGCTCGTCGTCACGATCTTGCAACGTCGCGAGCGCGGCCTCGCGGCCTTTGGGCCGCAACCGGACCGCAGGTGAACGCGCGTGGGCACGGCTTTGCATACTCGACCCTGCCCCTTCCCGGCCGCCGCCATGGTGGCGGCCTTGCTGCTGCTCGCCGGCTGCGCCAGCTCCGGGGTGATGGACAAGCAGGCGGCGGCGCCCGAATCTCCGAAACCGGCCGCGACCGCCGAGCTCGATCCGGCGGCGCAGCGCGAGCACGATCGAATTCTCGCGGCCTATAATGGCGCCTATGAGGACCCGCGCATCGAGCCCCTGGTCAACCAGACGGTCGAGAAGCTGGTCGCGGCTTCGGATCGGCCGGACCTGCATTATCGCGTCACCTTGCTCAATTCCCCGGTGGTCAATGCCTTTGCGCTGCCCTCGGGCCATCTCTACGTGACACGCGGGCTGGTCGCGCTCGCCAACGACTCTTCCGAGCTCGCTTCGGTGATGTCGCACGAGATGGCGCATGTGATCGCCCATCACGCCGAAATGCGCGAGGACCGGGTGCGCCAGGTCGCCCTGGTGAGCCGCTTGGCCAATGGCGTGCTGAGCGATCCGGAGGTGGGGGCGCTCGCGCTGGCGAAATCGAAGATCGCGTTGGCGAGCTTCTCGCGCACGCAGGAATTCGAGGCCGACGGGATCGGGGTCGGCATCGCGGCGCGCGCCGGCTTCGACGCTTATGGGGCGTCGCGCTTCCTCACCTCGCTCGGTCGCGACTCGGAGATGCGGCAATCGGCGCAGTCCAATATCGACCCGCGGGCGCCCGACTTTCTGTCCTCGCATCCCGCCACGCCGGAGCGTGTCAGAAATGCGCAGACGAGCGCCCGCCAGGTCGCGGCACAGGGCGGCGGCGAGCGCGAGCGCCAAGCGTATCTCGCCGCCATCGACGGCATGGTCTATGGCGACGACCCGAGCGAAGGCCTGGTGCGCGGCCGTCACTTCCTGCACCCCAAGCTCGGCTTCACCTTCGTGGCGCCGGAGGGCTTTACGCTCGACAACACCGCGCAGGCGATCCTGGGCGTCAAGGAGGGCGGCGGCCAGGCGCTGCGGCTCGATGTCGTGCGGGTACCCAACGAGCAGTCGCTCGCCGACTATCTCAACTCCGGCTGGATCGAGAATATCGATACCAAGAGCATCGAGACCACCACCATCTCGGGCTTCCCGGCCGCGACCGCCAATGCCAAGGGCGACCAGTGGTCGTTCCGGCTGTTTGCGGTGCGGTTCGGCAGCGACGTCTACCGCTTCATCTTCGCGGCCAAGCATATGGCGCCGGAGATCGACCGCGCGTTTCGCGATTCGGTCGCGAGCTTCCGCCGCATGAGCATCGCCGAAAGCAAAGCCGCGCGGCCGCTGCGGCTGCGGGTCGTCACCGTCGGGAACGGCGACACGGTCGAACAACTGGCGAGCCGGATGGCGGTGGTCGACCACAAGGCCGAGCGGTTCCGTATCCTCAACGGCCTGGAGCCGGGCGACCGCCTGAACCCCGGCGACATGGTGAAAATCGTCGTAGAATAGCGGCCGTTCTGTCCGCCGGGCGCGCCTGCATGAATTCAGCCGGCGGCGCGGCTCTCGACAAGCGTTGACGCGAGGCAATCATGCGTCCACTGCATCCGCTGCTGGCGGCTTCCGGCATTCTGCTGCTGCTGAGCGCAGCGGACGCGGCCGACTTGCCGGGGAGCAAGGATCCTGAGGGGTTCAGACGTTTCGAGGGTTCCGAGATCATTCACTATGCGACCAGCCCGCACGACCAGTATTTCCTGGCGCGCAGCGAAGGCGCAGTCGGCGCTGGATTTGAAAAGGCGGAGCGCGTCGAGGGATCGATCGTCCGGGTAGTCTACAAAGCACCGCTCGGCGTGTCGTCGCTCGAAATATTCCGCGACTACCAGCAGATGCTTTCCGGTCTCGGATTTGCGGAAACCTTCAAGCTCGATACCGGCAAGCTCAATGCGCTCTCGGCCAAGGATTTCCAGCAGCGATTCTATTTCCAGGACGGCTATGCGGCGCGCAAGGACCACGACAACACGCCGTTCCAGGATGCGACGAACCAATATTACCTCACCGCCCGCCTGGTGAAGGATGGACGAATCGTCAATGCGGCGATCTTCGTGGCCGAAAGCGACGGCTTGGAGTGGCAGGAGCCAGGCGTCGGGCAACCGATCGTGATCAGGTTCGGCCAGCCGGTGATCGGCGTCGACGTCATCTCGTCGGGACAAGCCACGCAGCGCATCGTGGAGGTCAAAGCCAGCGATATGGCGAAGGCCCTGACCGATACGGGCAAGATCGACATTTACGGCATCTATTTCGACACCGACAGGACCGACCTCAAGCCGGAAAGCAAGAGCACGCTGGAGGAGGTCGCCAAGCTGCTCAAGGCCGATCCTTCGCTCAAGCTCGAAGTTGCGGGCCACACCGACAATACCGGCGCGGCCGCGCACAACATGCAGCTCTCGGCCGGCCGCGCGGCCGCCGTGGTGAACGCCCTGGTCACGACTTACGGCGTCGACCGCTCGCGGCTGCGGGCCAACGGATACGGCGACAGCAGGCCGGTAGCGCCCAACGATACCGAGCAGAACCGTGCCAAGAACCGCCGTGTGGAGCTGCGCAAATTGTGACCGGTGCCCCCGGGGGGACACTCTGCTTTCGGCCGTCAACTGGAATGCGCCCAATCCGCAGCGGCTGCGATCGTGAACCGCGGATTGGGCGCATCGTTCATGCAAGCGCACCCGGCGCATCACTGCGGCAGGCTGAACGCCAGATACTCGCCCGAATAGCTGCCGCCGCTGACCGCCACCACGATGTACTGCTTGCCGTCGACCATGTAGGTCATCGGCGAGCCGCTCTGCGGCGCCGGCATCAACACCGCGCCGACTTGCCGTCCGGTCGCCTTGTCATAGGCGCGCAGCATGGCGCCGCGGGGATGCTCCGGCGTCGTGGTCATTGTCGGATCGCCCATGATCGCCAGCGTCTTGGTGACCAGCACGCCAACGCCGGAGGTCTGGGCCTGACCGGTCTTGGGAATATTGAGCCCCGCGACCGCCGGATGATTGCGCACGACGTCGGGCGTATCGCCGTGCGGGGTCTGCCACTTCACGCTGCCCTTGTCGAGATCGATGGCCGAGAGCAGGCCGTAGGGTGGCTTCGACAGCGGCAGCCCTTCGACATTGAGCCCGCCGAAGCCGCCAGCGGGCGGGCCTGCATTCGCCGCCGCCGGATTTCGCGCCTGACGCGCCCGATCCGCCGTTTGCGGTGCATCGGCGGCGCAACAATCGCCGGGCCCGAGTATCATTTGAAACGGCCGTCCACCGACCCCGGCAACGAAGCGAATATCCGAGAACTCGGTGGGCGGCGTCGTGAGCGAGCGCACGCCCGGCGTGTTTCCGGTCGGAAGGAAGACCGTGTGCGTCTCGGGGTCGTAGGCGCCGCCTGGCCAGTTCGTTGCGGTGCCGTTGACGATCGCGCCGAGGGTACCATTGATATCGGCGAGCGCCGGCGGGGCGAAGGGCGAGGAGACGACCTTGTAGCGCTTGAGCACATCGAGCGCTTTCGCGCGCAGTTGCGGCGTGAAGTCGACCACGTCCTCCGGGACCCTGAACTCGTTGCGGGCATATCGCAATTGATCCGGCGGGAACGGCTGGCGCGCGGCGGTTTTCTCGCCCGGCACGTCGGACTGCGGGACCGGCCGCTCCTCGATCGGCCATACCGGTTGGCCGGTCACCCGATTGAGGACATAGAGCCAGCCCTGCTTGGTTGGTTGGGCAATCGCCTTGATCGGCCGGCCATTGACGTTGATGTCGGCCAGAATGGGCGCCGACGAAATATCCCAATTCCAGATCGGATGGTGGACGAGCTGGAAATGCCAGCGGCGGACGCCGGTCTTCAGATCGACGGCCACCACGCTTTCAGCGTAGAGATTGTCGCCCGGCCGGTGTCCGCCGTAATAGTCCGATGATGGCGTTTCCACCGGCAGAAAGACGAGACCGAGCTCCTCATCGACGCTGATATGCGTCCACACGCCGGTGTTGCCGTTGACCGCCCAGGAATTGTCGTCCCAGGTATCGTTGCCGGGCTCGCCCGGCTTGGGGATTGGATTGAACCGCCAGACCTGCTTGCCGGTCCGGACATCGAAGGCCCGTATCAGGCCCTTGGTGTTGTTGTGGGTGGGGACGGTCGCGCCCTCCTTCATGGAGGAGCCGATGATCACCACGTCTCCCGCCACGGTCGGCGCCGCATGGGTGCCGATCTCACCCGTCTCCAGGTCGATCTGATCGCTTACCCCTGTCACCGCCCCAATCTTGAGGTCGACGATCCCGTCGGTACCAAAGGAGCTGATGATTGCCCCGGTCCTGGCATTGAGCTCCACCAGACGATAGCCCGTCGTCACGTAGACGATGCGTTCGTCGCCCTTGCCGTCGGTCCAATAGGCAACGCCGCGTCCGGAGAGCTGCCGCGGCGCGATCTCGGCGCGCTTGCCTTCGCGCAAGCTGTGCGACCAGATCAGCTCCCCGGTCTTGGCATCGAGCGCGACGACCGAGCGCCGCGTGCCGGCGGTCGCGTAGAGGACGCCCTTGATCATGATCGGCGTGCCCTCGAGCTTGTACTCCGGATGGGAGCCGAAATGGTCGGTCTTGAAACGCCACGCGACCTCCAGCTTGTCGAAGTTGGAGGCGTTGATCTGATCGAGTGGCGAGTAGCGGCTGAATGTCAGGTCGGCACCGTTGCTCGGCCATTCGCCATTGCGAGTCGAAGGCTGACCCTGGCTCGAGAACTGTTGCGGTATCGGCGTGCCCAAAAAGGTCTGGGCCGAAACCTGCGCGGCGGACCACAACAGCCCGGCTACGCTCATTACCACTATGGCTTTGGGTAGGAATGGCTTTGTCGACATCGTTCACTCCCGGTCTGTGAGGACAACGTCATTGCACTTGCATTGCACGTGGAGATGGAAGTCGCAATTGTACGCCAAACCGGCTCCGGCTCCAACGTCAACGCAGCGTCTCTATTCCGCGGAGACGCGTTGCGCCTCGTCCACGACCGGCCGCGGCGTCGCCAGCACGGCCGCGATCCGCGCCGCGATCTCCTCGCCGGTCTGCGCCGCGACCTCGAAGCCCATGGCGGCGGCCTCCTGCCGGAACGCCGGGTCCTTGACGGTGGCGTCGAAGGCGCGGCGCAATTGCGCGACCCGCTCGGGCGGCACGCCGGGCGGCGCCATCAGCGGCCGGCCGAGCTCCATGCTCGAGGAGAAGAAGGTCAGGACCTGCCTCTGCTCCTCGGTCTTGGTGAACTCGAAGATGGTGGGCGCATCGAGGCCGGCGACGCGCGCGTGCTCCATGCTGAACAGGACGCGCATTTGCCCGGATTCGACCCACTGCCGGCGCGCGCCTTCGGGCGCGCCGACGCTCTGGACGATGCCGTCGACCTCGCGCCGCGCCATCGCCAGCACGACGTCGCCCGGCGAATGGTAGCCCTGGACGATCTTGAGCCGCAGGCCGAGGAGGTTCTTCAAGAGGATCGGCGCGGCGCTGACACCCTGCGCGCCGCCCGGCGTTCCCACGATCAGCTCGCGCGCGTAGAGGTCGGATACCTTCTTGAAGCCGGACGCGACATTGACGAAAAGAACGCGGTGATTGAGCTCGGGGCTGCCGAGCCAATTGAACTTGCCGGGATCGAAGCGGACGTTGGGCAGTCGCAGCACGGCGGCTTCGGTCATGTTGCGCGACACCATGCCGAGGGCGGTGCCGTCGCGCGGCGCCAGATTGAACAGGAAATTGGTCGCCAGGATGTGTCCGGCGCCCGGCATGTTCTCGACGATGAAGGCGGGATTGCCGGCGATGAACCGGGTCATGTGCCGGCCGATGAGGCGCGCCCAGGAATCGTAATCCTGCCCGGCCGCGGTGCCGACGATCAGCCGAATCTGCTTGCCGTTGTAGAACGCGTCGGCGCTCTGCGCTTGCGCGCGCGGCGCCAGCACCGCCAGCACCAAGATCAGGACCGCCGCCACCCTGCTCATCGGTTAGCTTCCATGGGCTGGGAAAGGTTCCAAGGACTTGTTCGAAGGCTCGTTTGCTGCGAGCATCGCCCACGAAACGATAGCGCCGCCGCTGACGGCACGCCAGAGCGCCTTGCGGTGTGCGGCGCCGCGCCCGTTGCGGACCGAGGAGGAGGCATGGCCAAGATTCGTCATATCGTGTTCCACTCAACCGATGTCGAAAGGCTGGCGCGATTCTATGTCGACGTGATGGGGCTCACGATCGTACATCGCGCCAAGAACGGGGGCATTTCGCTCACCGACGGCTACATGAATCTTTCGATCCACACCAACAAGATGGACGGCAAGCCGTCCGGCTTCAATCATTTCGGTTTTCTGGTCGACGACAATGAAGAGATCGTCGCGCGCTGCCAGGAGCTCGGCTATCGCCCCCCGCTCAAGCGTCCGGGCGATCGCCATTACGCGGAATACCGGGCGATCGATCCGGACGGCAACAATTTCGATATTTCAGAGAACGGCTATGAGGAAATGCGTCCCGACGCGGCGAAGGCCGAAGCGGAATAGCGGGCTGAAATTCCGGGTGGACCATGAACATGAAGACACTTTGCACAAAGACGCTGCGCCTGGCGGCACTGCTCGCCGGGCTTGTTGCAGGTCTTGGCTGCGCCCCGACATCCGCGCAGGCGCCGGCCTGGCCGCAGCGGCCGGTAAAGTTCATCGTGACGCTCGGCCCGGGTTCCGGGGTCGATATCGGGGCGCGTCTCCTCGCTGATCGGCTGCCGGCGCGCTGGGGCAAGCCGGTGGTAATCGAGAACCGTCCGGGCGCCGACGGCCTGGTGGCGATCCAGGCCTTCGTCAACGCCGCCGACGACCATACCTTGCTGTTCACGCCGGCCGGATCGTTCACGGTGCACCCGCTGCAATACGCGAAGCTGCCCTATGTGCCCGAGGACCTGGTGCCGATCGCGCGCGTCTCCAACACGATCCTGGCGGTTGGGGTGCCGACATCGCTCAAGATCGGCACGCTGGCGGACTTCGTGAAATATGCGCGCGCCGAGTCCGGCAAGCTCAACGCCGCCGTGGTTTCCGGCATCACCGAATTCACCTTCGATTATTTCTTGAAGACCGATGGTCTCAGCATCGCCAAGGTGCCGTATCGCGATATCGTGCAGGCGGCGACCGATCTGTCCGAGGCCCGCCTGCAGGTGATGATGTCGTCCTACGCCATCCTGCAGCCGCGCGTGCTGGCCGGCAGCGTCAAGGTGCTCGCCGTGAACGGCCACCAGCGCGCCTCGATCCTGCCCGACATTCCGACCGCCAGCGAGAGCGGGTTTCCGGCACTCGAAGTGGAGGGCCTGACCGGGCTGTTCGGACCGCGCGGCATGTCGAAGGAGCTGCGCGAGCGGATCGGCGCCGACGTGGCCGCGGTCGCGGGCGATCCCACGATTGCGGACCGGCTGGCCGCCACCGCCCAGATTCCCAATCCGGGCGGACCGGCCGAGTTCGCCGCCGCCATCGAGGCTCAGCGCGCTCAGATCGCCACGATCGCGAAGACGCTAGGACCTATTCCCAAGCAGTAGCGAGGAGTTCAGAACTTCAGAACTGCGAGGCGAGGTTCTCGAGCCCCATCAGCCGCACCATGGAGCGGACTTCCTGCTTCTGGTCCTCGTTGAGGCTCATGATCAGCGGGAAGGCGGCGGACTTCAAACGCTGCACCGGCACGCTGTTGGGGTCGATCGTACCGTGCGGGGTGGATACGGTCTTGCGGCTGGGGTCGGCATGGCCCTGCCACGAAATATCGCGCAACGCGGATTCGACCGGCGGCCAAAGCGTGCTCTGATAGGACGTGAGCTTGAGCCGCTCCTTGATGCTGGCGATCTGGGCGCTATTGAGCACCGCATTGCTGGCGCTCGCGGGATGCGGCGGGCCGATTTTCTTGACCGGTGTGGGGGCACCATTCGCGCCGTCTGGCCGCGCGGCCGGCGCCGGGCGTTCGAGCGCATCGGCGGCCGCATAGGCCAACGCCTCGGCGGGAATCCGGGGTTCGACACTCGCCAATTGCGGCGGCAGCGATGAATCGGCAGGAGGCGTGACGGGGCGCGTCGCGCTGACGTGGTCCGCGCCGGCCTGCGTCACGCTTGCAGAAGTTGCTTGGGCAGAAGTTGCTTGGGCCGAAGTTGCTTGGGCCGACGTCGGATAGATCGGAAACGGATTGAAGATCAGGCTCGAAACTCCAACGTCCTCGGCGCTCGCCAGCGCGTAGCCGGCGGGCTCCGCGGCGGGGGCCGCTTCGTCCCGACCGTCGGCAACCGGGGCGGAATCGCCCGCGAACCGCAAGGCCACGATTTCGGCAGGCGAAAGCTCCGAGGTCTCGATCGGGTCCGCGCCGAAGCCCGCCAGCAGACCCGCGATGGCGCCCACGCCGAAAACGGCCAAACACGCCAATGCCTGCTTGCTCGCGCGCCGAGACCGCCACCCCATTCCCGAAATCCCCCGATAAATTTCGC
>DATDGG010000187.1:0-8677 GCA_036522235.1 Xanthobacteraceae bacterium
GCAAATGCGGCCTCACGGTGATCGCCAATGACGCCGCAATGCCGGGCAAGGGCAGAAAGTCGGCGAGCTCGCCGACAAGAACCCGACTGAGGCCATCTCCATCATCCGCAGCTGGCTGCACGAGAACGCGTGATCGACCGCCATGGCCCCGCAACCCGATAACGCCAGCAAGCCGCAACAAAAGGAGATCGCGAGCGTGCTCGCGGCGCTGGCCAGCCGCCAGGGCGAGCACCCCACCCGCGCCCGCCGGCTGACCGGCCCCGAGCGCGCCGCCGTGCTGATGCTGGCGCTCGGCCAGCAATACGGCGCCAATATCTGGAACCAGCTCGACGACGACGAGCTGCGCGAAATCTCGATCGTCATGTCGACCCTGGGCACGATCGAGGCGGAGTCGGTCGAGAACCTGCTGCTCGAATTCGTCACCCGCATGTCGGCGTCGGGCGCCCTCATGGGCAATTACGACGCCACCGAGCGCCTGCTGCAGCAATACCTGCCGCCCGAGCGGGTGGTCGGGATCATGGACGAGATCCGCGGGCCGGCCGGCCGCAACATGTGGGAGAAGCTCTCTAACGTCCAGGAAGGGGTGCTCGCCAACTATCTCAAGAACGAATATCCGCAGACCATCGCGGTCGTGCTGTCGAAGCTGCGGCCCGAGCATGCCGCGCGCGTGCTCGCCATCCTGCCCGAGGAGCTCGCGCTCGACGTGGTCAACCGCATGCTCAAGATGGAAGCGGTGCAGAAGGAGGTCATCGAGCGCGTCGAGCAGACGCTGCGCACCGAGTTCATGTCGAACCTCTCGCAGACGCGGCGGCGCGACGCCCATGAGGTGATGGCGGAGATTTTCAACAATTTCGACCGGCAGACCGAGACCCGCTTCATGACCTCGCTCGAGGACGACAACCGCGAGAGCGCGGAACGCATCAAGGCGTTGATGTTCACCTTCGACGACCTGGTCCGGCTCGATACCGGCTCGGCGCAGACGCTCATGCGCCACATCGACAAGGACAAGCTCGCGGTGGCGCTCAAGGGCGCGGGCGAGCCGGTGCGCGAGTTCTTCATGTCCAACATGTCGACACGCGCCGCCAAGATGCTGGTCGACGACATGCAGGCGCTCGGGCCGGTGCGGCTGCGCGACGTCGATGACGCGCAGGCGCAGCTGGTCAACCTGGCCAAGGACCTGGCCGCCAAGGGCGAGATCATGATCTCGAAGGGCCGCAGCGACGAGGAGCTGATCTATTGAGCCCCGCCAAGTTCCTGTTCGATCAAGATTTCGCGGCGATCTCGAAGGTCAAGCCGGCGATTCCGCTCGAGCAGCACGAGGCGCAGTTGCACGAGGCCGACGCGACCGGCTATGTGCGCGGCTTCGCGGCCGCCAAGGCCGAGATCCTGGCCGAGGCCGAGCAGCGCTCGGCGGCGGCGCTCGAGCGGATCGCCGCTACGCTTACCGCCGTCGCGCAGGCCCTCGCGGGCGTGGAAGCAAAGCTCGAGACCGAAGCGGTCGAGGTCGCGGTCGCGGTCGGCAAGAAGCTCGCCGCCGCGTTGATCGAACGCGAGCCGCTCGCCGAGATTTCCGCTCTGGCCATGGACTGCTTCCGCCACCTGGTGAGCGCCCCGCACGTGGTCGTGCGGGTGAACGAGGCGCAGCACGCGAGCGTGGGCACGCGGATCGAGGAGATGGCGCGCGCGCGCGGTCTCGCCAGCCATCTGGTCGTGCTGGCCGAGCCCGACATTCAGATCGGCGACTGCCGCATCGAATGGGCCGATGGCGGCGTCAACCGCGATCGCGGCGCGCTGCAGGCGGCGATCGATGAAGCGGTCTCGCGCTACGTCAAGGCGCGGCTCGCCGCCGCGCCGACGCCGGATACTCCGTGGAGAAATGACCGATGAGCGACACCGACAGCAAGCTGCCATTGCCCGACCTCGAGGGCGGCGGCGAGCCGATGCCTCCGACCGACGGGATGTCGCTCGGGTCGGCGGATTCCGAGCTCTTGAACCGCGGCGCCGCCGACCTCGAAGCCGTGTTCGACGTGCCTGTGAAGGTGTCGGCGGTGCTCGGACGCGCCCGCATGGAGGTGGGGGAGCTGCTCCGGCTCGGGCCGGGCGCAGTCCTCGAGCTCGACCGCAAGGTCGGCGAGGCCATCGACATCTATGTCAACGACCGTCTGGTCGCCCGCGGCGAGGTGGTGCTGGTCGAGGAGAAGCTCGGCGTGACCATGACGGAAATCATCAAGGCGGAGCGGAATTGAGGTGCGTGAGGCGAGTAGCGAATAGCGAGTACTGAGTAGCGAGTAGTGAGTGACGGGCGGTGAGCAACGGAGAGCGACAGCGTTAGCTTCTTTCTATTCGCTATTCGCTGTTCGCGGCTCAACACAAATTGCGGCCAAGAAAGGACTACATCATGCGCCTCCTGATCGTCGGGACACTCAAGGGCCAGCTCACGACCGCGACCAAGCTCGCGATGGATAAGGGCGCGGCCGTCACCCATGCGGATTCGATCGATCAGGCGCTGGCGGTGCTGCGCTCGGGCCGCGGTGCCGACCTGATCATGGCCGATGTCGCGCTCGATATTCGCGACCTGGTGCTGCGGCTCGAGGCCGAGCATATCCACGTGCCGATCGTGGCCTGCGGCACTAGCAACGACGCGCGCGCGGCGGTCGCCGCCATCCATGCCGGCGCCAAGGAATATATCCCGCTGCCGCCCGACCCCGAGCTGATCGCCGCGGTGCTGGCGGCCGTCACCAACGATACGCGCGAGCTGATCTACCGCGACGAGAGCATGGCGCATGTGGTGAAGCTCGCGCAGCAGATCGCGCCCTCCGACGCCTCGGTTCTGATCACGGGCGAGTCGGGCACCGGCAAGGAGGTGGTGGCGCGCTATCTGCACGGCCGCTCCAGCCGCGCCCGCGCCCCCTTCGTCCCGGTCAACTGCGCGGCGATCCCCGAGCATCTGCTCGAATCCGAGCTGTTCGGCCACGAGAAGGGCGCCTTCACGGGCGCGGTCGCCCGCCGCATCGGCAAGTTCGAGGAGGCGAGCGGGGGCACGCTGCTGCTCGACGAAATCTCGGAAATGGACACGCGCCTGCAGGCCAAGCTTCTGCGCGCCATCCAGGAGCGGATCATCGACCGCGTCGGCGGCACCAAGCCGGTGCCGGTCGACATCCGCATCATCGCCACCTCGAACCGCAATCTGGTCGAGGCGGTGCGCGAGGGTTCGTTCCGCGAGGACCTGCTGTTCCGCCTCAACGTTGTGAACCTGAAAATCCCCGCCTTGCGCGAACGCCCGGCCGACGTGACCGAGCTGGCGCAGCACTTCATCAAGAAATATTCGCACGCAAACGGCCAGCCGGCGCGCCCGCTGTCGGCGGAGGCCCGCCGCACGCTGGTGCTCAACCGCTGGCCCGGCAATGTGCGCGAGCTCGAGAACACCATCCATCGCGCGGTCCTGCTCACGACCGGCGAGGAGATCGGGGCCGACGCCATCCTGACGCCGGAGGGCACCAGGCTCGACCGGGCCAAGGGGCTCGCGACCGTCACCCATGCCACCATGGCGGCCGAGGCGGTCACCCGCGCGCTGGTCGGCCGCACGGTCGCCGACGTGGAACGCGATCTCATCCTGGAGACGCTCAAGCATTGTCTCGGCAACCGCACCCATGCGGCCAACATTCTCGGCATCTCGATCCGCACCTTGCGCAACAAGCTCAACGAATATGCCGACGACGGCGTCCCGATCCCGCCGCCCGGCGGCAGCGAGGTCAGAGGGGCGGCGTGAGCAGGGGACAGTAATCAGGGGACAGTAATCAGTGGTCAGTGATCAGAAGTCGGCTAGAATGCGAGTGCTGCTGACTACTGACCACTGACGGCCGCTCCCCCAATTTCAGGGGACAGTAGTCAGTGGTCAGTGATCGGAAGTCGGCTAGAATGCGAATGCTGCTGTCTGATTGCTGATTACTGACCACCGACGTCCGCACCCCATGGCCCCTCCCCAATTTCATTCGGCCCTGATCGTCGGCGCCGGCAGCGGGCTTTCCGCCTCGCTGGCGCGCGCCTTGGCCAAGGACGGCATTGCGGTCGCGCTCGCGGCGCGCGGCACGCAAGATCTCGATACGCTGAAGCAGGAGACCGGGGCGGCGGTCTTTGCCTGCGACGCCGCCAAGCGCGCCGACGTGGAACGGCTGTTCGGCGAGCTCGAGGCCGCCGGCGGGGCGCCGGATATCGTGATCTACAATGCGAGCTACCGCACGCGCGGGCCGCTCATCGATCTCGATCCGGCGGAGGTCGAGCGATCGATCGCGGTGTCGGCATTCGGCGGCTTCCTGGTCGCCCAGCAGGCGGCGCGGCGCATGCTGCCGAAACGGCACGGCGCCATCCTGTTCACCGGCGCTTCCGCCAGCGTCAAGGGCTACGCCCAGTCGGCGCCCTTCGCGATGGGCAAGTTCGCGCTGCGCGGGCTCGCGCAAAGCATGGCGCGCGAGCTCAGCCCGCAGGGCATTCACGTCGCCCATATGGTGATCGACGGCGGCATCAAGAGCGCGCGCCGCGGCGAGAGCGCGGACGCGCCCGCAAGCCTGCTCGACCCCGACGCGATCGCGCAAAGCTATCTGCACGTCATCCACCAGCCGCGCAGCGCCTGGAGCTGGGAGATCGAGCTGCGGCCCTGGGTGGAGAAATTCTGAAGGCTGCACGCGCTCAGGCCGGCCGCCGCGTTTTGGCTGGCGTCTCGGCAGCGGTGTAGAGATCGTTGCGGCAGGCTACCTGCAGCTCGATGCCGAGCAAAGCCCGCATCGACCATTGTCCGAGCCCGATGCCGACCACCATGGCGAGATAGGCCGGCAGCGCATGCGGGGACAGGCTCGGGATGCCGTAGAGCACCAGCGCGTCATTGCCGCCCGGCGTCAACGCCACCCCCGCGCCCATCAGGAGACCGCCGCAGAGGTTGCGAAGCCAAATAAGCCGCGGCCGCCAATCCGGGCGGAAGCTGCGCCGCTGCCAGGTCGAGAGCAACATCCCCGCCAATATGGCGAGGAACAGGAGCCAGCTCGCGGCCGCCGGAAAGCTGCGCGTCCCATGCAACCCCTCGACCAGCTGCTGCAGCGTCATCGTATAGCCGATCGAGCCGTAGATCAGGAAGATCGTGGCGCCGGCAATTCCGATCAGCATGGCCGCGCTGGAAAGCCGGTATTGCGGGGCGAGCACGAGCGCGTGGACGCAACGGCCGGCCGGGCGGGTACGCCACAGGCGCGCCATCTCGTAGACGGCCCATACCGCGAGCGCCGCCGCGACAACGACCAGCGGCCATCCGAGCAGCGATCCGATCAAAGCCGGCGTCGGCGCCGGGCGCTCGATCAAGCGCCAGTCGATCAGCAGGACGAAACACAGGACGCCGAGCCCGAAGGCGGCGCCGGTGACCAGCATGCGACCCTCGCCGTCGGCCAGCCTTGCCAGGGTCGAAAAGGCACAGGCCCCATTGATCGCGGCCCCCACCCCGAAAACAAATCCGCCGAGCACCGCCGCGCCGGTCAGCGGCCAGCCGCTGAGACCGGCGCCGGCGGACGGCATCAGCAGGAAGACCGGGATGGTGATCGCGCTCACCCACAGCACCGATTTTCCGATACCGAGCAAGATGTATCCGGTGCCCGAGGTCACGACCTCGGCGACCGCCCGCACGTTGCAGATGCTGGCGCGATGGGCCGCAAAGCCAAGGATGGCCGCAAGCACGCCGGCGAGGAGCAAGGCCGCCATCATCCACCTGGCATTAAGACGACGGACGATTGTATCGCGGAGGGCCGGCCCGGGCCGCATCAATTGCCCGGCAACCTTTGGGGCGCGGCACCAGGCGCAGGCGCCGCTGCATCACCAGCGGGGGATCAGGCGGGGAACCGTCGCGGCATATTCGGCATATTCGGGGAACGTCTCGCGCAATATCCGCTCTTCATAGTCCATGCGGCGCAACTGGAAGGCCCAGTGGATGGCGACGATCGCGACCGCCATCGGGGAAAAGCAGCTCAGCATGGCGCCGAGCACCGCGATCTCCTCGCACAGATAGAGCGGATGCCGGACGACCGAATAGGCGCCGCCGACCACGAGCTGGCGCGCCTGCGGCGCGATGCTGAAGGAGCGTCCGAGCCAGAACGCGGTATAGATCGCGAGCCCGCATCCGATCCCGATGGTGATGATCGAGACGACCGTCACGGCCGGCGGCAACTCGGGTGCCGGCAGCGTGCTCAGCATCAGCGGCAGCGCCGTGCCGAGCACAGCCATCATGCGGGCATTCACGTTGGCGAAGCTTCGAATTGGCTTTGAGCGCAGCACCGTCAACGACAGCAGCGTGAACAGGAATACCGCATTGGCCAGGAGCGAGGCAAAGCGCAGCCCCTTGAACGGAACCTCGAGCGTCTCCCACTGCAGGGCGAACATGACCAGGCCGCGGCTGACGCTGAAGGCCAGGACGCCGTAGAAGATCGCCAATGGCATGCGCAGAATGACGTCGAGCCCGAAGCTCGACCGCGCGATCAGGTCGTTGAATGTCGCCGACAGCTTTTGCGCGAGCGTGAGCATGTCCGAGGGCTTTGCTGAAATCGGATTTTTGGGCCTGCTTTCGTGGCACGAATTCGCAAACAAAGCCTTAAGTTCTCGGGACTGTCTTGGGGCTGCCTTGAGCGGCGGCGGGGCATCGCAAGGCCGGTCGCGGGATCCGGTTTTCGTGCGGCGCTGGCGCATATCGACGGGCGCGCCCCGGCGGTGCTAATTGGTAACCCTGGTGGCAGCGGATCGGATCGATTTTCCATGGGGGTTGAGGACAATCGCACACAGCTCGTGGCCGCCCTCGCTCGGGTGGCGGGCGGCGACCGCACTGCACTGCAAATCGTCTATCAGGACACCTCGGCGAAGCTATTTGGCGTCTGCCTGCGTATATTGAACGACAGGAGCGAGGCCGAGGACGTGCTGCAGGAGGTCTATCTGACGGTCTGGCGCAAGGCGTCGAGCTTCGATCCGGCGCGGGCGAGCCCGATTACCTGGCTGGTCGCGATTGCCCGCAACCGCTCGATCGACCGCCTGCGCGCGACCGCCGGCGGCCGCCGCATGGAGGCGATCGATGCCGCCGAGGAGGTGCGCGATCCGGGCCCCGCCGCGAGCGAGCTGGTCGAGGCGGCGCAGGACGCGAGCCGTCTCACGCTCTGCCTGGAGCAGCTCGAATCCCGGCAATCGACCGCCATCCGCTCGGCGTTCCTGGACGGCAACACCTACGAGGAGCTGGCCGAACGGATGAAGGTGCCGCTCGGCACGATGAAGAGCTGGATCCGCCGCGGCCTGTTGAAGCTCAGAGACTGTCTCGAACGATGACCGACGACCGCACCATCATCCAGGAGGAAAGCGACAAGCTGGTCGCGGCGGAATACGTGCTTGGGGTTCTGGGCGCCGAGGAGCGCCGACGTGCGCAGCAGCGGCTGGCGCACGACCAGGTCTTCGCGGCGGAGGTCGCGTTCTGGGAGGAGCGGCTCGGCGTATTCGCGGATGCGGTTGCGCCGGTCGAGCCGCCCGAGCGCGCCTGGAGCCGCATCGCGCGCGCGGTCCGCCTGCCCGATCCCAGCAAGCCGCCCGAGAGCCTGTGGCGGAGCCTCGTGTTCTGGCGCAGCTTCGCAATCGGTTCGGCGGCGCTGGCGGTGGCGAGCATCGGCGCGCTGACCTTCATCGAGATTTCGCCGCTCCCGCGCCCGCTATTGGCGACGCTCGGCGCCAGCACCGGGCAGCCGGCCTTCGTGGCCGCCGTCAATGCCGGCGGCACCAGCCTCACGGTGGTGCCGGCCGCGCTGCTGACGCAGGATCCGCGCGCCATGGAGCTGTGGCTCATTCCCGCCGGCGACAAGCCGCATTCGCTCGGCCTGATCACGCCCGGGCAGCCGGTGCGGATCGACGTGCCGCGCGACCTCATCGGGCGCATCACCCCCGACACCGCGCTCGCGGTATCGATGGAGCCGCCGGGCGGCTCGCCGACCGGCCAGCCCACCGGCCCGGTGATCGCCAGCGGAAAGCTGTTGAGCCTGTAGCGGGTGGTTCGAGACGCGCGGGCAGAGCCCGCGCTCCTCACCATGAGGGCCTCATCCTGAGGAGCCGCGCGTAGCGCGGCGTCTCGAAGGACCCGGATTGCGCTGCGCTCCATCCGGGCTACACGACCCAACAAAATTCACCCACCCCTGCATCCCCTCGCTCCCCACTCCCGTAGCTCATGCGTGACCCCGATAGCGGGGCGCGATTTTCAAGCACTGGAGAACGACATGAAACTTTCACGCATCGCTGCACTGACCACCGTCGCCGCCGCCATAGCGCTCGGCGCCCTCGCCGCCAGCCCCACATTTGCCGAGAACGAGAAGACCGTCACCGTCGGCGGCGCCCCGATGTATCCGTCGAAGAACATCATCCAGAACGCCGTGAACTCGAAGGACCACACGACGCTGGTGGCCGCCGTGAAGGCCGCGGGCCTGGTCGACACGCTGTCGGGCGCCGGCCCCTTCACGGTGTTCGCGCCCACCAACGAAGCCTTCGCCAAGCTGCCGCCCGGTACTGTCGACTCGCTGCTCAAGCCCGAGAACAAGGCGACGCTGACCAAGGTGCTGACCTATCACGTCGTCGCCGGCCGCATGACCGCCGTCAACCTGATGAAGGCGGTGAAGGATGGCGA
>DATDGG010000188.1:0-7763 GCA_036522235.1 Xanthobacteraceae bacterium
AGGGGCCGCAAATAAGTGATTCTCCGTACCCCATGATCGCTCATCTTAGCTCCTCCCCGGTGGGTACGTAAAGTATAATATTCCCTTCTCTTGCCACCTTCCGCTACCTTCGCTCGCGCAAGAGGGGCAGATGGTCCAGCGCGTTTCTACGGTTGCCTTTGAGGGGATCGAGGCCCGCGCGGTCGACGTGCAGGTGCAGGTCGCCTCGGGACTTCCCCGGTTCAACATCGTGGGGCTTCCCGACAAGGCGGTGTCGGAGGCGCGCGAGCGGGTGCGCGCGGCGCTCACCGCCTCGGGCCTGGCGCTGCCGGCGCGGCGCATCACCGTCAATCTGGCGCCCGCCGACCTGCCCAAGGAAGGCAGCCACTACGACCTGCCGATCGCGCTCGGCCTGATGGCAGCGATCGGCGCAATCCCGCACGACGCCGTCAACGGGTTCACGGTGCTGGGCGAGCTCGGCCTCGACGGCTCGATCGCGCCGGTCGCGGGCGTGCTGCCGGCCGCCATCGGGGCCAATGCGCGCGAGGAAGGCCTGATCTGCCCGGCCGCCTGCGGCCCGGAAGCCGCCTGGGCGAGCCCCGAGATGGAGATCATCGCGGCAAGCTCGCTGATCCAGCTCGCCAATCATTTCCGCGGCACGCAGTTGCTGGCGCGGCCGCAGCCGAAAATCCGCGAGAGCGAAAGCGCCTTGGTGGATCTTAAGGACATCAAGGGCCAGGAAAGCGCCAAGCGGGCGCTCGAAGTGGCGGCGGCCGGCGGCCACAATCTGCTCCTGGTGGGCCCGCCCGGCGCCGGCAAATCCATGCTGGCGGCGCGGCTGCCCACCATCCTGCCGCCGCTGACCCCGGCCGAGCTGCTTGAAGTCTCGATGGTGGCCTCGGTCGCGGGCGAGATCGAGGGCGGGGCGCTGACCAACCGGCGGCCGTTCCGTTCACCGCATCACTCGGCCAGCATGGCGGCGCTGGTGGGCGGCGGCTTGCGGGTGCGCCCCGGCGAGGTGTCGCTCGCGCACCACGGCGTGCTGTTCCTCGACGAACTGCCCGAGTTCCAGCCGCGCGTGCTCGATGCGCTGCGCCAGCCGCTCGAGACCGGCGAGATCGCGATCGCACGCGCCAATCATCGGATCACCTATCCGGCGCGCTTTATGTTGGTGGCGGCCATGAATCCCTGCCGCTGCGGCCATGCGACCGAGCCGGGCTTCGTCTGCCGGCACGGACAGAATGCGCGCTGCGCCGCCGATTATCAGGTGCGCCTCTCGGGCCCGCTCATCGACCGCATCGATCTGCACGTGGAGGTGCCCGCCGTCACCGCCGCCGATCTCATCCTGCCGCCGCCCGCGGAGGGAAGCCGCGAGGTGGGGGAGCGCGTGGCGCGGGCGCGCGCCCTGCAGGCCGAGCGCTACGCGGCGCTCGGTGCCGCGCACATCCGCTGCAATGCCGCAGCCGACGGTCCACTGCTCGAAGAGGTGGCGCGGCCCGACTCGGGCGCGCTTGCGCTCTTGCGCGACGCCACCGATGCGATGCATTTGTCGGCGCGTGGCTATCATCGGGTGCTGCGCGTGGCGCGTACGCTCGCCGATCTCGACGGCGCCGCCCATGTCGGCCGCGTACACCTGGCCGAGGCGCTGTCCTACCGGGCGCTGGCCGACGAGATGCGGCGCGCCGCGTAGCGTCTGAAAATGGAGCTTCCCATCCGCACCAGTGACATGCCGGCGGACGCAGACCTCCAGGCTTCGGCACTGTGCCAGAGCTGCGGCGCGTGCTGCGCGTTCTCCAAGGAGTGGCCGCGATTTTCGACCGAGAGCGACGCCGCGCTCGACCGTATTCCGCCGGAGCTGGTCGATGACGGAGGCGGGCGGATGCGCTGCAACGGCGATCGTTGCGCGGCTCTGGTCGGGGAGATCGGGTTCGCGACCGCGTGCTCGGTCTATGCGGTGCGGCCGGAGGTCTGCCGAACGTGCGTGCCGGGTGATGATGCCTGCACGATGGCGCGGGCCCGCTACGGCCTGCCGCCGGTACCCTCGATGACGTTCGGCGGTTAGCCCGGATATCCGGGTTAGGGTCACGTTAACCCTGCCCGCAACCGCGGGGCCCGCGGCTGCGTGAATTGAGGGGAAACGCAACGCTTGCGGGCGCAATCTCTCGCACAGAGCCAAGGTAGGCAGCCGCCAACGCCGTCAGTTGCGCCGGCCCATGCCGTGGCGGGACAGCGGGCGGCACCACGTGGGCTCTCTCATTTCATTCCTGCGATTCGTTTTCAACGCCCGGGCGTTCTGGGTCGTGGTGCATGCGACCGTCATCCTGTCGGTATCGTTCGCGATCGCTTTCGGATTCCTGGCCGGCGCGCGCGGCCCTTGGGCCGCATACGATCCGCAGATGTTCGCGGTCGGCACCGCGGCGCTGTTCGGAGCGGCGTGCGGGGCCATCGGCCTCTTGATCGGGAGCCGCCTGCGGTTGCGCGCCAAGCGGCGTGCGGAACGGCGCGCTTTCACGGAACGCATCGAGGAGCTTTCCGACCGCAACTGGGAGCTCCGCGAGATCGAGGAACGCGCCCGAAGCTTTCTCGAAGCCCAGGGCGACGTCATCGTGCGCCGTGACGCAGCGGGCCGCATCACCTTCGTCAACGATGCGTTCTGCGCGCTCGCGGGCGCGCCGCGCGCGGCGCTCGTGGGCACTGATTTCAAGCCCAATGTGATCGAGCAGGGCGATACCGCGTTGCTGCCCGACGGCAGCCGCGCCCACGATCAAAAGATCGCCACCCGCGACGGCGCGCGCTGGATCGCATGGCGCGACGTGGTGGTGCGGGCCGCCGGCACGCGGAGCGCCGCCGCAACTGCGGGCGCCGAGGTGCAGAGCGTCGGCCGCGACGTGACCGACCGGGTCGAGGCCGAGCGGGCACTGTGCATCGCGCGCGACCAGGCCGAGGCGGCAAGCCGCGCCAAGTCGCGCTTCCTCGCCATGGTGTCGCACGAGATCCGCACCCCGCTCAACGGCATCATCGGGATGGCGGACCTGCTGCTCGATACCACCCTCACCCCGGAGCAGACGACCTATGCCAAGGCGGTGAAGACCTCCGGCGGCACGCTCCTGTCCCTGATCGAGGAAATCCTCGACTTCTCCAAGATCGAAGCCGGCCGGCTCGACCTCGACATCCGCACGTTCGATCTGCCGGCTTTGCTGGAGGACATCGTCGAGTTGATCGCGCCGCGGGCCCAGGCCAAGGGCCTCGAAATCGCCGCCTATGTGAATGACGGTTTGCCGCGCCAAGTGACCGGCGACGGGACGCGGCTGCGCCAGGTGCTGCTCAACCTCGCCGGCAACGCCATCAAGTTCACCGAACGGGGCGGCGCCGCCATCATGGTGCAGGCGGGGCCGGCGCCCGACGAGATCAGCTTTGCGGTGCGCGATACCGGCATCGGCATCGCGGCGGAGCAGCAGAGCCGTATCTTTGACGAGTTCGAGCAGGTCGACCAGAGCGCGGCACGGCGCTTCCCCGGCACCGGTCTCGGCCTCGCCATTTCCAAACGCATTGTCGAGCGCATGGGCGGCCGCATCGCGGTCGAAAGCGCGCCGGGTGCGGGCGCGACCTTCAAGGTCACGGTCGCGCTACCGCGCTCGGTGACAGTGATCGACCAGGCCTTCGCGGCCCCCGACCTCGCCGGCAGCGCGATGCTGATCGCGGCCGCAAGCACCATCGAAGCGCCGCTGGTGGCACGGCGTCTCGCCCAATGGGGCGCGGAGACTCGCATGGTTCCGGACGTGCCCGCGGCTGCCGCCGCGACAGCGGAGCGACCATCAGGCAAACCTTGGAGCGCGATCCTGGTCGACCACGCGCTTGGGCTCGACGCCTGCCGGCGGCTGGCGGCCGCAGTCGCGCCCACGATCGCGCGCCGCATCGTGCTGATCACGCCGGCCGAGCGTCACGAGCTGCCGGCCCTGTTTGCGGCGGGATTCACCGGCTATCTGGTGAAGCCCATTCGGATCGCTTCGCTCGCGGCGCAGCTCGGCGGCGGGCGCACCGAGGCTGCGTGGGACGATTTCGAGCGCGCCCAAAACCCCGACCGGGCGGTCGCGCCGCAAGCCGCCGATGCGCTCACGGTCCTGATCGCCGAGGACAATGAGATCAACGCGCTGCTTGCGCGCGCCTTGCTCGAGCGGCTCGGCCATCGCCCGACCATCGCCCGCGACGGCGCCGCCGCGGTCGAAGCCTGGCACGCCGCCCGCGCCGCCGGGACGCCCTTTGACCTAGTGCTCATGGATCTGCACATGCCGGCAACCGACGGCATCGCGGCGACACGGCGCATCCGTTCCGCCGAAGCCGATGGACCGCGCACGGCCATCATCGCCCTCACCGCCGACGCGCTGAGCGAGGATCGCGACGCTTGCCTGAAGGCCGGGATGGACGGCTTTCTCACCAAGCCGCTCGATCGCGAGCGCCTGGCCGAGGTGCTGGCGCGGCTGCGGCGCACACGGCTCGCGGCCTGAAAAGCCCGCTCACAGCCGCCGCAGCGCCACTTCTCCGACCGAGTGATTCTCGACCTTGGTGAGAATGAGATCGGCGCGCTGGCGCGTCGGCAATATGCGCTCGTGCAGGTTCACGAGATTGATCCGGTTCCAGATCGAGGTCGCGGTGGCGATCGCCTCTTGGTCGGAGAGCGTCGAGTAGCGATGGAAGAAGGATTTCGGATCCGCAAACGCAGTTCCCCGCAAGGCGAGGAAGCGGTCCACATACCAGCCCCGCAACACGCGCTCGTCGGCATCGAGATAGATCGAGAAGTCGAAAAAGTCGGACACATAGGGGACGGCCTTGCCGTCCCGGGGCGGCCGCCCGACCTGCAGCACATTGAGCCCCTCGACGATCAGAATCTCCGGCCGGTCGATCTCGATCCATTGGTTCGGCATCACATCGTAGAGAAGATGCGAGTAGACCGGCGCCCGCACCGGCCGCCGGCCGGCCTTGATATCCGAGAGAAAGCGCAACAGCGCGGGCAGATCGTAGCTTTCCGGAAAGCCCTTCTTCTCCATCAGGCCTTCGCGCTCGAGGATGGCGTTGGGATAGAGAAACCCGTCGGTGGTGACGAGGTCGACCTTCGGCCCGTTGGTCCAGCGCGCGAACAGCGCCTGCAGCACGCGCGCGGTGGTCGATTTGCCGACCGCGACCGAGCCCGCGACCCCGATGATATAGGGCATCTTGCTGTCCTCGGTGCCGAGGAAATTCTGCTGGGCGCGGAACAGGCGCTGGGTGGCGGCGACATAGAGCGACAGCAGGCGCGACAGCGGCAGGTAGATTTCCTCGACCTCGCGCATGTCGAGCCGGTCGTGCAGCGAGCGCAGCTGCGTGACCTCCTCGGGCGTCAAGGTCATGGGCGTGTCGGCACGCAGCTTCGCCCATTCGGCACGCGTGAACACGCGGTAGGGAGAGAGCACGCCTTCGGTTCGCTGTTCCATCGCCCGTACCTGTCGGCGCTAGCTGTGCTTGCGCGCGGCCTTCTCGTCGAGGCCCGATTGGACGGTGCGGGCGCCCAGCGCCTGCTCCACCTCGGCAAGCGCGATCCCGCGCGCCTTGAGCAGCACCAGCAGGTGGTAGAGAAGATCGGAGGCTTCCGCGATCAGGCGATCGCGATCCTCGCCGACGGCGGCGAGCGCGGTCTCGATCGCTTCCTCGCCGAGCTTCTTGGCGCATTGCGCCACGCCGCGGTCGAGCAGCTTGCGGGTATAGGATACCTCTGGGCTTGCCAGCGCGCGCTCGTGCACGCGTCGCTCGAGATCGTAAATGGTAAAATCCGCCATCGGGCATTCATACCACCGCGGCCCGCGAGCCGCGAGAAATTAAAGCGCACGCGTTGCGGCTCACGGGTCGAGCCGCATCGGCAGGCCGGCGGCGGCCATGAAGGCCTTGGCCTCCCGCACCGTGTGCTCGCCGAAATGAAAGATCGAGGCCGCCAAGACCGCGGTCGCATGGCCGTCGCGGATGCCCTCGACCAGGTGCGCGAGCGTGCCGACCCCGCCCGAGGCGATGACCGGCACGCCGACCGCGTCCGCGATGGCGCGCGTGAGTGCAATGTCGAAGCCCTGCCGGGTGCCGTCGCGGTCCATGGAGGTGAGCAGGATTTCGCCGGCCCCGAGCCCGACCACCTCGCGGGCATAGTCGATAGCGTCGAGGCCGGTCGGGTTGCGTCCCCCATGGGTGAAGATTTCCCAGCGATCGGGCGCGGGCGGGCGCGACACCTTCTTGGCATCGATGGCGACCACGATGCACTGGTCACCGAATTTTTCGGCCGCCTCCTTGACGAAAGTGCGCCGGCTCACCGCCGCCGTATTGATGGAGACCTTGTCGGCCCCGGACGCCAGCAGCGCCCGCACGTCCTCGATGCTGCGCACGCCGCCGCCGACGGTGAGCGGCATGAAGCAGGCCTCGGCGGTGCGCCGCACCACGTCGAGAATGATGCCGCGGTTCTCGTGGCTCGCCGTGATGTCGAGGAAGGTGAGCTCGTCGGCGCCGGCCGCGTCATACGCCACCGCAGCCGCGACCGGATCGCCAGCGTCGCGCAGGTCGATGAAATTGACGCCCTTGACGACGCGTCCGTCCTTCACGTCGAGGCAGGGGATGACACGAACCTTGAACATCACTCCGCCGCGGTGAGGCGCTTTTCTTGTTTTATGAAATCCCAAAATGCCCCGAACATCCGGCCTGCATAGTTTGAGCCCAGTTCCGTAATGAGAAAGAGACTCGAGCCGGCAAACTGCAAAAATTTATCGTTGAGCGCGGACACGGAAAGATCGCTTCTCAGGAAGCAAACGTGACCGTCCAGGGTATACATCTCGGCCCCATCGTCGAGAGTATCGACAAAGCTCCGCAGATCGACGTCGGGGTTGCTTCCGTCATCAAAGACCAGAAGATACGTCTTCATTCCTTCTCTCCAGCTCCGATCCGAGGATTCGGACTTTCGACGCGAATGACTTGATTCGCCTCATCAAATATGTCCGGCCTTCGACCATGTCTATATATCATCCGCAATTCTCGCTGCCGCAATTGGTATTCTTCGGATTGCAATCGATCGGGACTCCTGAACAGGAGGATCATGTAGGCCGCGATCGCGACAATCGTCGGAAGACTCGCGACCGTGACAAGCACCCACAGGATCGGGACATAGTCGTGAAAATACCAAGCAGCTGGCAAGAAAATGATTGGTGCCGCAACTGCGAGCCAAAGCATGGGATTGAGGGCGTTGCGCACGCGAATACGCTCCAGCCGCGACGCTCCAATCCTGGTGATTTCCTCAATTTTCATCGCATCATCTTGCGCCGCGTCGAGATCAAAGCAAGCGCTTCCGCCGCGTCGAGCCTGCCGTCGTAAAGCGCTCGGCCGGCAATTGCGCCGGCAAGTTTTCGTGCGCGTGGCGACAGCAGCGCTTCGATGTCCGCCATCGAGGCGAGCCCGCCCGAGGCGATGACCGGGATCGAGATGGCGTCGGCGAGCGCGATGGTGGCATCGAGATTGAGGCCCAAGAGCCGGCCGTCGCGCGCGATGTCTGTGTAGACGATGGCGGCGACGCCCGCATCCTCGAAGCGGCTGGCGATGTCGAGGGCTGTGAGCTCGCTCGCCTGCGCCCAGCCTTCGACCGCGACCTTGCCGCCGCGGGCATCGAGCCCGACCGCGACACGCGCCGGAAACTTCCGCGCCGCCTGCTTCACCAGATCCGGATCGCGCACCGCCGCGGTGCCGATGATCACCCGCGCGACGCCCTTGGCGAGCCAAGCCTC
>DATDGG010000189.1:0-8175 GCA_036522235.1 Xanthobacteraceae bacterium
GTTACCTGCCCCAGGCACAGCGCACATACGAAATGCGCCCGGCGCTGCTGCGGCCCGACGCAACCGCGCGCCGCGAGCTCGTTCTCGATCCGGCCCATGGCGGCGGCAAAATCCTTGTCCGGCCCGGCCCAGCGCGCCGAGTGAATCCCCGGCGCGCCGCCGAGCGCATCGACCGCAAGGCCGGAATCGTCCGAAAAAGCGATCCGCTGCGCGGCTGCGGCGGCAGCTTGCGCCTTGATGCGGGCATTGGCGCGGAAGCTCGTGCCGGCCTCCTCGGGCTCGGGAAGGCCGAGCTCGCCGGCCGACACGGCCTTGATCCCGAAGGGGTTGAGCAGATCGCGCAGCTCGGCAAGCTTGCCCGGATTGTGGGTCGCGATCACCAGCTCGCCGGCGATCTGCCGGTGGGCGCGCGGGAGCGTCGGGGCAGGGGCTGCCATCGCGCTCACATCACCGCCATCTTCTGCAGGTCGATGAGCTTGGCTATGCCTTTGCGGGCGAGCGCCAGGAGGCCCAGCAGCTGCTCCTCGGTGAACGGCGTCTTCTCAGCCGTGCCCTGCACCTCCACGATCTGCCCGCCGCCGGTCATGACGAAATTGGCGTCGGTGTCGGCTTCCGAATCCTCGGCATAGTCGAGATCGAGCACCGCGGTGCCGTTGTGGATGCCGCACGAGATCGCCGCCACATGGTCGCGCAGCGGATCGGCCTTGGTCATCTCTCGTTTTTTCATCCAGGCCAGGCAATCATGCAGCGCCACCCAGGCGCCGGTGATGGCCGCGGTCCGGGTCCCACCGTCGGCCTGGATCACGTCGCAATCGATCGTGATCTGCCGTTCGCCGAGCGCCTCCAGACTGACGATGGCGCGCAGGCTGCGCCCGATCAGCCGCTGGATTTCCACGGTGCGGCCGCCCTGCTTGCCGGCCGACGCCTCGCGCCGGGTCCGTTCGAGCGTCGCGCGCGGCAGCATGCCGTACTCGGCCGTGATCCAGCCGCGCGCCTGGCCTTTGAGCCAGGGCGGCAAGCGGTCCTCGAGCGTCGCGGTCACCAGCACGTGGGTATCGCCGAACCGCACGAAGCACGAGCCCTCGGCATATTTCACCACGCCGCGCTCGAGCGAGACGGCACGCAATTCGTCGGGCTGTCGGCGGCTCGGCCGCATGTCCTGGTCCTTGACTTGGGTGGTCCTGGCGGTTCTGGCTCGCTGCGGCGTCTGCGCGGCCGGAATCGCTTCTTACGGAGCGAGCTTTGTAAGCAGGGCGGGGGCGACCCACAAGGGGCACGTCCCACGGATATGCCGGACGCGATCGCCTGGCGTGATAGACTGGACATCGCGGCGGCGGGTTAATTTGAACGGAGTTGCTCTTGGCTTCCCACGATGTACCGATCGGCGCCACCCAGGTGAGCCTCGCCCAGCTCAATGAGCGCTCGCGCGAAATCTTCCGCCAGATCGTCGAAAGCTACCTCGCCACCGGCGAGCCGGTCGGCTCGCGCAACATTTCGCGCCTGATCACGACCCCGCTGTCGCCGGCCTCGGTGCGCAACGTGATGTCGGACCTCGAACAGCTCGGCCTCGTCTACGCGCCGCACACCTCGGCGGGCCGCTTGCCGACCGAGCTCGGCCTGCGCTTCTTCGTCGACGCCCTGATGGAGATCGGCGACCTCGCCGAGGACGATCGGCGCGCCATGGAAGCCAAGATCGCGGCCTCCGGCAAATCGCTCGACGCGGTGCTCAACGAGGCCTCCGGCATGCTCTCCGGCCTCACCCATTCGGCAGGCGTCGTGCTCACCACCAAGTCCAACGTTCATCTCAAGCATATCGAGTTCGTCCGCCTCGAGCCCGAGCGGGCCTTGGTGGTGCTGGTGGCCGAGGACGGACAGGTCGAGAATCGGATCATCAACATTCCGGCCGGGCTCCTGACCTCGGCGCTTATCGAGGCGTCGAACTTCCTCAACGCCCACGGCCGCGGCCGCACCCTTACCGAGGCCAAGGCGGAGCTTGAAAAGGCGATCGAGGCCGGCAAGGCCGCGCTCGATCGCTTGACCCAGAAGGTGGTGGAGGCGGGGCTCGCCAGCTGGTCGGGCGGCGAGAGCGAGGACCGCAAGCTCATCGTCCGCGGCCACGCCAATCTGCTCGACGACCTGCGGGCGCTCGAGGATCTCGAACGCATACGGCTCCTGTTCGACGATCTGGAGACCAAGCGGGGCGTGATCGACATGCTGGGGCGGGCCGAGCGGGCCGAAGGGGCGCGCATCTTCATCGGCTCGGAGAACAAGCTGTTCTCGCTGTCGGGGTCCTCCACCATCGTGGCGCCCTATGGGGACGGCGCCGGCCGCATCATCGGCGTGATCGGGGTAATCGGGCCGACCAGGCTCAATTATGCGCGCGTCATCCCGATGGTGGACTACACCGCCAAGGTGGTAAGCAAGCTGGTCGGGGGGTGAGGGCTTCCGCCTTCATTCGCAGCCAAGTCGCGGCTTTCCCCGATAGGCGCTACCGACTTGATTTTTGCGGGCCCAGCCCTGATATGCGGGGCGAGCGCCCCAAGTTGAATTTCAGAACGGAACCAACCAGATGACGGACACGCGCCGCGCCGATGCGAACGCCGATGCCGGACCCGAGATGATCGAGCCCGCCGCCGACTCCCTGCCGGCGGACCACGGCGACGACCCCGTGCTGGCGCTGGTTCGCGAGGCGTCCGAGCTCAAGGACAAGCTGCTGCGCACGCTCGCCGAGATGGAGAACCTGCGCCGCCGTACCGACCGGGAGGTGGCGGAGAGCCGCGCCTATGGGGTCGCTTCCTTTGCGCGCGACATCCTGGCGATTGCCGACAACATGGCCCGCGCCCTGCAGACGCTGCGCGCCGGGCTCAAGGAAAACGCGGATCCCGGCGTCAAGGCGCTGCTCGACGGCGTCGAGCTGACCGAGCGCGAGCTCTTGAAGGTGCTGGAGAAGCACGGGGTGCGGAAGTTCGAGCCGCAGCAAGGCGAGAAGTTCGATCCCAACCTGCACCAGGCCATGTATGAGGTGCTCGATCCGTCACTGCCGGGCGGGACCGTGGCCCAGGTGGTGCAGGCCGGCTACATGATCGGAGAACGCATGCTGCGTCCGGCCCTGGTCGCGGTCGCCAAGGGCAGCCCGAAAGCGGCACCGGAACCTTCCGTCAACGACGATGCGAGTGCCGGCCCCGACCCGGTCGAGTGACCGAAAGCGCTATTCAATGCCGTCGCGCACGGCGCGGAAGCGGCCATAGGCCGGCGTCCAAGCCCCCGTCGGCGCTATACCAACCAGGTGCAGGAAGGCGCCGGTGCCGAAGCGCAGCCATTGCACCAATGTGATGTCGGCGCCGGTTGCCGGATCCTTGGCGGTGGCCATGATCTCGTGGCCCGGCAGCCCGCCGATGCGCAGCGGCGCCGCGGCGGTGATGCGCACGTCCTTGAGATTGGGGATGCCGCGGAACACCTGGCGCGCGAGCTCCTCGCGATCCCCGCTTTTATCGGCCGCCGGTGCGCCCGCCATCAGGGAGACCACGATGTGGGGCGCGATCTCCTTGCGGGGGTCCGCCGCCACGTCGGTCAATACGATGCCGCGTCCCGGAAGCACCGCGCCGATCTTGAATCCGGCGAGCGCGGCAAGCTTGAACGGCAACAGGCCGAGCTGTTCCTCGACCGGAACCTCCGCGCGCACCGCGAGACTTTCGAACGCCGCGCGGATGACCTGGTCCGGATACACATCCTTGGCGGAATCCAGCATCCGCAGCGTGACCATCGCGGTCAGGTCCGGAGTGGAGGCGATCAGCATCCAGATGCTGATCTTGTCCTGGTGGCCGATCACCAACAGCGCCTTGCCGGTCGGCAGCGTCAAGGTTTCGCGCTTCTCGAACGTTGCGCCAAGCTGCTTCAGCCCTTCGGCACTGTCCGACTTTTCGAATTCCCCATAGGCCTCGGGCGGCAACGCCCCGAGCAGCACAGCAACGTTCTTGGCGCGGTCCTCGAAGCCCGGAAAATTGGTGCTGACCGTGAGACCCGGCGGGGGAACGAAACCGACGCGGGAGCCGGGCGGGAAGACGACGCCATCGGCCCAAGCGCCATCGACCCATGCCGGCATCGCCAGGGCGAATGCCGCGAACAGGAGAACGAGTATCGGGCGAATGGGGCTCATGTCCGAAATCTCCTGCGCGTCCGAAACGGTCAAAATACGGCAAGGCCGGAAGGCCGCGGCAAGGTAACGCGCCGCAACGTCAGATTGATCCGTCCGCCTTCGCCCAGCAATGTCGAGGTGCCGGGGATGATCCGATCGACGCCGTGAAAGGCGAGCCGCGCGCGCCCGCCGAGCACCACCGCATCGCCCGAGGCGAGGCGGAGCGTTCGCGTGGGGCCATTGCGTTTGTCCCCACCGATCCGGAACAGGCAGGTGTCGCCGAGCGATAGCGAGAGCACCGGCGCCGCCATGTCCTCCTCGTCGCGGTCTTGATGCAGGCCCATGCGGGCCTGCGGCCCGTAGACGTTGACCAGGCAGGCTTCCGGCGGATGGGGGTAGCCCGACAGGTCCCGCCAGGCCGCGAGCAGCATTTCAGGAATCGGCGGCCACGGCGCGCCGGTCTGCGGGTGATGGCGCTGGTAGCGATAGCCGCCCGCGTCGGTCATCCAGCCGAGCTCCCCGCAATTGGTCATGTGGACCGAGAGCGGGCGGCCGCTTTTGGGCATGCTGGGCGTGTAGAGGGGCGCCCGACACATGACCTCGCCTACCGCGGCCAGCAATTCCTCCTGTGCGGGCCGATCGAAATAAGCCGGTACGAACCGCAAACCGTCGCTTACCTTCATACCGCCTGCGGCGGGGTTTCGTGGGGCATTTTCAGGGTTCATTTCGCATGTCCTCGGGGGCGTGCCGGCCAGCGCCGATTCCTGATTCAAGCCTCTTCAAAACGTCATAGGCCGGGACTAATATGGCAACCAAAGACAACACGTGGAGGAGAGGACCCGATGAAGATCCTGGCAGTATCGGCGATTGCGGTATCGGTGTTTGGATTTGCGGATTTCGCGCAGGCCCAGAGCGCCGGCAAGCTGTTTATCGACGGCGACATCGTTCGCGGTGCGCAGCGCGGTGCGCCCGGTGATCTCTGCGTGCTCAACAACCTGTTCAAGCATCTCGAGAAGGTCGTGTGGCGCGTGCGCGTGCGCGATGCCGACGGCAAGCCGCTCGACGGTACTCAACTGAAGAGCGTCACCGTCGAGCTGTCGAACGGCTCGAAGGTGCAGGGGGTCTACGGCCCGCATCCGCCGGCGCCGGCGCCGGCCACCGACAATTTCTGGTCGGCGGCCTGGATCATTCCGGCCGACCATCCGAACGGCTCGTTCACCTACAAGGTCACGGCCGTGGATCAGAAGGGCAATTCGGCGACCTGGGAACCGTTCAACCGGTCGACCACCCAGCTTCAAGTCCAGGCCGGGGCGATCGAGCTCAAGACCCAGTAAGCCTCAAGAGGCCGCCAAGGAGTCCACAATGACTGACGTCCGACATGGGCGGCTGAGCGCGCTTGCATGCGCGCTGGCCGTGTTTGCGATCGCGTCTGCCGGCGCAGCAACAGCGGCGCCGCTTGCGGCCGAGCTCGGCCCGGTCGTGTCGATCGGCGAGTCCGCCGGCGGCTATGTGGGCCACCTGAACGTCACGCCGGATCATGGCCCGGTCGGGACGGCGATCACCATCACCGGGACCGGAATGCCGGCCGGGCAGGACATCGAGCTCATCTGGACCACCGTCAACGGCAGCTGGAAAGCCGGCGACGGCGAGTATCATGGGCGCAGCTTCGATCCGGTCGCCTACCGGATCGCGACCGTAAAGAGCGACAAATCCGGGGCTTTCTCGGCGACCTTCGCGGCGCCCGACGATTTCGGGTTCATGCACGACATCCTGGCGCAGCAGGGCCGCCGCCTGCTGACCCAGACCGCCTTCAATGTCGACATGACGGTCCGTCTGCTGTCCGACCATGGGCCGGTCGGCACCCCGATCGAGCTCGAGGTCAAGGGCATCGGCTGGCGCGAGCTGCAGGCCAGCTGGATGCTGCTCTACGACAACCGGTACACCGGTTGGATGTCGTCGATCACGACCCACGGCAGCGCCCGGGTCGCGATCCCGGCGGTGGGTCGCGAGGGGCTTCATATCCTGGAGGTCCTCAATTCGGACTTCGGCTCCGTCTACCGCAACATGCAGCAGTCGCCGCAGCCGGACCGGCCGCGCTTCAAGCTCGCCTTCACCATCACGCCCGGGGCGCCGGTCCTGCCGCCGCCGGCCGAGCAGCAATTGCAGACCAGCGTCCGCTGGCTTCTGCCGCCGGGCGATCTCGTCACCACGCCGGCCTTCTCGCCGATCGATCGAGGCGTCGTGACGGTCGGCACCGGCTTTGATCCCGGAAAAACCTTTAAGCTCAATTGGACCTCGCTCACCGGCAACCGCATCATCGGCCACTGGGAGGAAGCCTCCCGCACCATCGCCGAGGCCAAGCCCGATGCGTCGGGGCGCCTCGAGTTCCGCTACCACGTGCCCGACGATCTCGGCGGCAATCACACGCTGTGGGTCGACAAGGGCGGCGACGCCAAGGTGGTCGGGACCTATTGGGTGGCGCCGAGCGCGCTGCCGCTCGACGTCGCGCGCGGCCCGATCGGCACCACCTTCAAGGTGCATCTCAAGGGCGTCGGCTGGACCGAGACCGCCAACATCTACACGGTGGTCTACGACAACGGCCATACCGGCTATGCCTGCGCCTTCAACAGCCAAGGCGACATCGAGATTTTCATGCAGGCGACCGGCGAGCCCGGTTGGCACTTCATCGATCTCTATCCGGCGATCTACAAGGGCAAGGAGACCGCGCCGGTCAGCTTCCGTCTGCCGCAGCTGACCTATGCGGTGGATCATCCGGCCGAGGATTTGCCGGCCTTCCACTTCGCCTTCGAGGTGACGCCCGCGGTCGGGCAGTAGCGGCCGCCTGTGCGCCGGGCGCGTCTGCGGGCTAGCGCACGGCAAGGCGGCGAGCGATGCGGTCGCTCGCCGATTAACCTTCCAATCATGACCAGGACCCATCGTCCGGACGGCGCAAGTCCTTGAGGCGAAGCGCCATTCACGGGCGAATTCGCGGCCTTGCGCCTTGCGGCCCAAGGCCGCCCTCCTATATGAGCCAAGACGCCGCGGGGGCGGTGTCTAACCCGGATCCCGGGGGTCGGACGAAGGGGCTTCGCGAGGCGTTCGCGAAAGTTTCCGTCCGGGTGCCGTGAGGGCCCGGCCGACCTGCCAAGAGCGAAGAGGACATATCCATGGGCAAGGTCATTGGCATCGATCTCGGCACGACCAATTCCTGTGTCGCCGTGATGGAAGGCAAGACTCCGAAAGTTATCGAAAATTCCGAGGGCATGCGCACCACGCCTTCGATCGTCGCCTTCACTGATGACGGCGAACGGTTGATCGGCCAGCCCGCCAAGCGCCAGGCGGTGACCAATCCGGAGCGCACCATCTTCGCGGTCAAGCGCCTGATCGGGCGCCGCTACGACGACCCGATGGTGGAGAAGGACAAGAAGCTCGTCCCCTACAAGATCGTGCGCGCCGGCAACGGCGATGCCTGGGTCGAGATCGAAGGCAAGAGCTATTCGCCTTCGCAGATTTCCGCCTTCATCCTGCAGAAGATGAAGGAGACCGCCGAGGCGTATCTCGGCCAGAAGGTCGAGCAGGCCGTGATCACGGTGCCGGCCTATTTCAACGATGCCCAACGCCAAGCCACCAAGGACGCCGGCAAGATCGCCGGCCTCGAAGTGCTGCGCATCATCAACGAGCCGACCGCGGCCGCGTTGGCCTATGGGCTCGACAAGCAGAAGACCGGCACCATCGCGGTCTACGATCTCGGCGGCGGCACGTTCGACGTCTCCATCCTGGAGATCGGCGACGGCGTGTTCGAGGTGAAGTCGACCAATGGCGACACCTTCCTGGGCGGCGAAGATTTCGACATGCGGCTGGTCAATTATCTGGCCGACGAGTTTCAGAAGGAGCAGGGTATCGATCTGCGCCGCGACAAGCTGGCGCTGCAGCGGCTGAAAGAGTCGGCCGAGAAGGCCAAGATCGAGCTGTCCTCGACCACCCAGACCGAGGTCAACCTGCCGTTCATCACCGCCGATGCGTCGGGCCCCAAGCATCTC
>DATDGG010000190.1:0-1594 GCA_036522235.1 Xanthobacteraceae bacterium
GCCGCGGGCGAGCGCCGACGGATCGGCATTCGCACCGGAACGCGGATCATTGCCGGAAGAACGGTCGGGTTGACGCTCGCCGAGCCGTACACCGAGTCGCTGCAACCTTGCGGACAGCGCCGCCTCGTCGGCTGGTGGCTCGTTGCGATCGTCGTTTCCGCGCGTCGGGGCCATGCATCCGACTCATCTGCATCCGACTCAAGATGCATCCGACCCAAACCGCGCTTGCAACAAGATCGCGGCCGATCCGCCGCCCCCGAAGCCGCGCGGACCATACTGAGTGGGTCCGGCCAAGTCAAGAATTCGCCAGAATCAGCTAAATTATTGGAATAGAAATGGAATCTGCCGCTTACGGCGACCGTCGCGCGCCCCTATGGAAGCTTCCGGGTGCATCGCAATATTCAAGCGGTTCTGCGCCGGCCGGCGCAGTGGTAGCTTGCCCGCCGGCGCCACCCGGCTGTCTCGGTTGGCAAGGAGAGCATCATGATCCGAATGGGCCCGCTGGTACTCGCGGTCGCCGCTTGCGCGCTCTTCTGCGGCACGGCCTTCCCGCAAGGCGCGCCACCGGAGAACGAGGACAGCCGGTTCACGTTCTTCCGCGCCGACGGCGGTTTTCTGCGGCTCGATGGTCGCAGCGGCCAGGTGTCGATCTGCAGCAAGCACCCGGCCGGCTGGCTGTGCGAGGCCTTGCCCGAGGAGCGCGCTGCCTTCGAGGCCGAGATCGCGCGCCTGCAGGGCGATAACGCCGCTCTCAAGCGGGTGGTGCTGACGCACGGTCTGGCGCTGCCCGCGGGGATCAGGCCCGATGCGGCCGCCGGACGGCCGCCGCCGGCACGAAGCGAACGCGAGGTCAATCACGTCATGCGCGTCATCGGCAATGTGTGGCGCCGCCTGGTCGCGATGGTGACGAGCGTGCAGCGGGATCTGCGCAGCCAGTCGTGAGCATCCGCCACCATACCGAGAGCGAAACCCCGCACCAGCTGTCCGAGCTGGTGAGCGCGACCGCGGAAGTCGTCACCACGGCGACGCTGGTGGTTCGGACGCTCGGGCCGGGCTTTACCGAGATCACCGACGATGCAGCGCGCTTCATCGCGGCGGCCGGCGCCAAGGATGGCGCGCTGCTTCTTTACCTGCGGCACAGCTCGGCCTCGCTGGTCATTCAGGAAAATGCCGATCCCGACGTGCGCGCCGATCTGCTGACCGCGCTGAACCGGCTGGTGCCCCCGGGTCAGGACTGGCGCCATGACACGGAGGGGCCGGACGACATGCCCTCGCATGTAAAGGCCATGCTGACCGGCGTGTCGCTGCATGTTCCGGTGAGCGAGGGCGCGCTGCTGCTCGGCCATTGGCAGGGTATCTATCTGGCCGAGCACCGCACCCCGCGCCGCCGCCGCGAGATCGTGCTGCAGTTCATCGGGACGCGGCGCTGAGGGGTACCGCGTGCCATAACTATCCGCGATGCTGCCCTGCGTCGCCTTCATTTGACGACGCGGCGCGGACGCGGCATGGATCACGCTCCCCGCCAACGGCGGCACGTGCCCGAGCCCTCGCTCCGATGCTGCCTGACCTTCCGACGCGCCGAGATTTTCTGCAG
>DATDGG010000191.1:0-72018 GCA_036522235.1 Xanthobacteraceae bacterium
GCTGGCCGCAGTACTGGCGGCGGTTGCGCCGCACGCCGTGCGCGCGGCGGAGTTCGTGCTGGTGAACACGTCGGGCGTGACCATCGACCAACTCTACATTTCGCCCTGCGGGGGCCGGCATTGGGGTCCCAATCAGCTCTCCGGAGCGCCGCTTTGGAGCACGCGCGCCTTTGCGGTCTCCGATATCGTGCCCGGCTGCTACGACATCATGGTGGTGCTGCCGCCCTGGAACGAATGCATCATGGCGGGCGCTTCGCTGCGCCGTGGATTGTCCTGGACCATCTCCAAGTCGACAGTCACTCAGGCGAGTTTCGGGGATTGCTCCCAGTTGCCGAACATCGTTCTCGGCGGGCGCCGTTCCTGGCTCACCAACGAGCGCTAGTCCCTGGACGTAGGGCGGGTTTCGCGAACAGCTCAATCCATCCTACAAAAAAAGCCCGCCCGCGCCGGCCGGCGCGGACGGGCTCTTAGTCGGAACAACTCAGTCGATCGATTCGAGCAGTTCCTCGGCCCGCTCGATCAGGCGTTCGGCCTCCTCTTCTTCGATCTCCTTGCCCTGGAATGCCGCACCCTCGAGCATCTCGATCATGCGGCCGGCGATCTTGTTGCGCTTGTCGGTGATGTCCTCGATCTTGTCCTCGAGCGCCGCATAAGTTGCGTCATCGCCCTTGAGCGCCCGGGTGGAAATCCCCGTCAGGGTCTTGCGGCCGAGCGTGCCCAGCGGCGCATTGATCTGCTTGTACGCATTGGCGAGGCGGGACAGGAGGTGGCGGTCGTCACGCAAAGCGTCCGGCAATGCCTCGTTCTTGATGATCTCGAACACGACGCGACCGTCATGGGCGTAGTCGTCCTTGAGACGGGCGAGGCTCAGGATGGTTGGACGGATGTCCGTGTGGTCGGTGAAAATCTCCCCGGTCCGCCCTTCATGGCGCACGCCGGGACCGACCATGCCGAGCCAAGTATGCGTGATCTCGTCCTGGAAGTCGCCGTGGTTCCAGGCATGGTCGCGCGATTGGCTGAAGCAGCTCGGGACCGCCGTGCAGGCGGGCGCCGAGTTCGAGGTCTGGAAGAAATAGTCGGGATTGGCGAACAGGATGAAGTTCGGGGTCCGGTTCGGGTCGGAGCTGATCATGTGCAGCAAGCGCTGCTCGGCGTGGTCGGCCAGCGCCTTCATGACCTTGTTGGTGGTGCCGGTGATCGGGTCGAAGCCGGTGAGGCCGGCGGCTTCCCGTTCGAGCTTGCGGGTGACCGGATCGGTCTGGGCCGGGTTGCCATCGATCCAGATGCCGGGCGCATCGTCGAAGTCGATGTTGATTTTGGTTGCGTCGCCGAACTCGCCCTGGAACAGCTTGTTCAGATTGGCTTGGACCTCGCCCTTTGCCCCGGTCGGGTAGGTGCAAGGCGTATGCACGCCATCGCATCCCGCCGGCGTCGCATGCGCAACCGCGCCCGCGAAATGATCGTTTTCGTCGGAGGTGATGACGAAGAGCGTATTGTTCTTGGTGATGCCGTGCATCGCCAGCCGGGTGAAGAAATGGCCGAAGGCCGCGTCGAACTTCTTGAGCTGCGCCACATAGCCCGCCTCGCCGGGACCGAACGCGCCATCCGGATCGGCGGGGAAGTCGTGGTTGTCGTGGGCGTCTTCGATATAGCCATAGACGACCGGCACGCCGGCTTCGAGCATCGCGGCGAGATAGCCCAGCGTCTGCGACGGCGAGGGGTCAAAGCCCGGGAAGCCGGGATTGCCGGTGCCGTTGGGACCGTCCGAGATGGCGACGCCGTCGAGATCGTTGATGACGATCGACGGGCTGTGGTTGAGCGCCGGGGCGACATATTTGTTGCCGAACAGCGCCTGGAACCCGACATAGCCGCCGGTTCCGGTGCCGTTGGGCTGTGGCTCGTCCGGCAGGTTGTCGGGCGCGGCATGCGGTGAGCCGGCGCAGAGCGGGCTTGCCTGCGCGCAATGGATCGCGATGCCCTCGAAATCGGCGACCGCGAGCGTGTGGTTGGCGACGTTCTCGTTGTGCTCCGGCGAGGTCGGGCCGAAGACGTTGTCGATGTCGCCGCGGGTGTTTTCGAACTCGATATTCGCCAGCGAGAACGCGCCGACATCGCAGCCCGCGCGGGTGAAGGGCACCCAGGGGGCCGGATGGATCTTGCCGCGCTGGTCCACCATCTGCGGCACCGTGGTGATGCCCAGATTGTTGGTCCAATAGGCGAACGAGCTGGTGAATTTCGAGCTCGTGCCGTTGAAATAGAGAATCGTGTTGCCGACCGGCATGCCCATCTTCTCGCCATAGACGCCGGTGAGCGACGTCAGGATGTCGACCGAGGTGTGGGAGATGAGCGGTGTGTGGTGATTGGTGAGGAGCGTTCCCTCGTTCTCGAGGAAATGCAGTAGGTTGGGCATCTGCTCGAGATCGGAAGGCACGTTGGGGCTGTCACGACGCAAATGGACATTATCGAACTGGATATAAACGATGTGCTGGACCTTGCTGCTGCTTGCTGAGAGCTGGCAGCCGGCGGCGTTGGCCGGCAGGGCGCCGGCCAGCAGGAGCGCGAGCAGCGCGCCTGCCGAGGAAAGAGCAATCCTGTTCATCTGGACTCCCCGATATTCTGTTGGATTGTGCACGAGGCGATGCGAATCGCGCCGCACGCGAACGCGGGCGACCCTAGGCAGGAAATGTTACGGATCGTGGTCACTGCATTTGCAGTTTCGTGACGGAGAAATGTCAAGCGTGGCTTGCGATGATGATGATCGATCACGACTGATGATCACGACGATTGAAATCAATGAAGGAAATTGTGACAGGCTATTAGGATACCGCGCCATGCGGCTGTTGGGCGCGCGCGATCAGGTTGATGTTCTTCAACATGTTTTCGTCCGGCAAAAAGTGAATCGTTGGCATCCCCCCTTATGGAGAGTCCCGATCGATTTTTTGCCGGCAAGAATTGTCCGTAGCATTCCTGTAACACGGCGGCCCTAAAGGTATCACGGTCAGTCAACGATCGCGGGCATGTCGCGGTCGCGCGTATCCTTGAATTCCAGCCTTCCATCATAATCTTTGAGGAGCGACAAAGATGAAGCACCGACTCATGTTCGGCTGCCTGGCGGCGGCTTTTGCCGTGGTCACGGCGGGCGCCCTTGCCGAGGATCACGACCGCGATCGTGACGATCACCGGATACGTACCGCGACCCCGATCAAGCATCTCGTCGTCATCTTCCCGGAAAACGTTTCCTTCGATCACTATTTCGGCACCTACCCGAAGGCGCAGAACAATCCGGGTGAGACACCGTTCCACGCCTCTTCGCATACCCCCAAGCACATTAACACGTTGCTGACGCCGCTCGACGTCAACAATCACTTCGTCCCGCTTGCCGGCCTCGATCTCATCAACAAGAATCCCAACGGCCCCATGGGCAGCGGCTCGGCGATCAATGGCGCGGATGCCTCCAACCCGTTCCGCTTGACCCCCCTGCAGGGGCTCACGGCCGATCAAGGTCACAACGACAATCCAGAGCAGCTCGCGGACGACAACGGCAAGATGGATGCCTTCCCGTTCGCCACCGGAAACGGCGGCACGCCGACCGGCTTCGGAAAGGCCCTGGTGATGGGCTATTACGACGGCAATACCGTCACGGCAATGTGGAACTACGCGCAACACTTCGCATTGGACGACAATGCCTGGACCACGACTTTCGGTCCGTCGACCCCGGGCGCGCTCAATCTGATCTCCGGTCAGACCAGCGGCTTCGACGCCTTTTCGAACGTGGTTGACGGAACCGGCAAACTGCTCCACGGCACCCACGAGACCAAGGACGGCAACGGCAACTTTACCGAGATCGGCGACGGCGACCCGGTCAACGATATGTGCTCGAATACCAACATCGACATCATCTCGATGCACGGGCAAAACATCGGCGACTTGCTCAACGCCAAGAACATCAGCTGGGGCTCGTTCATGGGCGGGTTCGACCTCTCCATCGTGAATGCAGATGGTAGCACCGGCTGCTTTCGTACCAGCACGACGACGGCGCCGGGCAGCACGCCGCAGGTAAAGTCGGCCGACTACATCCCGCATCATGCCTGGTTCCAGTACTATGCATCGACCAGCAACAAGTTCCACACGCGGCCGGGCTCGGTGGCGGCCATCGGCCATACCCGCGACCCGCATAGCGGGGCGGTCGATCCGGCCAATCACGAATATGACATCCATGACTTCTTCGATGCCCTCAAGGCCGGCAACTTCCCGGCCGTGAGCTTCCTGAAGGCGCCAGCCTACCAGGACGGCCATCCCGGCTATTCCGATCCGATCGATGAGCAGCACTTCCTCGTGAACGTGATCAATACGCTGCAGAAGATGCCGGAATGGGAGAGCACCGCCGTGGTCGTCCTTTACGATGACTCCGACGGCTGGTACGACCACCAGGAGCCGCCGGTCGTGAACCCCTCGTTCACCACTGCGGACGCCTTGAATGCCACGGGCAAATGCTACGTTGGCCTGCAGCAAGGTCGGCCGACCTTGACGCCGACCTCCACCTCGCTCAACGGCGCTTTTGGCTTGCCGTCGCAGGGTCGCTGCGGCTACGGCACCCGCATTCCGTTGCTCGTGATCTCGCCGTTTGCCAAGGTCAACTTCATCGATCACACCTTGGTCGACCAAAGCTCGGTCATTCGCTTCATCGAGGACAACTGGCTGTCCGGCGAGCGCATCCAGCCGGGCGGTTCGTTCGACACCATCGCCGGCCCCTTGAACAACATGTTCGACTTCGATCGCCACGAGGAGGGCGAGGCCCGCAAGGTGTTCCTCAATCCGGCTACTGGCGCGGTTGTGTCGATATCCGGCCGGGACGACGATCATCACGATCACGACTAAGACACGATCTGGATTGATCGGGGCCTGCCTGCCCTGATCCGAGGACCGACCGGCACGGCGCGCCGGTCGGTCCATCCATCACTGTCATATTGCTTTCGCAGTTCGGGGCTATGCGGAGAGATTGCGCATGTTCCCGAGCGATTTCATCGATCATCTCACCCGCAAGGGTGTCCTGCGCGAGGGTCCGGGGTCGCCGTCCGCGGCGCGCCGCGGTTTCGCGGTCGATGTCGATTGGCTCGGCGCGACCAAGCTGACGCAATCAACCTTTGCGGACGAACTCGCGGCGTTCTATGGCTGCGCGCGTGCGCAGCGCGCCGATCTTGTGGGCGCGCGGTTCGCCGGCGCGCAGATGTCGCCGCGTTTCCTGCGCGAGCGCCGGCTGTTTCCCTTCGAGAACCAGTCCGGCGCGCTGATCCTGGCGGTCGCGGCGCCGACCGAGGATGAGACGGTCCGCGCGGTCGAGCTCGCGCTGCGCCGTCCGGTCGCGCTTACGGTCGCCACCAGCGACGACATCGATGCGGCGCTGGCAACCACGCTCGAAGGGGAAAAATCAGGCGCCGCGGCGCCAGCCGACGTGGCGGTCGCGGAAGACAATCTGGATGATCTGCGCGACCTGGCGCGCGGGGCGCCGGTGGTGCGTGCGATCGACGAGCTGTTGCGGATCGCGGTCGAGCAGCGCGCCACCGATTTGCACATCGAGCCTTTCGGCAACGTGCTGCAGGTGCGCATCCGCGTCGACGGGCTGTTGCGCAACGTTCCGGCGCCGCCGATGAGCATGGCCAAGGGCGTGCTGTCCCGCCTCAAGATCATGGCCGGCCTGAACATCACCGAGCGGCGCCTGCCGCAGGACGGGCGCGCCCGCATCGTGGTCGGCGGCGCCGAGATCGACCTGCGCGTCGCCACCATGCCGACCATGCACGGGGAAAGTGGGGTGGTGCGGCTGCTGCGCAAAGGCGCAGGCCTCGTGGCCCTCGACAAGCTCGGCCTCTCGGCGCGCGACGAGGCCATCCTGCGCCGCACCCTGCAGGCGCCGTTCGGCATGATCATCGTGACCGGCCCGACTGGGTCCGGCAAGACCACCACGCTCGCCGCCTCGCTCGCCGAGATCAACGAGCCGAGCCGCAAGATTCTCACCATCGAGGACCCGGTCGAATATCAGATTCCCGGCATCAATCAGACCCAGATTCACCCCGCCATCGGGCTCACCTTCGCGGCGGCATTGCGTTCGTTCCTGCGCCAGGACCCGGACGTGATCATGGTCGGCGAGATGCGCGATTCCGAGACCGCCCATATCGGGGTTCACGCCGCGCTGACCGGGCATCTGGTGTTGACGACCCTGCATACCAACACCGCGGCCGGTGCGGTGACGCGCCTGATCGACATGGAGGTCGAGAGCTTTCTCCTGGCGTCTTGCGTTCGCGCGCTTGTGGGTCAGCGGCTAGTGCGCGTGCTGTGCGACGGCTGCAAGGAGCCGCATCGCCTGTCGGCGGCCGATATCGCCCAGGATCAGCGTTATGCCGCCTTGGAGCTTTCCGTCGGCGACACGGTCTACCGGCCGAAGGGCTGCGAGTGGTGCGCCTTTTCCGGCTTTCGCGGGCGCAAGGGCGTGTTCGAGGTCATCGAGGTGACGCCCGCGGTCCGCCGCGCGATCGGGCCCAAGACCGATGCGACCGAGCTCGAAGCGGTCGCCCGCCGCGAAGGGATGATCGCCATGACGCAGGACGGGGTCGCCAAATGTCGATCCGGAATGACGACGGTCGATGAAATCTTCCGCGTCGCCGTGAGCTTGTAAGAGCGCGCCATGCCGCAGTTCCACTACCGCGCCCTGACCCAAGCAGGCGAGCTGGTCGCTGGCCAGGTCGAGGCGCCCTCGCACGAGGAGGTGATCCGGCGCATCGAATATCTCGGCCATATGCCGATCGATGCTAAGCCCGCGGCCGCAGGAATCCTCGGGCGCAGCCTCGGCGGGAAAGCGCCGCGCTCCCGCGACATCACGATTTTCCTGCGCCAGCTCGCTTTGCTGGTCGAAGCCGGGCTGACCTTGGAGGCGGCGCTGCAAACGCTCGCCGACGATGCGAACAAGGCGGTGGCGCGCTTTTCCACCAATCTGCGCTCCACGATCTCCGCCGGGCACAGCTTTGCAGAAGCCCTGGAGCGCCACCCCGCGATCATCGAGCCGGCCTATGTGGCCATGGTCCGCGCCGGCGAAGCATCCGGAAAGCTCGAAGGCGCGTTGCGCGCGATCGTCGCGGATCGAACCCGTAAGGACCTGCTCGCCGAGCGCATCAATTCGGCCATCCGCTACCCGCTCTTCCTGATCGCTTCGGCCATGCTCATCCTGCTGTTCTTCTTGAGCTATGTGGTTCCGCAGTTCGAGATCGTCTTCAAGGATCTCGGCGACCGGCTCAATTCGGGCGCCGCTTTCGTGCTCGCGGCCTCGACTTGGCTGCACGTCAATTTCGATCTCTTCCTCGGCGGTTGCCTGGTGGCGGTGCTGAGCGCCTGGCTCGTGCTGCATGATCGTGCGCGGCGCGCGCGGCTCTTGGGTCTGTTGGCCATGATCCCCGGCATTGCCGGGCCCATGCGGGATCGGCGGACCGCGCGATTGATCGGGACCCTCGGCCTTCTGGTGGCCAACGGTGTTGCGCTACCGGCGGCGCTGAAAATCCTCCGCGACGTCGTGACCGAGCCGCGCTGCATAGCAGCTCTCGACCGGCTGCATGACCAGGTGCGCAGCGGCCGCCGCTTCGCCGACGCCTTGGCGGAGACGGATCTGCTGCCGCCGCTCGCGGTACGCATGCTGCGGGTCGGCGACGAGACCGGCGACCTTCCCTCGATCGCAAGCCACGCGGCCGAATTTTACGAGCACAAGCTTGGTCTCGGCCTCGACCGGCTCATGGGCGCCGTCGGTCCGGCGACCATCATCCTGGTGAGCGTTGTCATCGGGACGTTAATTATCTCCATTATGAGCGCTCTGTTGAGCATAACGGAACTTGCCCTATGAACACGCACGCTCTGACCGGGCGGGTGGCTGCCGGAATTCGGCGGCTGCCCAAAGACGGCTATACGCTGATCGAGATGCTGGTCGTGCTGACGATCATCAGCATGATCGTCGGCCTCGTCGGGCCCCGGGTTCTGAGCTATCTCGGCCAGTCGCGGGTGAAGACCGCCAAGCTGCAGATCGAGAGCTTGAGCTCCGCGCTTGATCTCTTCTACATGGATGCGGGCCGCTACCCGACGAGCTCCGAGGGCCTCGACGCGCTCGCCAAGCGGCCGACCGATGTCGAGAACTGGAATGGCCCTTACCTCAAGGGCTCGCGCGTGCCGGTCGATCCCTGGGGGCACGCCTACCACTATCGTTCGCTGACCGATCATCTTCCGCCCTATGAGATCGTCTCCTTCGGGTCGGACGGCCGCGAGGGCAGCGGGGACAATATTTCGAATGTCGAGCACTGACCGCGAGGGCGGCTTCACGCTCCTCGAGGTCACGGCGGTGATGCTGATCATCGCCCTTGTCGCGACGCTTGTGATCACCATGACGCCCGGAACCGGGCGCGCCGGATTGAAAGCCGTCACGTTGCAGGCCGCGGCCCTGCTGCGGCGCCAGCGTACGGAGGCCATTCTGGGCGGCCGCGAGCGGCACGTTGCGCTCGACGGCGCCCGCCGCATTCTGGTCGGCGACGGCGGCGACGCCGTCGCCGTCCCACGCGATGTCGCGGTCGACCTGCTCGGCGCCGATGCGATCTGGTCGGGACGGCAAGCGGTCGTTCGCTTCGACCCGGACGGGGCGTCGACGGGCGCCGTGCTCAGGCTTTCGCACGAAAAGGCCGAATATGAGATTCGCGTCAATTGGTTCACCGGCAGCGTCGACGTCGTTGCGACGTCGGCGCCATAGCCGACGCGGCTTCACGCTGCTGGAGGCGCTGGTCGCCCTGACGGTCGTCTTGGCGTTTGCCGCGGCGCTCGGCCCGGTCCTGTTTCAGGCGCGCCGTATCATGGCGAGCGCCGATGACCGGGTCGCGGCGCAGATCCTTCTGCGCGCGCTGCTGGCCGATCCGGTCGATCCCGCAAGCCTGAGCAGTCTTTCGCGTGAGGGCGAGAGCGCCGGCTTGCGGTGGCGCGTGACTGCGGAGCCTGCGACCATCGAGGCCATGTTTCCGCGCACTGCATCGGCCCCGCGCGCCGCCACGGCCGGTCCCGCGCAGCCGCTGCCGAGCTGGGTCGCCTACCGGGTGGTCGCGCGCGTCTCCTGGGCGGCGGGGCAGTTCGTCAGCGCCGAGACCGTGCGGCTCGGAAAGTCGGAATCGGAATAAGCCATGAGCCGCGATCGCGCACCGTCCGCAAAGCAGGGCTTCACTTTGGTCGAAGTCCTGGCCGCGCTTGCGATCGCGTCAGTCATCGTCATGGCAACCGCCGCGCTCATGCACAATGTCGTACTTTCGTTCGATCGGGGTGCGAACCGCGCGAGCGCGGGGGAGCGCCTCGTGCTTGCGGCCGAGCGTCTTGCAACCGATATCGGCTCCGCCCGTTTTGTGCTGCAGGGGACATCGCCGGGCGCGCTTGCGGCCTTCGTGGGCGGTCCGACGAAAATCACCTTCATCGGCGCTGGAATTGTCGATCCTGCTGCGCGCCGGGAGGGAGGCATGCCGGCGGTGCCGGAAGTCATCAGCGTGGCGGTCGAGGCGGGCGATGACACGACCGCGTTGGTCCGCCGCCGCGGCGCTTGGCGCGACCCGCGCGCGCGGCTCGCCGATGTGGCGTTGCGCGACGAGGTCGTGCTGGTTGCGGGACAGTTCGACGCGGCCTTCTCGTTCGCGCGCATGGGGCCGGAGGGCGCGCTCTCCTGGAGCAGCAGCTGGGCCGGCGAGCAGACCCTGCCGCGCCTGGTGAAGCTCAGCCTGCGCGATCGCTTGAGCGGCGTCGATTTGCTGGGCGGGGCCGAATTCGTGATCCGATCCGACGCATCGCGCGCCTGCGCGCAAGCGGGCGCCACCACGGACTGCCTCGCCAATCCGGCCGGCCCCCGGCCCGGAGCCGCGCCTGCGAATTCCCCGATGCCGACAGGGGGGCGCCGGTGAATAGCAAAACGCGCGCGGGGGTGATCCTGCTGACCGTCCTGTGGACGGTCGCCTTGCTCGCGACGCTGGCCATGGCGGCGTCGCTGACCTTTCGCGGTTTCGCTTCGATCATGGCCATCGACCGCGACCGCGCGAAAGTCGACGGGCTCTTGACCGCGGGCCTCGAAGTGGCGGCTGGCCTCGCGTCGAGCGCCGGAGAGAGGCCACTGCTTGGTGTGGAATCCACGGTCACGCTGTCGAGCGGAACCGTGCGCATCCGTCTCGACGATGAAGGCGGCCGCATCGACATCGGAAAGGCGCCGCCCGAAGTGCTCGCGGCCTTGCTGCGCTCGATTGGAGCACCCGAGGCAGATGCGGTCGCTCGCGCGATCGTCACTTGGCGCAAGCCCGACACGGATGCCGGCCAGCCGCAAGCGCCCGCTGCCGCGAGCGCGTCCAATGCCGTGACCGCGAACGCGTCCAATACCACGACTGTCGCCAAGGCCGGCGCTCCAGACTCGATCTTCACCGATGTGGCGCAACTCGCCCAAGTCCCCGGCATGCGTCCGCAATGGATTGCCGCGTTCGCTCCGCTCGTCACCGTGTTCGGCAACGAGACCGTCAATCCGCTGACCGCGCCGGCTCAAGTCCTGGCGGTGCTTCCCGGTGTCGACCCGGCGCGGCTTGCGGCTTTTCTCGATGCGCGCTCGGTCATGACGGATCCTCAGCAGGCGGCGGCGAGCTTCGGAGCGGCGCAGACTTTTCTCGCGGTCAAGCCGGCGCAGGCGGTAGCGGTGCATCTCGCCGCCGCGCTGGCCGATGGCTACGCGGCCGAGGCCGAGGCCGTGATCGTCTGTCTGCCGAAGGATCGCCAGCCCTGTCGGGTCCTAGCCTGGAATCCCGTAGCGCCGCGCTCACGGCCTTAAAACGGGCGCGTGCCCGATGGATGGAGCTCATGCCGATACTCGCGGTCTGGACAAGGTGGATCGAAATTCTTGCCGGCCTCTTGGTGGCCATGCACGAGGCCTGGCGGTCGCGGCGCGCGCTCTCCGTCGCGCTCGAAGACAAACGCCTGGTCGTTCGTTCCGGCGTCGACGGCGCGAGGGCGAAAGTGCCGGCCGCGGCCGAGCTCGCCGGCGCGGCGCGCCGGCATTGCATCACGCTCGAGCTTCCCGCCGAGGAGGTCGTGCTGCAGCGGATCAACGTGCCGGCGCGGGCGCGCGAGTTTCTTCCCGGAATCGTGCGCAACCAGATCGAGCGCCTGTCGCCCTGGCCGGCCGACCAAGTGGTCTACGGGTTCGATGCCACGGCGAGCGAAGGCGATGCGGACACGCTCGACGCGCGCGTCATGATGACGTCGCGCGCCGCGGTCGAGGCGGCGCGCGGCGAGCTCGCCGCGCTCGGGGTGACGGCCGATCGGATCGTTGCCCGCGAGGTCGGTGATACGCCCGCGCCGCCGCTGACTTTGTGGTCGCGGTTCGACAACGGGCCGGGGAGGGGGCTTGAACGGGCCCACCGGATGGTCGGCGTTGCGGTGCTCGCCACGGTGCTGGCGAGCGGCAGCGTCGCGGCCTGGGCGCTCGCATCGGCGAGCGCCTTGCGCACGGAGAGCGAGGACGTGGCGGCGCGCGCGGCCACGCTGCAGCGGCAGTTGCAGGGGGCGCGCGCGGCAGCGCCGAGCGCATCGCTCGCTCCGCCCGAGCGCGCCTGGGCTTTGAAAGACACCGCGCCCGCGGGCGTGATCGTTCTCGACACGCTGTCGCAGGCGTTGCCGGATAGCGCCTATCTCACCGAGCTCACGCTGCAGAAGTCGACCGTGCGGATCGTCGGCTTGACCAGCGATGCCCCCGCGCTGATCGCCCCGCTCGAGCATTTCGGGCAGTTCGCCGATGTGCGTTTTTTTGCGCCGACCACGCGCGGTCCCGACGGCAGGCTGTTCTGGTTTCACATCGAGGCACGAGTCGAGCCGCATAACGGCGGCGCGGAGGACTGATCATGAGAATGCTCAACCGTCCACAGGTGATCGCGGTGGCGGCGCTGGGCCTGGTGCTGGTCGCATGCGCCCTGTCGGTCGCGCTCACGCTCGAATTGCGCTTCGATGCGGTCCAGGAACTTTCGGACCGGCAGGACGTGCTGGCGCGCCTGGAGACGCGCGCGCGTGCGCGGAGCGAGGCGCGCGGCCCGGGCCGAACCGCGGCGGCGCCCGCCCAGGCCTTCCTGGACGCGCCGACCGCGGGCCTGGCGGGCGCCGAGCTGCAGGCCTATGTGGCGCGGCTCGCCGACCAGCACGCGGTGCTGGTATCGTTCGGAACACAGGCTTCCGCCGGCGAGGATGCGGCCGACGCGGTTCGGATCGAGGCGAGCCTCGAGGTCGGCCTCGCCGCGCTGCAAGTGCTGCTCCACCAGCTGGAGACCGGCACGCCTTATGTATTTGTAGAATCCATGACGGTCCGCCCGGTGACCGCGACCGCTACGGGCGGCGCGGAAAATGCGCCGCTGCGGGTGACGTTGGGCTTGCGGGCGCTATGGCGGCGGAGGACGGCATGACTGATTTTCACCGCCGGGCGATGATCGCTTGTCTCCTCCTCCTGCACGCGCCGGCGCTCGCGGCTGATGCGGGGGCTCCGCCCGACCCTCCATCCGGCCTGGTCAATCCGCTCGCGGCCTGGTCGCTTGATCGGCTGTCGGCCACCCGCGATCGGCCGCTATTCGCCCCGACCCGTCGCCCGTCGCCTCCGCCGCCCGCGCCGGTCGCCCGCGTCATCGAGGCGGCGCCGGCGGCACCGCCGCCAAGGCTCACCCTGCTCGGGATCGTGACCGAAGCCGATGGCGCCCGCGCCATGGTGCGTACCGAAGCGTCCGACAAGGTGGTCCGGGCGCGGCTCGGCGATGAGATCGCGGGATGGAAGGTGACACAGATCGAGCCGCGCCGCGTCATCCTCTCGCTTGACGAGCGTTCCGTCAGCTTTACGCTGTTTGCTGGCGTGGGAGCAAAGGCCACGCGCGCCCCGTCCGGCCCCCCCGACCCGCAGGCGCAGAATGTGGCGGAGGAACGGATCGACCGCCGATCCGGCCGTTAGGTCCTCAACAACAAAAAGTTTGGAGATCAATCGCCGATCCTTGGATCGATCAGCCCGTGTTCTGGTATCCGGGTGCGCGCGGGAAGTTCATGTGGCATTTGCGCAACATAGCTTCGCCACCGCTGTCATGTAACCGTTATCTCCAAGCCATAGCTTGCCTTCCGACGCTTCCGGTAGGCGCCCGCCTACAATCAACCGCGCCGCGCGGGGGTTTGCGCGCGTTTGACGGGGGCTCATCGCGCGTACCGATCGGCGGGGATCGTCGAGGGGGTGAGGGGGAGTTGTTGGTTTGCGATGCGTCCAATGGCTGCATATGTCGCGTATCCTGCTGCAGGTCTGTGTCGCAGCGGCAATCTGCGATTCCTTGCTTGGTTGCGCGGTCAAGGACAACTACTCGTTTCCGGCTAGCGACATCGTCGACACCATCCGCAATGCCGACCTGGGCGCCCGGTCGCCTGCCGCCGAGCGTCCATCGGGCACCGCCAACCAGGCCGCCCGGCCTCTGCTCGTGCCCGGTGCCGACGCCGACGCTGCCGTGCCGGGATCGCGCCAAGCGGACGCGGCACCGCGCATCCAGGCGAGCGCTCCGGGCGTGGTCGCCAGCGCCGCCGGCATCGAGTTCAACTTCGAGGGCGCCGATATCGCGACCGTCGCCAAGTCGCTCATCGGTGATACGCTTGGCCTCGCCTTCGTGGTCGATCCGCGCGTGCAAGGCACCGTGACCTTTGCGTCGACCGGGCCCATCGCCCGCAAGGACGTGCTGCCGATTTTCGAAAGCATCCTGCGGATGTCGAGCGCGGCACTGGTGCGCGAGGCCAATCTCGTGAAGATCGTTCCGATACCGGAGGCCGCCGGTGCGGGCGCCATGAGCGCCGGCACCGGCCAGCCCGGATTCGGCGTGTCGGTCGTGCCGCTGCGTTACACCTCGGCCGCGTCGGTCGCGCGGATGGCGGAGAACTTCCTCTCCCGCCCGGGCGCCATTCGGGCCGATCAGGCGCGCAACCTGCTGCTGGTCCAGGGCACCAGCGTCGAGCGGCAATCGGCGCTCGATGTGATCGCGACCTTCGACGTGGAATGGCTGCGCAACCAATCGGTCGGGGTCTATCCGCTGAAGTCGACCACGCCGGAGACCATGATTTCGGAGCTGGAGAAGCTGTTCCAGGCCGGCGAGAACGGGCAGGGCCAGGGCGCCGTCCAGTTCCAGGGCATCTCGCGCATGAATGCCGTGATGGTGGTGGCCAAGAGTGCGCGAACGCTCGATCGGGTGACGCAGTGGGTGCGGCGGCTCGACCGATCCGACACCACCGGCAATGCGTTGCGAACCTATAAACTACGCTACGGCAATGCGCAGCAGGTGGCCAAGATTCTGAGCGATATATTCGTCGGGCGGACCGGCACGAGCGCCGAGAGCCCGGCGGGTCAGCTGGCGCCGGGCGTCGCCTCCACGCAGTCGCGCCTCGATTCGCTCGGGAGCGGCAGCCTCGGCGCGAGCAACGCCAATGCGGGGGCTTCCGCGAGTGGCGCCAACCAGGGCGTCAGCGTTGGTGGAAACACCGGTCGCGCCGGCGGTTCCGCGGCGGCCGATTTCGAAGGATTTGCCGGCCAGCGCGGCGGCGACAACGACAACGGCACCGCTGGCCTGCCGAGCGGAAGTATCGGCCGCGGTGTGTTCCAGAACGTGCGCATCACCGCCGACACCAGCGCGAATGCGATCGTGATCTATTCCAACCAGGAGGACTTCCGGGCGATCGAGCGCGCGTTGCGCGATATCGACCGGCCGCGCCTGCAGGTCGCGATCGACGCTACGGTCGCCGAGGTGACGCTCACGGATCAGCTGCAATATGGGGTGCAGCATTTCTTCACCAGCGCCGATGTCGGCATGGCGGGCGACAAGGGTTCGGTCGGGATGTTCCCGGCGGCGGCGCCGACGACCACGTCATCGGCCACCTCGACCTCCACTGCGGCGGCGGTTGCGCAGACGGTTCAAGCCGCATTCCTGCAGCGGGTCCTGCCCGGCTTCAACCTGCTGCTCGGGCCGGAGGCGCAGCCGCGGGTGATCCTTTCGGCGCTTTCCACCATCACCGACGTGAAGGTGTTGTCCTCGCCCTCTTTGGTCGTGATCGACAATCAGCCGGCCGCGCTCGAGGTCGGCAATCAGATTCCGGTCACCACCAGCACCGCGACCCTGCTGTCCAACTCGAACACGCCGGTCGTCAACACGATCGAGATGCGCAGTACCGGCGTCATTTTGAAGGTGCTTCCCCGCGTTCATGCCAACGGCCTGGTCCAGCTCGAGATCGAGCAGGAGATTTCCAACGTCGTCAATCCGAACCAGCAGACCTTGACGCCCACGATCTCGCAACGGCGCATCCACTCGACCGTGGCGGTGACGAGCGGCCAGACCGTGCTGCTCGGCGGCCTGATCAGCGAGCAGCAGGACAATTCCAAGGACGGGATCCCGGGCCTCAACCAGATCAAGTATCTCGGCGACCTCCTGGGCAACACGTCCAGGAGCCGGCAGCGGTCCGAGATCATCGTGTTCATCAGGCCGCAGGTGGTTCGCGACGGCGTCGATCAACAGGCCGTCACCCAGGAGTTCCGCGAGCGGCTGGAATCCATGCGTGCCCCCAGGGAGTTCATCGAAGGCAAGGATGCTTCGCCCGTGCCGCGGCCAGCCGCCGGCCGCAGGAACTGAGGCGCCGGTGTCGGAGGCGGACCTTCGTCCCGCCCCGCGGGTTCTGCTCGCCGGCATCGCCGCGGTGGCGGTCGTTTCGTTTGCGTCATTGGCCTTTCCGGCGGCGCTGGCCTCGACGCTGCTCGGGGCATTGATGATCGCCGGCGCCGAGGTGGACGCGCGCACGTTCCTCTTGCCCGACACCGTGACCATCGGTGCGCTTGCCACCGGCATTGCGGCCGCGGCCGCGCTCGATCCATTCGACCCCGGATGGAGCGCGGGGGCGGCGGCGCTGCGCGCGGCGGGGGCGGCGGCCGTCCTGTTGTCGGTGCGGTGGGGCTATGCCCGGCTGCGCCACCGCGAAGGCCTCGGCATCGGCGACGTCAAGCTCGCCGCCGGTATTGGGGCATGGCTCCCGCTCGATGCCATCCCGGTTTGCTTTGCGCTCGCGGCGAGCGCCGCGCTGATCCTGGTGCTGGTGGCCCATGTCCGCGGCCGCCCGCTGGAGGCCGCCACCAAGCTTCCGTTCGGCGCCTTCCTCTGCCCGGCGCTGTGGCTGGTGTTCTATGCCGGCGTCTTTCCCTCCGCCTGAAAGGGGGAGGGAAGAGAGGATCAATACAGCACCACGCTGCGGATGCTCTTGCCGGCATGCATCAGGTCGAAGGCCTTGTTGATGTCGGCAAGCGGCATGGTGTGGGTGATCATCGGGTCGATCTCGATCTTGCCCTGCATGTACCAGTCGACGATCTTGGGCACGTCGGTGCGGCCACGCGCGCCCCCGAAGGCGGTGCCGCGCCAGACGCGGCCGGTGACGAGCTGGAACGGGCGGGTGGCGATCTCCTGGCCGGCGCCTGCCACCCCGATGATGATGCTCTCGCCCCAGCCGCGGTGGCAGGCTTCGAGCGCCTGGCGCATCACCGTCACATTGCCGGTGCAGTCGAACGTGTAGTCGGCGCCGCCGATCTGGTCGGCGCCACGCTTGGTCATGTCGACCAGGTAGGGGACGAGATCGCCCCCGACCTCCTTGGGGTTGACGAAATGGGTCATCCCGAAGCGCTCGCCCCAGCTCTTGCGCTCGGGATTGATGTCGACCCCGATGATCATGTCGGCGCCGGCGAGCCGCAGCCCCTGGATGACATTGAGGCCGATGCCACCGAGGCCGAACACGATGCAATTGGCCCCGGCCTCGACCTTGGCGGTGTTGAGGACCGCGCCGATGCCGGTGGTGACCCCGCAGCCGATATAGCAGACCTTGTCGAACGGCGCGTCGGGACGGATTTTCGCGACCGCGATCTCGGGCAGGACCGTGAAATTGGCGAAGGTCGAGCAGCCCATATAGTGGTGCAGCGTCTTGCCGCCGAGCGAAAAGCGCGAGCTGCCGTCGGGCATCAGGCCCTTGCCCTGGGTGGCGCGGATCGCCGTGCACAAGTTGGTCTTGTGCGACAGGCAGGAGGGGCACTGCCGGCACTCGGGCGCGTAGAGCGGGATGACATGGTCGCCGGCTTGCACCGACGTGACGCCGGCGCCGACCTCGGCCACGATGCCGGCGCCCTCATGCCCCAGGATGGTCGGGAACAGGCCTTCCGGGTCCGCGCCCGAGAGCGTGAACTCGTCGGTATGGCAGATGCCGGTGGCCTTGATCTCCACCAGGACTTCGCCGGCCCTGGGGCCGTCGAGCTTGACGGTCTCCACCTGAAGCGGCTTGCCCGCCTCGAACGCCACTGCCGCACGCACATCCATCGCCGCCCTCCCATCATGGTCGCAATGCCACCCGCATGATATTGTGCGATCAAATACGCGGTGTGAATAGCTTGTAAACCGCTGCCCGGGGAGGTTTCGGATGAATGCGTTCCGTTCGACGCTGGTATTGCGCTTGGCGCTCGCGGCGGGCGCGATCTTGATGGGTAGCCATGGGTTTCGGAGCCGGCGTGATCGGGGGAACCTCTATTTCGCGGGCGGCTCGACCAAGCCGGGCGGCAGCGGGCTGACCGACCGACGGCTGATGTTCACGCTGCCCTGAGACCGCGCGTCACGACCGCTGTACGGGGCAATTTTGCGCACCCTACGCCTTCGCTGCCCTAGGTTTGCGCCGGCAGCACGATCTGCGTCTGCGTCACGATGGCGGCGAGCCTGCCGTCGCTGCGGGTGATGTTGGTCTGCAGCACGATGGTGGTGCGCCCGCTATGCAGCGGCGTGCAGACCGCGCGGGCGGAATCGCCTTTGGGGATGGGCGCGAAGAAATTGGTCTTGCTCTCGATGGTGGCGGTACGCTGGCCGTCGGCGAGCGCCGCGCTCGCCGTCATGCCGCCGAGCGTGTCGCCCCAGGCCATCACGGCGCCGCCATGCATGACGCCGCGGCGGTTGCAGAGATCCTCGCGGATGAAAAGCTCGGATTCGGTGCGCTCCGCGCTCCGGCTGATGACTTTCAACCCCATCAGCCGAACAAACGGAGAAGGTTCCCATTGATCCATTCTGTCCTCGTTTCGTTGTCGCGCGCCCGTCATAGCATGGACAAAAATCGATCGTCAGCCGTGCGCTTGCGAACACGCGGCCCTTCCAAATCGGCGGCAAGCCTGTATGTTGACCCCGTGACGGCCTTTGCGCTCGTAGCTCAGCTGGATAGAGCATCAGACTTCGAATCTGAGGGTCGGGAGTTCGAATCTCTCCGAGCGCGCCACCTAACCATTGTCGGTCCTTTTCAGGCCTTGCAAAAGGCAGCCCAGACTAAAAAATCCATTTGGTCTGGGGTTTAGTCTGGGGAAGTTTTCCGGAAGCTGCGCTCGCACCGTATGGAGCGCGATCGAACGCGCGATGCTTTTCCCAGACACGATCGGCGTACGTTCGATTCGGTGAAGAAAAGAAAAATGACACGGTTCAGTGGAGGTATCAGCTCCGCATCGGCTTGATGAAGAAGAAGTTCAGCATCTGCAGTTTGATCACACGAAAAACCTGCGATAACGGGTGATGAACAGCGGTTCCACGCCAAACACCCGAGGTGGAAGCCGTATGCAGGATTGCGGTTCACAAGCTGACTGAGCTTACCTCTGGGGCGAGTCGATGATCCGCCCTGGGAAAGCTGTGTCGCAGCTCCGATGGAGCCGCACCAAAGCGGCGGCGGAAGGTACGATTGAAATAGGATAGATCGCCGAATCCGGCCGCAAATGCGATAGCGCTGACATTCAAGCCGGCAAAACGAGGGTCGAAGAGCATTCGATGCGTGCGCGTCAGGCGCTGGCCGAGCACGAACTCCGAGAATGTGATTCCTTCCGTCTCGAACAGCATATGAATGTAGCGCGGCGTGACATGCTGGCGAAGCGCTACTGCGGTCACCGTCACGCTTGGACTGCTGAGATTTTCCAGAATATCGGCCTTGATCGCTCTCAGCCGTGCCGCCCGCACGCCACGGCGGTTCGCAATCGCCGCGCCGTCGCGCGTGGCACCAAGCGCCATCGCGATGAGGTCATGCATGTGAGTCACGCCACAATGCCGCAGCTCGGCTGTCATCAGGGCAGCGTCGTCCCGCATGATTTCCAGGTATTTCATGAGAAGCCGCAGCGCTTCATTGTCCCGCGGAATGAGCCGCATCGCCGCACGCTCGACATCGCCCACCAGCGGGACAAGCGCGACGCGCGGGACAATGAGACCGACATAGTCGCCTTGCGACGTTGTCATCCTGGCGGGTTCGGCGTGGAGCAGCCCAACGGCGTCGCCCATCCCGAGCGGCAGATCGTCGCCGAGCTGCGACACGGCCAAGAGGCCATGTTGCTTCATGAGAAGACTGAACGAATCGTCCCCCTTGGCGACCATCTCCGGCGTGCGCTGCAAACGCTGCGGCGTGGACGTCCCGGCCCACATCGCGCGCAGCCCCGGCCACTCGTGGAATGTTGCCTCGGCACGAAACGGAAGCTCCGATTCGGCCTCGATGTCGCAAAGCACGACCTTGCGAGCGAAAAACTCGCGCCAGAAGGGAAGCCGATCGCGCTCTGGGAGATTGCTCGTAGAGTACCGTAGCGGTGCGAGGTCCGTCGCTGGCGGGCGCATGAAGCCCAGCTCCTGCTACTCACAGCCCCAGCGTAACCCCCATCAGAATACCACGGATGAAATTCTACAATTTTCTCGGCAGTCTCGGAACGCGACATATTTTCCCTCCAGGCCGAGCCGTCCTTCGCTCCTGTCCAAGCTCCGCGGGCCCCAAGATGCTAGATTTAAAAGCAGAACTAGGCACGCTGGCGGCATCGCGGACGCCGAAGGTCTGCAGAAGCCAGCCTTGACGAAGGCAAGACAACAACAAGAGCAAAAACACCGCCTCTCAAGTGCAAGCAGGTCGCCTCTCCAAGTCCGCGGCAGTTCCTAGCATCAGCCTAATGCCATGCTTGATCCAGGAGGAACCAATGAAGCCCATGAACGCGAGCAGAATCGCGGGACGCGCCGCAGCGATGACATTTGTCAAAGTAGCACTTCTGTCCGGGGTGCTCGTGACCTTTGCCCCCGGGGCTGTCCTAGGAGACCCGATTGATAAGAAGGGGACCACGCCCTATGTCACGCACTTCATTTTTCGGCCCTTGATGAACATTGACATTCCCGGCCTCGGTACGGCCACTCCGCTGGAGGCGGTCGGGACTACCCAGAATATGAAGGGAGAGAAGATGCTCGACAAGATGTCAGCACATTGCGCAGCGCTGAGCGTAGCGTCGGGCAGCAAGAAATACATTGACGGCGCCTGCGTGCTCGCCGATAGCGACGGCGACAAAATCTTTTCGACCTTCGATACTCGCGACCTCGATAAGTCGCAGCCGAAAATGGATTGTGGCACGCATATCATCACGGGCGGCACCGGCAAGTACGCGGGAATTACCGGCAGTGAGCCATTTGCTTGCATAACGATGCCTGCGCTGGCTGGTCCCGGCAGCTATACCGCGATGGACATTCCGCATAACACGACGTGGGAGATCAAATAGACCGTGATGTCGCTGTTGCAAGCCCCGGGCGCCAAGGCCCGGCTCCAACGAAATTGAATGATGGTCCCGCAGGCCGTCGCAGTCTTGACGACGAGAGCGCGCAACGGGCTCCACCATCATACGGCCACGGCAACGCAATGGCGCCGATCTTTATTGACCGTGGGGCGCCCAACATTCGCCGGAGCATGCAGCGGTCTCCGGCCTTCCGTTCACGACTATCGTTCGCCGCTGCATCCTCATGCAGCTTCGAGCCACCGCCCCCTTGATCGAACCGAGGCGGGTTCCGCTCTGCTGGACCGGGACTGGCCAGTCTTGCGGCAGCAAGGGCGGTGCAAACGGGAGGTATATCATGTCAATCGACCAGTGCGATTCATTGGATCGGCGCGATGTCCTGTGCAGGGGCGGCGCCGGTATGTTCAGCGCGATTGTGGCAACCCTGATCGGCGACGCGAAGCCGGTACGCGCTGACGCGATCTCGGGATCGGTTCCCGAGATCGACCGCGTGGCTGTACGTGTGGTGGTCGATAGCTATCAATTCGCGGTCGCGCCCAGCCGGAAGGTCACCAATGTGGATATCGAGCACTTCGGCTGGGGTATCGGCAACGACAAGCCGCCCGGCAAGACGCTGATCAGCGAATTCGGTCTGTCGATGCACGTCGAGTCGCGGCGCGGCACCGAGACACGAAATATCCTGATTGATTTCGGCTTCACGCCGGACGCGCTGATCAACAATTCAAATCTCGTGGGGATCGATCCAGCCGGACTTGACGCCCTCGTTTTGAGTCACGGCCACTACGATCATTTTGGCGGTCTCGCCGGCTTCTTGCAGCAGAACAACAGCAAGCTGAAAGCCAAGCTGCCGATTTATATCGGCGGGGAGGAGGCGTTCTGCTCGCGCGAGTGGACGGCGCCGCCGGTGCGCGGCGACTTCGGCGCCCTGGATCGCAAAGCGCTGCAGAACGCCAATCTTACGGTGAAATATGCGGAAGGACCGGCGCTCGTCGCCGATCACGGTTTCACCACAGGTCAAATCGGCCAGGCAAGCTTTGAGAAGCTGCTATCTCCCAGCGCCATGAGGATCGGCGTGGACCACGGGATGGGCTGCTATGCGGAGCGGCTTCCGGACGACACGCGGACGAAGGCGATCATCCCGGATCAGTTTCGGCATGAGATTGCCACCGCGTTCAACCTAAAGGCACGTGGGCTGATCGTTCTGACTTCCTGCAGCCATCGCGGAGTGATCAACGCAATCAAGCAGGCCCAAGCGTCGTCGGGCGTCAAGAAAGTTCACGCTGTTATCGGCGGCTTCCACCTCGCGCCTTATAGTGAGGACTATGTGCGCGAGACGATCAGGGCGCTCAAGGACATCGATATCGACTACGTCATCCCGCTGCACTGCACCGGTGAGCCGTTTTACGACATGGCCAAGGCCGAGATGCCGAGCAAGCTGCTGCGCTCCTACACGGGGACGCGCTTCGTCTTCGGTGCCTGAGCGGGCAGGGATCGGGCGCATTGACTAGGCGCGAAAAGCCGCGATGCAGAGATGTCATGCCGTTTCATGTGGGGCCAGCAAGGCGAGCGCCGTTGCAGGCGCACAATGTGATGCCCGGTCGCGTGCCTCCGGAGCGACATCAAGCATTGTGCCGAAGGCGATATGCTTGCGGCCCAGGCGCTGCGCGACCTCCCCCACGACCGCATCGCCGATGCCGGCCGCGACGATCGGTGCGTCAGCAGTCAGGGTGCGGCTCGACAGGACGAGCCGCGCCCCGTCGACTACGGCCCGAATTTGCGCCTCGGCAAACCATCGTGCCAGGGCCGCCCACGCCTCATCGTCGGCACCCTGGGCATCGCACCCCACCATGCGCGCCAGTCGTGCCCGTGACGCCTCGACAGTCTTTGCCCGGCCATCGGCCGTTGCCATCTGATCGACCCCCTCGGGCAAGCTCCCAAGAATGCGATGGACGTCAGCCATGGTTGCGAAATACTCGTTGATCAGCGGCATCCAGTGGCCTGCGAACGGGGCGCGGTCGGCAACCGCCATTACGAAGGTGCGCACCAGCCCCGTGTAAACCAGCTCTCCGGCCGCCAGGCGCTCCGCGTCCGTGTATCCGCGCGCCGCAACCGCCCCGTCAACGATCGGCACCAGATCGGTCGTGGTAGAACCCATGTCCACGAACAGTGCCACGCGCCGAACGCGAGCGACCAAGGAAGCGCTGGCGAACCAGTTGGCTGAGGCGATGTCTTCGACATGCTCACGAGCGTCCTGCGGCCGAATGAAGCCAGCCCGCCCGGCGTAGAGGGAGACCGCGTCAGGCGCGAGCTCGCGCACCGCCATCGTCGAGAGGCTTTCGACCCCCTCGATGCGGGATGAGAATGTATCTGCCAACTCGCCCGTCATCGTGACGACGTGGCGATGGGCGGTGCCAATCCGAGCTTTGGCTTCGGTGAAGGATTGCGCAAGCCGGTCCAGACCCAGGCGCAGCGGCGACGCGACCTGGATGGCGTCTACAACGCGACCGTTCTCCGCACGGGCGGCCTTGAGATGCGCCCCCCCGACGTCCCATCCAATGACGACTCCCATATTCTACCTGCATCGGTCCGTGTGATACCTTCATGATCGTACCTTGTTTCTTGTGTCATGAGTTGCTCAACGATGGAGATTATTCCAGTTCTCGATCTCAAGGGCCGAGTGGTTGTTCGTGCCCGCATGGGCCAACGTGATCAATATCGGCCAATCAAGACGCCCCTGTCGCCCACCAGCGATCCCGTCGATGTTACGCGTGGCCTGCTGTCGGTCCATCCGTTCAAGACACTTTACATTGCCGATCTCGACGCCATCGAAGGGAAGGGAGACCATCGGCATACTTTGACGCGCCTGAAGGCGGCGTTTCCGCAGCTCACGGTCTGGATCGACAACGGCATCGCGGATCGTCACCGTGCCGAGGATTGGCTCGATGCGGGATTGGGTCATCTGGTCCTCGGCAGCGAGACACAGGCTGATATCACGCTCGTGCGCCATTTCGCCGCGGATACACGGGTTGTTCTTTCGCTCGACTTCCGCGGCCTGTCATTTCAAGGGCCACCGGAACTCCTGAACGAGCCGACCTGCTGGCCGCAGAGAGTGATCGTCATGACACTCGCACGTGTGGGCAGCGACGCCGGCCCGGACTTCGAGACGCTGTCTATGATCCGCCGTGTGGCGCCGGAGAAAAAGGTTCTTGCGGCAGGGGGCGTGCGGAATGCTGCCGATCTGGGCTTGCTGAAGCGCGCCGGTATTTCAGGCGCGCTTGTCGCGTCATGCCTGCACGATGGCCGTTTGCGCGGCTCGGAGATCGCGAGACTTTGAGATCAGCGGTATTCGGGTAAAGCCAGACTGAAAGTGCAACATACCTCATGGGCCGGCACCTCTGGCCAGCCCGCCATGGAGACAGTCAAAACGGCCGCGCTCGACGTCCTGCGGGACCCCGATCCTACGCGGCGAAGGGGTGCTTGACCTGGTCGCGTTTGGCGATGACCTCAGCCGCCTTCGGCTCGCCCTGGACTGCCCGCGCGATCGCTTCCTTGGTGGCGCGGTAGTTGTAGTCCTGGATTTTCTTGTCGTCGGAAGCTTCCCAGTGGATGAAAACTCCGGCGCAAACAAAGAGATTGTCGGCTTCGTTCTCCGGAATAACCCCTTCCGCGACACTATCGGCCACGGCCATCGCGATCGCACGCTGCGCCGGGCCAAACATCTGGACGGCCTGTTTCGCACCCTTGATGGTAACTTTGTTGAACAATACCGTCGCAGGCTTGCACATCAGATTCGGCGCCACCAGGGCAAGAAGCGCGGTGAAGCCGTCCTTTTGGTTTGTCAGACAGTTGGCGAACGCCGTTTCGGCTGCGCTTCCACGTGGTCCCATGATGAGGTCGATGTGGGCAACTTCGTTACCCTCGCCGACAAGCGACTCACCTATGCAGAGTGCATTGATTTTTGCCATCGCCATCTCCTTTCCAAGGAACAACAAAGCCGCTCGCGCGCCGAAGCATCGCGCGCTCGGCACAACGGCTATCCTTGTTTTCAGCGTCCGGCATCGGCCGGACCGGTTAGCCAGATAGCGGCGGAGCTCTCTCCGCGGCGAAAAGTCAATCACTGTTGCGCGCCGAGGGCAAGATGTTCCGTAGGCGATGAGTAAACAGAGTCGCGACCGTCAGATCCGCGCTGGTACCCGGGTTGAGGTCTCTCTCTTTCAACGATCTATCCCAGGCCAGCAAATCGGGCAGAAGGTAGGCAGGACTTTCGCTGGATTGCAGCCGCGTATAAAACGGCAGTGAGTTGCGGCGTATCTCCTCTGCGGCTGTCGCGCCATGCTTGCGGACGACATGGCTGTCCGGAAACGCGGACAGAAAGCCAAGATAGACTGCGAGCGTTGCCCAGCCTGGTTGCATCGCCCGCGATAGAGCCGCCTCGAGCAGGGGTTCGCCTCGACCGAAGATATCCTCGAATGTCGAAACGTATTGGTAGGCAATCCTATCGCGATGCGCCGCCTCTGCCATCGCATGTCTCAGAGTGACGGTGGCGGGCTCGAAAACATCGTGTCGCTGCGCGCGTCCCAGGCCTGCCGGCGAAGCCCGCACAATGGCGCGGAAGGCGAGGCTGGCATCTTCGACATCGAGGCTCTCGAGCACATGTGCGAGCGCCGTGCGAAGGTCAGGAGGATCGACGTCGGCCGCGGCTGCAAGCGGTGCACACAGCAGGATGATTCCGAGATTGGTGTTGGCGCCAACAGCGGTGAGTGTCGCCTCGACTGCCGCGAGAATCCGCGCACCGACCCGCGCCCCGGCCACCGAGATGGCTTCCGCAGCTGCCGTCGCGCTCCGATGAAATTCGGAAGCCGTCATTCGGTGGCCGTCGGCAAAGATATGAACATTACCGGGCTTTGGCGCGTCGAGCTCATCAAGACAGGCTGCTTTGAATGCCGCAGCGATCTTGGCTGCCAGAACGGTCATGCGATCGCCTCTCGCCGCGCCTGTATGTTGAGCGCGGCGATCAGGTCGCCTGCAAGGATCGACGAAATGCTGACGTGGTTGACCTTCTGCAACCCGGCCCACGCCGGCATGCTGTTGACCTCGAGGACGGTCGGCCGCCCATCGATGCCATAGATGATGTCGACTCCGGCAAAGTCGGCGCCGACCGCTGCCGTAGCGCGAACAGCCAGTTCCCCGATTTCCCCGTCGGCAACGGCCGCCACTGGCTTGCCTCCGCGCTTAACGTTGGTGATCCAGTGTGGGGCGTGCCGCATCATGGCGGCAACGGCGCGTCCCCGGGACACGAGAACACGAAAGTCCCGGAAGCCGTCGCGTTCGACCGCAACGTAGCGCTGCAAGTAATAGACACCGGAAACAAAGTCAGGCTCGGGAATATCCGCCTCCGTCTGGATCAATCGCAGGCCGCGGCCTTGCGAGCCAAAGAGCGGCTTCAGGACAAGCGGACCGCAAGTGGCCTCTCGCTGTACGATCGTTCGCGCCGCCTCCGGGGACTCCGTGGCCCAAGTGGCCGGCGTCGGAATGCCGGCCCGAGCCAGCAGAAAGCTCGTCATCGATTTGTCCACGCAGCGCTCTATGGCGCGTGCGTCATTCCAGACCATGATACCGGTCTCGCGTAACGCATGGAGAATACCGAGGCGCAGCGTCACCGCTTGAAACGTGCCGCCCGACATCGTGCGGACCATTACGGCATCAGGCAGACGGTCGCCGAATCCGGCGATGTTCAGCCCGGATGGACTCTGTGTCGTGAATCCACATAGTGGCAGGCTGACCGCAACCGCACGGGTCCCCAACGCGGCGAGTGCTTTCGATAGCGTTCGCGCATGCCAATCAACGCCGTCGACCACGAGCGCGACGATCGGGAGGCGCGCCGGCGGCTCGGCGCTGAGCGTGTTAGGCGAATGATGCATCGAGCAGATTCAAATCGACGTGGCCCTCGTGGAAGCTCTCGCCGGTGTCGATCGCCGTAACGATCACCTCTGCCGGACTGAAAAGCATCCGATCGATGGCGTAGAAGTCGCCCTCGAAACGCCTGAATATCTCGGCGAACCGCAGGCCGTAGTCGCGTGAATGTCGGCTTGGCAGTCGATCTGCAAGTTCGGATGCGTCGCTGGCGGAGCCCGTCAAGAAGAGATGAACCCGCCCGCCGTAAATGATCGCGTCATTGGCGCGCCCCATCGCGGCGACGAAATCAGGATGCGGCGGCGCAAGGGGCGCGGCCCCCATGCCCTCGACGATGCGATCGAGCGGGAAACTGAGCTCGTGCGCCTTGTGCAACGCAACTTCGAGAACGCGGGCGACGACCTGAACGCCGCCGGCAAGGCTCTGAGTGGGGGCATAGATCAAGGTCAATTGTTCGGGCTTGAGTTCGCAGTCGCGCGCGATTCTCGCAACGACGGGCGACGGCGGCGGGCGGCCGCTCTCCAGGACAAGCGTGCCGACGGCGGCACTGTCCTGATACTGAAGACCTTCGAACAGCTCTTCCTTCCGGGCGAGTGCTCTTGCCGGACCGGAGCCGAGCGCGAAAAAGGCATCTCTACCCTCTCCGTGGGAGAGGTTCCAACCTGCATATTGGCTAGCCAGGCAGGCGATGACGGGATGCGACGAGCGAACCATGAGAGTCCAAGGCCAGCGCGGCGTCGACGCATTGGACACGAGTGCTACCGTCCCAAGCCCGCCCATGCAAATCTCCGCAAGTTGCATGCCGGCGGCGATGCTGCCCGGATAGCCGCTTCCTGCGTCGATCAGTGTCTCGCCGAGTTCTCCGCGGCTGATGCCGATTTTCAATTCCGCCGCAGCCGCCTTGAACCGCTCGACTAAAGCTGCGGCACGGACGTTCACGCTGATCGGCGGCGCGGTGCTCATGAAACTCTCGTACCCAGATCTGCAAGAATAATCGCAATTCTTCGTTCCACCAGCGCCTTCGCTGCCGCCGCTGTGGAAGCAAAGGCGAGAGCGGTACACAGAGGTCCTCCGGCCTTGATGGAGGCTCCAACGCACGGCCGGTCGGCGGTCCAACTCGGCCATTCCATTCCGGGAAACGATGGTATGTCGTCATTGGCATAGACGATGGCGCTTGCGGCCGCTTCGTCATAGGTCGGCGGTGGAGGCAGCCTCCCTTCGCAGGCCGCCACATGCAGCCCGAACAAGGACCCATCCCTCGGTTCGAAGATGTCGAGTGTCGCACCCGGTCTCGGGTTGATCTCCAACAATTGGAACTCATTTCCATCGACGAGAAAGTCGATGCTGTTCAATCCGACGATCGGCACTGCCGAAATGAGACGTTGCACGGCCCGCGTCATCCGGCTCGCAATTTCAGGTGCGAGGGCGGCGGGTCGTGCAGCCCCGCCGTACCGGAATGGATGGCGAAGGGTCGGCGACGACCATTGCAAGCTGTAGCCGAGGATCATGGCGCGATGGCCGTCGGCCAGCACCAGCGCAGACACCGCCGTGCCTTGGACACGACGCTGAAAGTAGAAGCCCGTGTCCGGGGTCCGATGATCGTCCGCGGCCCCAATATGCCATCCGCCGGCACCGCCCTTGCGCTTCCTGAGCCAGCCGGTCGGATCCGCCGGCGGCGTGAGCGCCGTCTCGGGATGTGGGATACCGCAATTGCGGCAGATGTCCGCGAAGGCAAGGGGATCTTTCACCCGCGCAACTGTCTCGGGCTTGTTTCCGAGCAGAGTCCAATGTTTGGCAATCCGGGCGAGGAGTTCGGGCCGATCCTCGAAGCCGGTACCGCATACGGCGCCAGCGGGTTGGTGTGGGGCGGCGAGAATCCCGAACGCCGTGAGGAGCTCTTGAGTATCGATGCTGAGGACCGAGCCTGCCTCGAGACGAACGTGTGCATGTGCAGCAGCAACAGTATCCTGATCGCCAAAAAAATCCGCGACCAGCGGCGCATATCCGCCGCGGCGCGCGGAGGCGGCAAGGGCGCGGCCAGAGGCGGCTGCAATCAGCACGGTGGTTTTCCTATTCATTGAGCGAGCGAGCGAGTTGAAATGCGTCGCGAAAATCGAAGCTCACCGGCTTCGTCGCGCTGATCATCTTCTGGAACAAGCCGGACTCGGTCCGATATTTGATGTTGCCGATAGTGAGCGGACCAATTCCGAGCACGCCGTGCGGGGTCAGCTCGGCGCCGTTTGCCATGGCGTCGAGGCCCTCGACGCCGGAAGGCGGTACGGCGTTCACGTCGGCCACAATGAGCAACTGCGGCGCGGCAGCAAGCTGTGCGCGTGACAGAACCTGGACGCCGGCCCTCCCGGCACAAAGGACGGCCTCGGTTGCCGCCAGGATCGCCTCTTTCTTCGAGGCGTCGCTGCCGTCAGCGGCATGTACTGTGACGTCGAACCGCTCCTTGATCACTTTCGCACGGCTGCCTACGCGCTGGATGCCGTCATAGCCGACGAGCGTCACGTCGGCGCCTTCGAGCGCCGCGATCGCCGCGGCAGAGAAACCAACCACTCCGGTTGCGCCAAAGACGGCAACTTTCAGTCCTTTGAGCCCGCGGTTCTTCTTTTCGATCAACGTCTTTTCGACGCACGCCACCATCGCGGCTGCGGTGGTGAACGATCCGGCGGGATCGGCGAAGAACGAGATGCCAAACGGCGGAACCAGCGCCTTCTTGGCGGCGGACAGCATCTCCAAGGCGAGGATCGCGTCCTTTCCGCCGAAGAACATTCCTGTCTTGATCCCGCTCTTTGGGGCACGCGAAAAAATCGCGTCCTGCACCAAACCGGTCACTTCCTCGAGTGTCACGTTGGTGTAGGCGAGCGCGGCGTCAAAACCCGCATCCAGCGCCATGTTCACGTCAAACGGACTCATGTGCTTCAGCGGCGTCAACATATGGAGGATGTGCTTGTCGGCCACAGCCGTCACCTCCCGCGGTTGATTGCTCCTATTTTTTCCTCGTCGCAAATATGTGCTTGAGTTGTTACGTCGGCACCGTAATTAAACCCAGTACAGACGCGAATGTCCAACCCTCGACAGGTCGGGTGCTGGCGAACGATCTCTATGAGACGATTTGCCGCTTCAGGCGACGGGGCAAAGGCGAAGCCGGTAGGACCCCAAGAGCTTTGGCCAATTCCGACCGCTCCCGCACGCTCGAGCTGGCCAAGCGCGACCGCGACGTCAGGACTATTGAAGCGGCTGCCGCCTTGAACCGGAGCGTAATGATCGCCGAGATGTGCTTGGAGCTCGTTGATCGCCGAACCGAAACTCGCAAGATCGCACTCACTCACGGCCGGCAGGACCTTCATGAGGACGAGCCGACAGAGATGAGCGGCAGTCGCTTCGTGAAAGGGCGGAAGTTCGGTGAACGCGGCGCTCTCCTCCACTCCATGCACTCCCTGCCGGCGTGGATCAAGAACAACCAGCACGCGCCAGCACTCCGGAAATGGCATGTGACTGATAATCGGCGCAGCGCCGGTCGCCGGTCCCCGTCCACCATCGACAACAAGACCGCCCCGATCGAACAGGCCGATGCCGACGCCGGAGCGCGCACCGCGACCGAGTCGGATCGCGTCGCCTCGAACGTCGAGGGGGATTCCATGCAGGCGGCGCAATCCGGCCGCCACCGCGAGTGCGATCTGTGTGCCGGAACCGAGGCCCGCATGGGCAGGTACAACCTCCTCGATTGTGACGGAATGGGCGCCGCGAAGGCCTAGAAAGCGTTGCATGGTGACGACATGAGGTCGCACCCGATCTTTCTCGGGCCCCGTCACCTGCGGGCGCGTCGCTGCCCGGATCGTGATCTTTGTCCTCGGACCACTGATTGCGAGGCCGATACCGCCGAAGGAGCGGCCCAACCCGCCGTGGAGATCCAGAAAGCCGAGATGCAAGCGCGCCGGAACGACCACCGTCGCACTCGTTTGAACCGCAAGAGGTGTACTGGTCACCGCCGTCTCCCGAGATTTTTCGATCATCGGGTTTTTCGAAACGGAATAGTGGACTAGACTGCGGCATCTGGAATTGGTTGGCAATCTCCGGCGAATGACACGTTTGCGGCATTGGGAGGCACGCCATGACCGAAGCCAGCAAGGAACGCACCTACTCGGATGCAGAGATCAAGGAGCGACTCGAGCGTGACCTGCCGCACTGGTACTTGGAGGGCGGCTGGATCCGGCGGAAGTATCGTACGCACAGCTGGAAAGGGACGCTCATGCTGATCAATACGGTCGGCCATCTCGCCGAGGCCGCCTGGCATCATCCGGACATCACCGCCTCTTATGCATGGGTAGAAGTCCGCCTCCAGAACCATGCCGCCAAGGGCATCACGGAAAAGGACTTCCAACTGGCGAGGAAGATCGAAGACGTTGTTCATTGGCAGCCTGGAAAAGAAGGCAGCGCGCTCGAGGGCACTCCGGAAAAAGATCAGCGCTTCGCCTACATTAAGTACGATACCTGAGCGCGGCGATCGCAAACCGCGCGGTTGGGTAATGGGAAAGCGGAATGGGCCGCGCTTGGATCGACGGCAAGGCCGTGGCATTTCAAGCCGCAACAGCCGAGGCAGCTAGAACGCTCGGCGCGAGTCGCTTGCCGGTTATTGCGGGCCTGGGAACCGATATCGCGGGGGTTCGGGCGGCAATCGCCCTCGCGAAACAACTCGGCGCGGCCATCGACCACATGAATTCTGGGACACTTTTTCGTGATCTCGGGGTCATGCGCGATGCCGGCTGGATGGTAACAACGCCGAGCGAAGCGCGATTGCGGGCCGACATTCTGCTGATGATCGGCACCGGTCTCGTGGCCGCCTGGCCTGAGCTTCCGGCGCGCCTGTTCATCCGCCCGACTGCCCCTGAAGCCAGCGGGGTCGAACGTCGCATCGTGTGGCTCTGTGCGGGGCGCGACGCCAGACAGTTTTCCGGAAGCGATGCGAACATTCGCGAGATTGGTCGTGATCCGGAAAATTTGCCGGTGCTGCTCGCCGCGCTGCGCGCACGCGTGGCAGGCCGGCCGGCCGGCAAGACGCCCCTGTCCGCCAAGCTGCTCGGCGAACTCGCCGCCGATCTGCAGTCCGCCCGATTTGGGGTAGCAGTCTGGTCGGCAGCGGAGCTTGATGCGCTCGCGATTGAGATGCTCTGCGGCCTGGTCAAGGACCTCAACGCCAAGACACGCTTTAGCGCTCTGCCATTGGCCGCAGGTGACAATGCATGGGGTGCGCTGCAGGCCTGCGGCTGGATGACGGGATTTCCCATGCGAACCGGCTTCGGCCGTGGATATCCGGAACACGATCCCTGGCGCTTCGATGCGGCTCGCCTTGTCGAGACTGGTGAAGCCGACTGCGTGCTCTGGATCTCCGCCTACAGCGCAGCAGCACCAAGCTGGAAGCGCGCTGTTCCGATGATCGCATTGACCGGACAAGGCGTGAATTTTCCCGGGCCTCCGCGCGTTCACATCGAAGTGGGCCGTCCCGGCATTGACCATGACGCCGTCGAGCATCTCGCGGCAGCAGGAATGCTTGCGCCGGTAACCGCCACCAAGCCGAGCGAACTGCCGACCGTCGCGCACACGATCGCCCAGATCGCTTCGGTCGTGCCGGACGTCGGAAAGTGGTCATGGTGACGCAGATCACAGGCGGTCGAATAATCGATCCCGCCAATGGCAGGGATGGAACCGGCGATGTCTGGATCCGCGATGGGCGGATCGTCGAAGCCCCGTCGAGCGGCGTCACTGCCGACGAAACTTACGACGCGGGAGGCACAATCGTGATGGCGGGTGGCATCGATATCCATTCGCACATCGCAGGCAGTAACGTGAACACGGCGCGGTTGTTGCTACCGGAATACCATCGTGCGTTCGCGGCTCGGCCGGCGAAGACCCCGTTGTCTGAAATCGGTTGGGGGACTTTCGAGACCGGCTGCCTCTACGCCGCCATGGGGTTCACGATGGTGGTGGAACCAGCGGTCGCTCCGCATCATGCACTGCACGCGCATCTCGAACTCGCTGACATTCCAATCATCGACAAAGCCACGCTGTCGATCCTCGGCAACGACGATTATCTGCTGGGCCTTATGCGCAAGAACGAGAACGGGTCCGCCGTCCGCGACTATGTCGCCTGGACGCTCGCGACCTCGCGTGCGCTTGGGATCAAGGTCGTCAATGCCGGAGGCGCTGTCGCCTTCAAGTCGAACGTACGCGCCTTCGCCTTGGATGACGTCGTTCCGTTCTACGGCGTGACGTCCCGCGCAATCGTCAAGACTCTGCAGCGCGCCGTCAATGAGCTCGGAGTGCCGCATCCGCTGCATGTTCACTGCAACAATCTGGGCCTCGCGGGCAACGCCGACACCGCGCTCGCGACGATCGCCGCGGCGGAAGGCTTGCCGCTTCATCTCGCGCACCTTCAGTTCTACGGCTACGGCAAGGAGGGCGAGCGTGGATTCTCTTCCGCGGCGCCAAGTCTTGCGGAGGCGGTCAATGGAGCAAAAAACGTGACCGTCGATGTCGGGCAGGTCATGTTCGGTCAGACCGTGACGATATCATCCGACGTGCTGCGCCAATTCAATGCGCTTGGCCATGCGCGCCCGAAAAAGTGGGTGATCTTCGATGGCGATTCGAACGGCGGCGGCATCGTGCCCTACAACTATCGTTCGAAGGACTTTTACAACGCCGTGCAATGGTGCGTCGGCCTCGAGCTCTTTCTGTTGATCAGCGATCCGTGGCGGGTCTTCTTCACCACCGATCACCCGAACGGCGCGCCGTTCACGACCTATCCGGAGATCCTTGCGCTTCTCATGGATCACGATCTGCGCGCAAAATGGATCGAAACTCTGCCGCCTGCGGCTGTGCAGATGACCACGCTGCCTTCGATCACGCGCGAATATTCGCTGACCGAAATTGCCACGATGACCCGCGCGGCTCCCGCGAAGCTTCTCGGGCTCAAGGACCGTGGACATCTCGGTGCCGGCGCCATCGCCGATATCGCGGTTTACGCGGATGATGCCGACAGGGCGAAGATGTTCCGCGCGGCCGCGCTCGTCTTCAAGAACGGCGAGCTTGTCGTCCGTGAGGGCCAAGTGACGCACCCTCGGTGGGGTCGCGCGATCACGGTGGACGCGCGGTATGACATGGCAATCGAGCAACGGATGCGAGACTACTACGAGGATCGCTACGGAGTGCCGTATGACTTCATGGCCGTGCCGGAGAGCGCAATCGGCCGGCCTGATCCCTTCGAGTCGGTGCCATGCGCGAGCTGATCGTCAAGGGCGTGCGAGTCGACGATACGTTTGCGGAAGCCTTCGAGATGCGCGCCACGGCGCTCACCATCACCGCCGACGCTGCTCACTGGGCCCGGCAGGCCGCGGTGACGATGACGGGGTTTGGAACATCGGTCATCGGCTGCGGTTGCGAGGCCGGGATCGATCGGGAATTGGCGCCGAAAGAAACGCCGGACGGGCGGTTCGGCGTACGCGTGCTTCTGTTCGCGGTCTCCACAACGGAATTGCAGAAGCAGCTGCAGAACCGGGTGGCTCAATGTGTGCTCACGAGCCCGGGCTCGGCCTGCTACGCCGGGCTGCAAGGCGAGGAGTCGCTCAAGCTCGGCAATGCCGTGCGTTTTTTTGGTGACGGGTGGCAGATTTCCAAGCGCTTGGGGGGCAAGCGTTACTGGCGCGTGCCTGTGATGGACGGGGAGTTCGTGTGCGAAGCCACGACGGGTCTCACCAAACGGGCGGTCGGCGGCGGCAATCTGCTGATCATGGGCGCCAGCGCCCAGCCGACACTGGCTGCGGCCGAAGCGGCAGTCAAGGCGATCAGTGCGGTGCCCGATGTCATCATGCCATTTCCGGGCGGTATCGCTCGGTCGGGATCGAAGGTCGGTTCGAAATATAAGGCACGCGCATCGACCAACGAGGCATATTGCCCAACGCTCAGGGGAACTGTGAACAGCGCGCTGGATGAGGATATCGCCTCGGTGCTCGAGATCGTCATCGATGGACTGACGCGTGAGGCAGTCGCCGCCGCGATGCGGGCCGGAATTGCGGCAGTCGTCAAGCTTGGCCCCAAGCGGGGCGCCGTGCGCCTCGGCGCTGGCAACTACGGCGGCAAGCTCGGCCCTTACCATTTTCATCTGAAGGATTTGCGACCGTGAAGCCGCTGGTGTTGACGTTGCGGGAGCAGCCCGAGCAGCGGCTCGATCTATCGCCGTTGGTGCCGCATCGGCTCGCCGGCAAAACGGCTACGGAGATTGATGGGCTAGAGCTACAGACGACCCGTCGTCGCGTGACAGTTGGCGACGTCTTTCGCATCGCGCCCGGCGACCCTCAGGGGATGCGCATCGAAAATGCCTGCGATCGGCTCGATCTGGTGGGACATGGAATGGCGGGCGGCGAGATCGTGGTCGAGGGCGACGTCGGAAATCAGGTCGGGCGGCTGATGACGGGCGGGCGGCTGACGATCAAGGGCAGCGTGGGCTTGTGGGCAGCGTCGGGGATGAGGGGCGGTCAAATCGAAATTGAGGATACCGCCGGTGATTGGCTGGGCGGCCCGCTCGGGGGCGAGATGGCGGGCATGCGCGGCGGGGTCGTCGTTGTTCGGGGCAACGCCGGCGATCGCGCCGGCGATCGTATGCGCCGAGGCACGATCATCGTTGAAGGCAACGCCGGTAATCACGCCGGGAGCCGCATGATTGCCGGGACGGTGATCATATGTCGCACCGCCGGCTCGCTCCCGGGCTATCTCATGCGCCGTGGTACCATCGTGCTCGGGCATGGCTGCGATGAATGGTCGCCGACGTTCCTCGATTGCGGTGTCCACGACCTGGTTGCGTCCAAGCTGCTGGCGGCGTTCGTCAGGGATTACAGCGCCCGAGCCGCCGCCGTCTTCCGATCCCCGCTGAGGCGATTCGCCGGCGACACGGCAGTGCTCGGGAAAGGCGAGATTTTCTGCGCGGAAAGGTGAAGCCCTCGTTGGCTGCGATCGCAGCTATGACGATTATCGGTTGATCGGCGAGTGGGGAATGGCTATGGGCATGATCGAGTTGATTGTGTCGGTATGCGTACTTTCGCAGCCCAATCAATGCCAGGATCAACATCTCAGGTTTGCGTCAAGCCTGTCGGTCCGGCAGTGCGTCAGGAGCGCGCGCGCCCAATGTCGCGGCGCGAGTATGCGGATAGTTGGGAGGAATTTTGATGCGCGCCGAATTGCGCGCGAAGCGCGATGCCTTTCTGAGCACGATAGGCTCCCGTCCTGTCGTCATGGGAATTCTGAATTTGACCCCGGACTCGTTCTCCGATGGAGGTCGGTTCCACACTTTCGATGCCGCCATCGCTCACGCAAAGACGATGGTCGCCCAGGGCTGTGACATCGTCGATATCGGTGGGGAGTCGACACGACCTGCGGCCACTCCTGTGCCTGAAGCGGATGAATTCGGACGCATCGAGCCGATCTTGATGGAATTGGCGCGCGTTCTCGACGCGCCGCTGTCGATCGATACTTACAAGTCCGCCGTCGCGGCGAGGGCCGTCGAGATCGGCGCGATCCTGGTCAACGACGTTTGGGGACTGCAAAAGGACCCAAGGATGGCCGACGTGGTCGCGGAAACGGAAGCGGCGGTCGTCATCATGCACAATCGGGCGGAGAGGGACGAGACAGTCGATATTTTCGCTGACATTCGGCGCTTCTTCGATCGCTCGCTGGCGCTCGCGGCGAGGGCGGGCATACCGAGAGAATACCTTATCCTCGATCCCGGTGTGGGCTTCGGCAAGACCGCGCGCCAGAACGTCGAAGCCTTGGCGCGGATCCCCGATCTCAAGGAATACGGGCTGCCAATTCTTGTCGGCGCATCGCGCAAGACTTTTCTCGGCTCGCTGACCGGCGACGGCATTGAAGGCACTCTCGCCGGAACCCTAGCAGTCAGTCTTGCCGCAGCCGCCGGCGGCGCCTTGCTCTTCCGGATCCACGACGTTGCCGAGCACGTCGCGGCTCTCAGGGTGTTCCAGACGATCCGCAACAGTGCCGGACATTGATTTCAAATGCGACAATCGGTCAGTTGCCTCTCCTCTATCGAGAAAATGGCACCGGCCTTCACCTCCACATCGCGCACGATGCAGACGCGGCCGATCTTATCGGCAAGCTTGATGTCGTAGCGTCCTGGTTCAATGCCGGTAATCCGCAGCCGTTCGTCGTGATCAACCGTCCCATCGCGATCGTTCTTGCATTGGTTGGGACCCCATGCATCTTTACCAGCCGGCGACATCTGTAGGTTCGTGATCGTATGCAAAGTGAGATTCCAGAACCGGACGTCCCCGCGATCCTGGGCCATCGCGGTACAGCCGATCAGTCCGAGGGCAATCGAGCCAAGCAATAAGTTGCGCATATTCACCTCCTTGAGACCGTGCTTTGCGTGCGCGGCGCAACCGCGGTGCGCGATTCATTCGCGCAAGAGGCGGTCGATGTTCTGCGCCTTGTCGAGGTTCTTGGCAGCGTCGAGCCCGATCGGCGCTATGAGCCTCGTCGATACGAGGTCCGCTCCGAGGAAATCGGTGCCGACAATCGTGACGCCGGTAAGCGTCGCTCCGCCCAGTGCGGCGCCCCTCAGCGAGGCGTTGGTCAGATCCGTATTCCTGAGAGATGCGAATTCGAGGTCGACCCGCGATAGATCCGCGTCGCGCAAGTTCGCGCGCTCGAGATTGGCAGATTTCAGCACGGCGCGCATGAGCCCCATGGATTGGTTCTTCATGTCGGCACTGAGGTTGGAACCAACGAGCGTGGCGCCCACCAGGCGCGCCCCGGTAAGATCGGCTGCGATGCGGGCACCCGAGAGATCGGCTCCATCGAGCGTCGCCCGCTGCATTTGGGCAGCGAAAATCTTCGCCTCTTTGAGGCTCGCTCGGCTGAGATCGGCCTCCAGAAGCCAAGCCTGATCGAGTATCGCACGGTCAAGCTTCGCATCGGCGAGCTTGGTCCTGTTGAGCTTGGCGGCGCGGAACACCGCGCCGGAGAGATCGAGACCGGAGAGATCGAGGCCCGAGAGCCTCCTGCCGGTGAAATCGGCCGGCTGTGCCGATGTCGCCGCGGCGATCGCGGCCTCGACGTCTGCGCGCGTCATCTCGGCGGAAACCATCTCGGGCGATGTCGCGTCGATGTGCCGCATCATGTCCTGCGCCGCCGCAGAGGTGGCGGAGATGATGCCGGTCATCCCCAATACAGCCGCCCAAATCGCTGCGTGTCGCATCGTGGTGCTTCCGACCTCAGCCTTCGATATCGAGCCGTCGTGGCCGCCGGCAGGCTGACGACCCCATTATGGCCCCGGGCGTCGATGCGAGATCGCGCCCTTCGGATCACGTTCGCGCGACTATCGGGTCGAGCCAGAGGATGAAGTTTCCGCGCGCCAGGATCGGTCGTTGACAGAGTCGACGATCAACGCTTGCTTCTGTTGCGCCCGACCAATCGCTCGACCGCGGACGGCAAATCCGCCATCGAACGAATGACCGTATCGGCGCCCGCCGCGGCGAGGCGTCGAGCCAAATCATCGCTTGCGTGGCTTGCGCCCGCGAATCCGATCGCGGCCATGCCTGCAGCCCGGGCGGCTTCGACGCCGCGGGTCGAATCTTCAATGACGACGCAGCCTGAAGGGTCTTCGCCGAGGGAGCGAGCAGCCAACAGGAAGAGATCCGGTGCGGGTTTACCGCTTGCGACCTGCACTGCGCTGAAGACATCGTTTCCGAACAATGGCGAGAGACCAGTCAACTCAAGCGAAAGCATCAGGCGGTCGGGTGGCGATGACGAAGCCACACATCGTCGATAGGGCAAGGCCGCGATAGCTTCCCTTACGCCAGCGACCGCCGTGAGCTCGCGGCGAAAGTCGCCCAGCAGTTGGCGCGCGGCCTGGTATCCCAGCTGTTCGGGAATCGGGCGACACAAGATTTCTTCGGCCCGCGCCAGCACGTCCTTCACGCCGTATCCAGTGAAGACCAGCACGGCCTCTTCGGTGGTCATCGGGCGACCGAGTTTGGTCATGAGCTCGGCCAGCCTTGCGCAGGCGAGGCGCTCCGAATCGACGAGGACGCCGTCACAGTCGAAGATGAGGAGAGTCATGTCGGTGCATAGACGGTCATGGGTTACTCCGTCGCTCGGCATCACCAGCTCGTCGTTGATCTTGTAGGTACTGGCTTGCGGTGCGTAGCCGTTGCAGCGGCGAATTTGGTCGCCCCGAGTTCCAATCTGAAGCATTTCGGTAACAGTCGCCAAAAAAATATGCACGACTGCTTTGCCGAGTGGCATTTCATGCGGCTTGGGCGTAAACACGAACGCGGCTTCCGGCTTCAACGATGTCAGTCTCAGGGCGCGCTGACGTTTCTTCGGAGGTCAAGCGGGGCGAGAAGAGAAAAATCATCCCTCTCACCCCACTCGGCTGTGACACGCTGCCGGAAGGTTGCCCCATTGCAAGTGTCGGCCTCTTCGAAAGGCCAGCGACGACTCAAGTCGCGACCGTGAAACTCCGGGCTCCTGCAACGCACGTCGTTGTGGGTGTTCTCGCCAATAGACATTGAAATCCAAGGGGGCCAACGAAGAATTGCGACACTTGTCAACGTCTGCATCGGAGGACACGCAGGTGACAAGAAAAACGCAAGTGACGAACAACTCGATTGTGTTGGCGACAGCATGCGCGATGTCGCTTTGCGCCACCGCCCCGGTTGCTTTGGCCGGGTCCGTCACACAGCCGGGTGAAACCGTGGGAGTTGCAGCCGGTGCTCCTCTCCCCGAGGGGCTCTATTTCGTCAACACCGCGGACTGGGGCAACAGGAGCGGCGTCAACACGGCTGTCGGCGTAGATATTCCGGTTGTTGCCTGGTCGACTCCTTGGAAGATCTTCGGCGCCCGGGTGCAATTCTTGGCGGCTACGCCGGTGATCGAAGTCGGCGTCCACAATACGACTTATCTGCGCAGCATCTACAATCCGCTCGTCTCCGGCCAATTGGCCTGGGACCTCGGAAACGGATGGGGCTTCAGCTATTTGCTTGGGGCCTACTTTGACGTGCATGAAGAGCTCGCCTGGAGCTCGACCTCGCTCAACCAGCGGTTCGCGCTGAGCTATGCTGGCAACGGCTGGAACCTCACCGCGAACCTCATCTACGGCATACAATTCGACAAGGTCACGGGTCGACCGCAAATATCGCCGTGTCCAGTCCCGTTTGGATTGAATGGTTGCAATCCGGACTTCCTGAACGTCGACCTGACGGCGACCAAGAGTTTCGGCAAGTGGGCGATCGGTCCGGTTGCCTTCGGCTCTACCGATTTGACCACGCCGATTGCCGGCTATCAGAGGCAAAGCCAGTTCGCCTTGGGTGGCCTCGTGGGATACGACTTCGGTCCGATCACCGTGCAAGGCTACGTTACTTCGGACGTGTACGAGAAAAATTATGGCGGCTTTGACACCCGCGTGTGGGGGCGATTGATCATCCCCATCTGGAATCCTGCAGCTCCGGCTCCAGCGCCAAAGCCGCTTTATCGGAAAGGCTGAATTCAGCCTGCCGACCAAGTCTGCCCGGACGCTCCGGCGTCCGGGCGTCTTTTGGTTTCGGCAATCGGCGGCCGAATGTCGGCGAGCAGCGAGCCACTTGAGCGCATTCTTTGAGCGCATATGATGATGGCGCGCAAGATCGTGTGCTTGTCCGACGTTGTCCTCGGATGTTCGCGATGACGCTCATTGAAGCTGCACGGGGCTTCGGCTTGGTGCTCACGGCGGTGGCCGGTGTCGCCGCTCCAATCGCCGCGGCCGAGCTCAACGATTATCCCACCGCGGCACGCGCCGACTACGTGTTCGCCTGCATGAAGACAAACGGTGAGACGCGGCAGGCCTTGGAGCGGTGTTCATGCTCCATCGACGTGATCGCATCAATCCTGCCCTACGACCGCTATGTCGCGGCGGAAACCGTCCTGAGCTTGTCGCAGGTGCCGGGCCGGTTCGGTGCCATGTTCCAGACGCCCGAACAGGCCAAAATGGCAACCAATGAGCTCCGGCGTGCGCAGGCCGAGGCCGAGGTTCGTTGTTTCTAGTTTGTCGCGCTCGGATCGTTGCACCTCCGCGCTCGTCGGCACATCATCCCCGCGTCCCGGTGCCGCAAGTAGCCCGAAGCAGAGGTCGGGTGTGACAGAGTGCCTCACGCCTATTTGAACGTATGCTCGGCTCGGCGGTGCCGGGATGACCCGGGCGCCCGTCCTCGATTCATTGCCCATTAAACGGCGAGAGGTATCGAGAGGTATCGAGGTAAAATGGCCACGAAGAGGCTTGCTCCCCCAAGGCAACGTGGAACGCGGCGGGGGCGATTTGACACAAGGTTTCTGTTGCGGTCGGCGAAAGGCGGACATAGACTTTTGGTTACGGTTTCCGGCTTCAAGAACGTCAGCTCATCGGGAATCCTGACGTTTCTTCGTAGGTTGGGCGGGGCACAAGCGCAGATGCCCCTCGTGCCTCGCTACGCTGTGACACGCTGCCGGAAACTCTTCCCATCCAAACGGGTGCCGACACGCGGCACTGTGAGTGTTGTCGTGTCGATCCACTCGCGACAAAAGTCGCAGGGAGGTCTTGATGCGCAATTTTCTGCTCACAACCTGCTTCAGCGCCGCCGCAGTGTTCACTGCGAGCGCCGCTCTTGCCAACGACGAACTGATTCGAATGTCGCAGAACCCGAAAGATTGGGTGATGCCGACAGGAAACTACGCCAACCACCGCTATTCCGAGCTCAAGCAGATCAACGCTCAAAATGTCGGGAAGCTGCAGGTGGCATGGACATTCTCGACCGGCGTCCTGCGTGGTCACGAAGGCGGGCCGCTGGTGATCGGCGATGTGATGTATGTCCATGGTCCGTTCCCGAACCCGGTCTTCGCACTGGACCTGAACAACGACGGCAAGATCCTCTGGAAGTACGAGCCCAAGCAGGATCCCAATGTCATTCCCGTCATGTGTTGCGATACGGTCAATCGCGGCCTCGCGTATGCCGACGGGAAGATCTTTCTGCATCAGGCCGATACCTCGCTGATCGCGCTCGATGCCAAGACCGGAAAGGTCGTCTGGCAGGCCAAGAACGGCGATCCGTCGAAAGGCGAGACCGGCACGTCGGCCCCCGTCGTGATCAAGGACAAAGTCCTGGTCGGCATCTCGGGCGGCGAGTTCGGGGTGGCATGTCACGTGACCGCCTACGATCTCAAGACCGGCAAGCAAGTGTGGCGGGGCTCCTCGCAGGGCTCGGACGACCTGCTGCTCGTTGACCCCGAGAAGACCACCGAACTCGGCAAGCCGATCGGCAAGGATTCGAGCCTGAAGACCTGGCAGGGCGATCAGTGGAAGACCGGCGGTGGCTGCACCTGGGGCTGGATTTCCTACGATCCCCAGCTGAACCTCATCTACTATGGTTCGGGCAACCCCTCGACCTGGAATCCGAAACAGCGCCCCGGCGATAACAAGTGGTCGATGACCATTTGGGCGCGCGACCCTGACACCGGAATGGCCAAGTGGGTCTATCAGATGACGCCCCATGACGAATGGGACTTCGACGGCGTCAATGAGATGATCCTCGCCGACCAGAACATCGGCAACGCCATGCGCAAGACTCTCGTTCACTTCGATCGAAACGGCTTCGCCTATACGCTCGACCGCACGAACGGAGAGTTGCTGGTAGCCGAGAAATTCGACCCGAAGGTCAACTGGGCCACCAAGATCGACATGGACAAGAATTCGAAGACCTACGGTCGCCCGCAGGTCGTCTCCCAGTACTCCACCGAGCAGAATGGTCCGGACGTAAACACGAAGGGCATCTGCCCGGCGGCACTCGGCAGCAAAGACGAGCAGCCGGCAGCCTTTTCACCATCCACCGGTCTGTTCTACGTGCCGACCAACCACGTCTGCATGGACTATGAGCCGTTCCGGGTGAGCTACACGGCGGGCCAGCCCTATGTCGGGGCGACGCTGTCGATGTATCCGCCTTCCGGTGACACCCACATGGGGAACTTCGTTGCCTGGGATGCGCGCACCGGCAAGGTCGCGTGGTCGAACAAAGAACAGTTCTCGGTCTGGTCGGGTGCTCTGGCGACCGCCGGCGATGTCGTCTTTTACGGAACGCTCGAAGGCTATCTCAAGGCGGTTGATGCCAAGACCGGCAAGGAACTCTACAAGTTCAAGACGCCGTCCGGCATCATCGGCAACGTGACGACCTATGAGCACGGCGGCCGGCAATACATCGCGATCCTGTCCGGCGTCGGCGGCTGGGCTGGTATCGGTCTCGCGGCGGGACTGACGAATCCGACCGACGGCCTGGGTGCTGTCGGTGGCTATGCTGCCCTGCGCAATTACACGTCGTTGGGCGGCCAGCTCACGGTGTTTGCGCTGCCGGCAAACTGATCCGGCCGGTCGCGAGCCGAAAACGGACTGACCCTCGGCGCGCTGCCGCAAGGTGCGCCACCCAAGTCGGCGTCAGCCGACTTGGGGAGGGTAAGTTGCCGATGTCGGGCGAGCCCCGCATCGGCGCAGTCCCTCGGGAATTCGGCTGCGACGCACGATCAACGCAAAAGGATATGACCGTGAGATGTCTTGTTGTGGCGATTGCGTTGGCCGCAGGGGCGTTTGTCGTCGGCGTCGGCACTGCATCGGCTGATGGCTCCGGCGATCCGGCAGCTGTCAGAAACGGGGACGGAAAATACTACGACAAAGAAGGCAATCCGACCTACCGGGTGCAGACCGACGGAACGGTGGATTGGTACACGTATTCAGGGTTCCGTCGCTATCACTCGGACTGCCATGTTTGTCACGGTCCAGACGGTGAAGGATCGACTTACGCTCCGGCGCTCAGCAATTCGCTGAAGACGATGCGGTTCTCGGATTTCCTCAGCACCGTGTTCAACGGCCGGAAGAACGTCAACACGGCGCAGGAGAACGTCATGCCATCGTTCGGCAAAAATCCGAACGTCATTTGTTATATCGACGACATATTCGTCTATCTCCGAGCCCGCGCCAACGGCGTCGTTCCTCGCGGCCGGCCGCAGCAGCACGAGGACAAGCCCGAATCGGCCACCAAGGCAGAGAACGCCTGCTCGGGCTGAAAAACTGAATGCTGCCGCGTCAACGCGATAGGAGGTCAAGGCCTTGGCGAAATGCGCTATGGATTTGTTGCCGTTGAGCTTGTGCATCGTTTGCACGGCAGCCGCAGGCTCGTCTGTGTCTGGAAAGCTGTTCGCGCAGGCGCTCGAGCGCCCGGAGTCGTCGATCGAGGTTATTGATCCCAAGGTGCTGAGAGTTTGCGCCGACCCGCACAACATGCCTTTTTCGACCGACAAGGGAGAAGGTTTTGAAAACAAGCTCGTTGAGTTGCTCGCCGAGAAGCTCGGCAAGGGCATTTCATATACCTGGTATCCTCAGGCACCGGGCTTTGTGCGCAATACGCTCGCCGCGCGAAAATGCGATCTCATCATGGGTGCCCCGCAAGGGGATGATCTGATCCAGGTCACCAACCCGTATTACCGAACCGCCTATGCGCTGGTGGTCAAGCAGGGCAGCGGTCTGGAGGGCGTGGAAACCATCGAGGATCCGCGCCTCAAGGGCAGGCGCATCGGTGTCGTGGCCGGGACGCCCCCGGCAAACAACATGGTAACGAACGGCCTCATGGCCAACGCGAAACCCTACCCGCTCGTTGTCGACACCCGCGTCGATTCGTCCGCCGCAGCCATGCTGCATGATCTCGCAACGGCGGAGATTGACGCCGGCATCCTTTGGGGACCGATGGCAGGCTACTACGCACGGCAGGCGAGTTACGCGATGATGGTCGTGCCGCTGGTCAAGGAAACGACCGGTCCGCGCCTTGTGTACCGCATCGCGATGGGCGTGCGTTTCACCGATCAGGAGTGGAAGCGCTCGCTCAATCGGCAGATTGCGCAGAACCAGCCGGCCATCAACAAGCTCCTGCTTGGCTTCGGTGTGCCGCTGCTTGACGAGAACGATCGACCGATCACCGGCGATTCCATCAAAAAGTAGGCAATGTTTCCGGATTGCGGGCGTAACGCGTCCCGTGAGCTTCACTCGAGCGAGTGTTGGATTTCACGGGCCAGCGCAAACAAGCGTTGCTCGACGAGAACCGGCACCTCGCAGACATAGCCGATCGTCTTGCGCCGCTCCTCGAAGATGCGCGTATCCCACTCGATGCGGCTGGCCATTTCGTCGACTCTACTCTGGTCGCGATCAACCGCATCGTGAAGGTCACGAAGTTGGAGCGTCTCGGAGCGAATATCGTCGGCGAGTTTTTTTTGCTGTCGAAAAAAGCGCTCGATGCCGTTCATTATCTGGCTACGTTCCTGATTGAGGGAGTTGAATAGTCCTGCAAAAATGAGCTTCGCCTTTTGCTGCCGCTCCGCTGCGCTGCCGTCGATGAAGTCTGAAATTGCCTTCTCGGCTTCCTTGAGCGGCGTGCGCCGCGAGGCAAGACGCGCGACGAGATCGCTGATGGCCGGGTCCTGCCGCCAAGCGTTCTCGACGTCATCGATGGATGGACCTGCCCACACGGCGGCGACCGAGATTTCCGGCACCTTGATCTGAACGCACGGCCAGTCGGGAAAACGCGGATCGGCGGCCAGGGCGACGCCCCTCAAGGCGACCTCCAAGACAATGGCCATGAAAAGGTACGAACACCTCATACGCCGCCTCCGGGCTCGCCGCGGCGCGCAAGAAATCCGCGTGACGGATCGTAGGCGAGGATCGCGCCCACCATGAACAGCGCCGTGCATCCACCAACAACCGCAAGCGAGACCCAATTGACCTCGCCGTAAAGTGCGAAGCGGACAAGCTCGACCGCGTGGGTGAACGGGTTGAGTTCGCATATATAATAAAGCAGCGGGCTTCCTTCCCTCACGCGCCACAGCGGATAAAGTGCCGACGAGGCAAAGAACATAGGGAAGATCACAAAATTCATTGCGCCGGCAAAATTCTCAAGCTGCTTGCTGACTGATGACATGAGCATGCCCAGCGCGCCCAACATTAGACCTGACAGGACTAAAGCCGGCAATGCGGTGATATATCCAAGGAGTGGCGGCTCGATTTCCCAGAACCATGCAATGGCGAGGAATGTATAGACCTGCGGTAACCCCACCGCCATGCCGGCCACGAGCTTCGACGAAAGGAGAAACCACCGCGGCAATGGACTCACGAGAAGCGTGCGCATGTTGCCCATTTCGCGATCCCAGACCATGGACAACGACGACTGCATTCCGTTGAATAGCTGGATCAGCAGGATCAATCCGGGCGTGATGTAAACTTCATAGAGCACATAGGTCTCGTAGGGCGGTATGATGGACACGCCGAGCACCTGCCGGAAACCGGTAGCGAAAATAAAGAGCCACACCAGCGGGCGCACGAGCGCGGCCACAAAGCGTTCGCGTTGGTGCAAGAAGCGCAGACCCTCCCGCCAAACGATCCCCTCGAGGCAGATCGCGTATTGGATCGGCGAGAAGCCGGTAAGCCGCGAGGAACTGGCCAGGTCAACGGTCATGAGGCCTCGGGTGCGGATTGCGATGGAACTCCTTGCGTCAACCGGGTGAAAGCTGCGCGGAGATCTTGGGCGCCTGCGACCTCCAGCAGGCGTGCGACCGAGCCGTGCTCAAGCACCCGCCCTTGGTGCAGGACGATGACGTCGTCATCATCCGAGACTTCGTCGATGAGATGCGTGGCCCAGAGCACGGAGACGCCGTCGTCGACGATAAGTCGGCGTACATGGTCGAGGATATCGGCCCTCGAGTTGATGTCGAGGCCTACCGTTGGCTCGTCGAGCACGAGCAGGCGCGGCCGATGCAACAGCGCCCGGGCAATCTCGACACGCCGCATCTGGCCGCCGGACAAGCTACGCACCTTGTCTTGCGCACGGTCCGACAGCGCAACACGCGCGAGCACATCATCGGCGCGCGCGCGGGCTTCCTTCTTGCCGATGCCGTGCAGAGCTGCATGATACCTCAAGTTCTGGATGACGGAGAGATCGAGGTCGAGCGTGCGCGGCTGGAATACGACGCCGACCATTCGCAATGCCTCGCTCGACGCACGTCCGACATCGTGACCGAAAATCCGGATGCGGCCGCGCTGGATGGCGTAGAGACGCATCATGAGCGAGAACAACGTGCTTTTTCCCGCCCCGTTGAGGCCGAGCAGAACCGCGAAGGTCGATGGCGCAATAGAGCAGCTCACATCGTCGAGCGCCTGGCGAGCGCCGTAGAAATGGCTCACGCTCTCGATCATGACGGCAGGCGGCGTGACCGCCTTCATTCCGTGCATCATGCCGGCCTCCGGTCCTGCCGATGCTCGCCGAGGAACAACCGACAGCCACATTTGCAAACAATCAAATCGCTCCTTCGACCAGCGTGAAGTAGGCGACACGATGTCACTGCCGCGAGATCGCGACGCCCCAAGGCAGCTCGCCCACCTGGATCGTCTTGACGACTTTGAGGCTGGCGACGTCGATGATAGACACGTCGTTCGAAACGCCGTTGGTCGTCAGAAGCAATTTCTCGTCCGGGGTGAACGCCATGTGCCAAACCCGCTGGCCGACCAACAGGTATTTCTGAACCTCATGGGTGGCACCGTTGATGACGGCGACACGATTGGCAGGACCGAGCGCCACAAATCCGGTCTTGCCGTCCCGGGTGATGCTGATCCCGACGGCCTGGATGGCTTCCTTGCGCAGCCCAGCTATATCGAAGGTGATCTTCTTCGTCACCTGGTGCTTGACCGGGTCGATGACGCTGACCGTTCCGCCGACTTCGGACGAAACCCAAAGCTCGGAGCCGTCACGTTTGAACTCCGCGAAACGGGGGCGCGAATCGACAAGCACATTGGCGACAATCTGGCGCGTTTCGGTGTCGATGAAATGCGCCATGTTGGTCGTCTCGGACGTGTTGACCAGGATCTTGCCGTCCGGACTGATGCCCATGCCTTCCGGCTCGACTCCAACCTGCACCTCGCCAAGCGGAACGCGTTTCTCCATGTCAATGATCGTGACGGTATTATCGTTCTCGTTGGCGACATAGAGGATCTTGCCGGTCGGATCCTGGGTGAAGAGCTCGGGATCGGGGCCCGACGGCAGCGTGGCGACGATCTCGTGCGTATTCGTATCGATCATTTGAATCGTATCGTCATCGCCAACCGCAACCAGGATGAACTTTCCATCCTTTGTCAATTCGATGCCGCGCGGTCTTTGGCCGACCTTGATGGTCTTGACGAGCGCGAGCTTGTCCACATCGATCACGCTGATCGTGTTGCTCTTCTCGTTCGAAATATAGGCGATGACGGCGCCCGCTTGAGTGCCGAGCAAGATGAAGAGGCCAGTACCGAGCAGGGTGGCGCGCCACATTCTTGTCTTCCCCGTGGTCGGTTATTTGAGCTTGCACTTGCTCTCGGGCCGGTCGAATCCCAGCGTGTCCAGCTCTGATACCTGATGCAGAAATCCTTCCTGTGGCGACACCGAAACGATCATCCTGCCGTCGGTCAGAAGGATGGGTTGGCGAAGTTGAAGATTCCAGTCTCGTAGCGTCAACCGCTGGCCTTTGAATGCGGCCAATGCGAATTCGGGGCCTTTGAGGAATTCGAGCATGACCTTTGGATCGGCCGAACCGGTTCGGGACGTGCTCTCGCCGATCATGCGCACCGCCGACCACGCCTGCATGTCGCGCGCGCTCATGCGCCGCGAGAACATTTTGACGAACCGGTCCTGCAGCTGCACCGCTCCCCACTGGTCGTGAGAGGGATCCCAGCTGGTCGGGACCAGGCCCGCGGACCCGGCGACCGGTCTCGCATCCCAGGTCCGGTACGGCAGATAGGCCGCGAAGACCTCATTCTCGTCCGCCGCCACCAGGACATCGTAGGCGGCTCCGACTTGCGTGAACACCGGCAGTTGGCGTTGAATCTGGACGACGCCGCTGTCGGTCCTGCGCGCCCCGCCGGTATCCTCGAAGACTTTCTCCTGAACAATTCGGGCCCCGAACCGCTTGGCTGCCCGTCGCAGCGCATCGGCATAGAGCCGGTCCTCGGCATGGGAGCCGACGATCAGCAGCCATCTGCGCCACTGTTTCCAGACCAGGTACTGTGCCAGTCCGTCGGCAAGCATCGATCGTGTTGGAGCGGTATGAATCACGTTGGCACGGCAGTCCTCTTCGCGCAATCGATCGTCGATAGCGCCGACATTGAAGAAGAGGAGACCGCGCGGCGCCCCGGCATCGGCGGCCTTGAGGAGCGCGTCCGCCGGAAGATCGGCGATCACCAGCGAGGAGTCGCGCTCCGCCAATGCAATGCCCGCGGCTGCCGCATCGTCGGCTTCGGCGAGCCGTCGATCCTCCAGCGAGAATTCCTGATTCAGGAACTTGCCGGTCGTGTTGTTGTCGTTGATTGCAAGCTGCGCGCCGGCGAGCCCGTCGTTTGCTGCCGGTATCTGGATCAGCGAGAGAGCGAGCTTCGGTTCCCAGTGCCGAAGATAGCCGACCCTGATTTCGGCAGCATCGGCTGAGGCTGATGTCCAGGCCAGGAGTATGATTCCGGCTGACAGGACGCGCATCAACGAGGCGCTCCGGTTGAGGTCGCCCGCAAGCCCGATGAAACCGTCATTCTTTGTTTAAATGATGATCTCGTTCGCGTAAGCTGTCGATCGGTCTTGCGACGCGGGATGCGGCGGATGACCAATTGCCAGCGCGTCGAGCGACCAGGAAGGCACGACAGGCAGCTCGCCTGAAGGCTTGGAGCTGCCATGAGCCGGGCTGCAGGTATTGTACTACCTGCACGGGTTGCGGAGCGCCACGATGACCTTGTTGCTTGCGAGCGTGAGCAGCGTCGACGAGGCTGCGCTCGTCTGCGCTTGCGGCGCCGACGTGATCGACCTGAAGGATGCTTCGAAGGGTGCATTTGGAGCGGTTGCGCCCGACGTGCTGCGCGCAACTGTCGCAGCTGTTGGCGGCAGACGGCCTGTGAGCGCGGTCGCCGGCAGTCTCTCGATGGACCCGGACGTGATTGTAGCGGCAGTCGAAAGTGCGGCTCAGGCGGAGGTCGATTACGTCAAAGTCGGATTGTTTCCCGGACCGAGACAAAAGGAATGCATCCGTGCGCTGTCCTCACCGGCGCGCAAGACGAAAATCATCGGCGTAATGTTCGCCGACGGCGGGACCGACCTGACCCTGGTGCCGGTCATGGCCGAGTCCGGCTTCGCCGGGGCGATGCTGGACACCGCCGACAAAAGCAGCGGCCGGCTGCTCGACCACATTGATATCGCAGCGCTGCGGGACTTCGTCGGGCTGTGTCGGGAGCGCCGGCTGATGGTGGGTCTCGCAGGCTCATTGGAGGCGCCCGATGTTCCACGGCTGCTCTTGCTGGAACCCGACGTGCTCGGCTTCCGCGGTGCACTTTGCGTCAGGCACGACCGAACTCTTCGGATCGATCCCGAGTCGATCAGGATCATTCGTGAACTGATACCTTTCGATCCGCGCAGTGCCGCCAGGGAAGACCCGGGCGTGATGAAGGTGGATTACCGGCTTCTGGCGGCGAGGGGATATTCAGCCGATCCAAGCAAGGATGACGCCGCGACGGACCACATTATCGTCCGCGATTTCGTGCTGCGTGCTCGCGTCGGCGCTTATGCCAGTGAGCGCGAGAAGCCGCAGAATGTTCGGTTCAATGTTGACGTCAAGGTGCGCCGCACTGGCCATTCGGTCGAAGGCATGCGAGACGTGTTCTCGTACGATGTCATCACCGACGGCATCAGGATCATCGTCACGCACGAGCATATCGTGTTTCTCGAGACGCTCGCCGAACGCGTTGCGATGTCGGTGCTTGCTCATCCGCGGGCCGTCAGTGTGATGGTGCGTGTCGAGAAGCTCGACGTTGGGTCGGGTGGCGTCGGCGTCGAAATCGTGCGGGCACGGCCGACTGATGTCGCAAAGATCCAGCATCTTTATCCTGCCGCGGCGAGACCGACGCAAACAAAAGCCGCTGAGCCGATGCACGAGCTGATTGGTCTGACAGTGGTCAAGCTCGGCGGAAGCCACGCCTTCTCGGCGCATCTGAAGGACTGGATCGACGCGATCGCTCGTTGCGCAGGTCGCGTCGTTGTAGCGCCCGGCGGCGGCCCCTTTGCCGATGCAGTGCGGGAAGTGCAGCGGAAAATGGGACTTGATGATCGTGCGGCACACCACATGGCGCTGCTCGCCATGGATCAATATTGCTGCGCGCTCGCGAGTCTCGGACGGAGGCTCACTAAGGCGGCGTCTGCAACCGCCATCCGTCGCGTGCTGCTCGATGGCGGGGTGCCGGTCTGGTCGGCATCCAGAATGGTGCTGGGTGCAAAGGATATTCCATGGTCTTGGGACGTGACGAGTGACAGCCTTGCAGCTTGGCTCGCTGGCAGGATCGGCGCCAAACGCGTGCTGCTGGTCAAGCATGTGGAGCCGTCGGCTGCACTTGTCCACGCGAAGGATCTTGTCGCGCAAGGTATCGTTGATCCCGCGTTCCCGCGCTTCCTTGGCGAAAGCGGCGCCGAAGCCTTCATTGCCGGAACGGCCGAGCATGCGGCGGCGGCCGTTGCCATGAGCAATGGCGGGATGGTTGGCGCTCGGATCGACTTGCGTTAACCGCGTGCGAGTGCGTTAGGTCACCATGGTCAAAGTCAAGACGCCGCGCTGGGGCTGGGCGCTCACCGGATCCGGGCATTTCTTCAAGGAATGCCTGGCCATGATTGGTCAACTCGAAGACACTGATCTGTTTGTCAGCAGAGCGGCTGCGGAGGTCGTCCGCATGTACAAGCAGGACCTTGTCTTGCCCAAATCGGCGCGCGTCTTCCGCGACACGACCGCGAGCTCCCCGCCGGTGGGAAACTTCTACTACGGGGTTTATCACACGCTCGTTCTTGCGCCGGCGACGTCGAATACGGTGGCCAAATGCGTCTACGGCATTTCCGATAGTCTTGCGACCAATATGTTCGCGCAGGCAGGCAAGTGCCGCGTTCCCGCGATCGTTTTCGCTTGCGATACCGCGCCGGAGCTCGAAACCGAGGCGCCGAAAGGCACCGTCATGGTCTATCCGCGGCGCATCGATCTCGAGAATACCGAGCGACTGAAATCCTTCGATGAAACGGACGTCGTCGAATCCCTGACGGAACTCGAGCAGGCTTTGGCGCGCCGCAAGCGCGAGCTCGCAGTGCATGGTTGAGCGCATCCTCTTTCTCACCGGTCATCTCGCACGACCGCGGTTGGAGAAGGTTCTTGCAAGCCTTCACGACACGGAGTTCGAATGGTCGGTCCTTGATGTCGGCGTCAATGTTGCCGCCCTCATGACCGAGGCGATTGTCTCGCGCCGGCTGCCGCGCCCGATGAATGCCGGCCGTATCATGGTTCCAGGTCGCTGCCGCGCCGATCTCGATCGATTAACTGCCGAATTCGGCATCCGATTTGAGCGCGGCCCCGATGAGTTGAAGGACTTGCCGGCCTACTTCGGAAAGCGTGGCCGCGGCTTGGATCTTTCGCGTCAGGACATGCGCATCTTCGCCGAGATCGTCGATGCTTCGGCACTGAGCGTCGATGCGATCCTTGCCCGCGCCGCAGCCATGCGCGAGGCGGGCGCCGACGTCATCGATCTCGGATGTCTGCCGGATACCCCGTTCCCACATCTCGAAGACGCTGTGCGCGAGCTGAAAGCCGTCGGTCTTGGTGTCAGCGTCGACTCGGCCGCAACCGACGAACTACGCCGCGGGGGCAGGGCAGGGGCCGCCTTCCTGCTGAGTCTCACCGAAAATACACTCGACATCGCGAGCGAGACGGGCGCAACCCCGGTGCTCATTCCGGCAAGCCACGGCGATGTATCGTCGCTGCTGCGCGCGGCTGAGGCCGCGGACAGGCGGGGCATCTGCTCGATCCTTGATCCGGTTCTTGATCCTATCCATTTCGGCTTGATCGCCTCGCTGGAACGCTACGCGCATGTCCGCCACAGGCTGCCGGACGCGGACATTCTCATGGGAACCGGCAATCTGACGGAACTCACCGACGCCGATTCCGGAGGCATAACCGCGACGCTCCTGGGCATCTGTTCGGAGCTTCATATCCGTAACGTTCTCGTCGTTCAAGTAAGCCCGCACACGCGCCGCACGATCCAGGAGCACGATGCGGCACGACGCATGATGTTTGTCGCTCGCGAAGACAGCAGTCTTCCAAAGGACTACGGTGGCGCGCTGGTGCAGCTGCACGATCGGATGCCGTTTCCAAATACGCCGCAGGAGATTGCCGAGCTCGCTACACAAGTCAAAGATGCCAATTTCCGCATCGAGATAGCCGATGATGGAATCCACGTTTATAGCCGCAACGGTTATCACCTTGCGCAGGATGCGCTCTCGCTTTTCTCCAGGCTTGGAATCGGTGACGACGCGGCCCATGCCTTCTATCTCGGGACCGAACTGATGAAGGCGGAGATCGCGTGGCGACTTGGTAAGCGCTACGTTCAGGATGAGCCGCTCGATTGGGGTTGCGCTGTCGACCGGTTGGCCGAAGACCTGACGCGTCTGCGTGAGGCAGGACCCACGTTGCGCGGTCGGGCGTCCGAGGGCTGAATCCATGCCAATGATTCGCGAAACAATCTTGACGACGATCAACGGCGACGGCCGCGTACATATTGCACCGATCGGCATCATCGCAGATGGTGAGGGATGGATCATCGCGCCGTTCCGGCCATCGACGACGCTCGACAATTTGCGCACTGTACCGTTTGCTGTCGCGAACTATTCCGATGACGTTCGCATCTTCGCAGGCTGCCTGACTGGACGTCTCGACTGGCCGACAACGATAGCTGACGAAGTGCCGGTGCCACGCCTTGCCCATGCGCTCGCCCATGCTGAGCTCGCCGTAACTCGTGTGACGGAGGACGAGCAAAGGCCGCGTTTCCATTGCCGTGTGGTGCGTCTTCTGTCGCACGCGCCGTTCGAAGGATTCAACCGCGCTAAAGCTGCCGTTGTCGAAGCCGCAATACTCGTCAGCCGGTTGAATCTCCTCCCGAGAGAGAAGATCGAGAAGGAGATTGCCTATCTTGAAATTGCTGTGCACAAGACCGCCGGAGTGGCCGAAGGACAGGCATGGAACTGGCTGATCGAGAAGGTCCGCGCCCACTACGCGGACGCAGACAAGAGGTGTTCCTAGTGCATCGATTCCTTGAGACGACAGGGGGCAGCTTTTGGGCATTTAAATCAGGAAAAAGCTGGAGTTCCGTGCGGCGCATGGGAGTCGAATTCTGAAAACGCTCAACTTGTCATTGACCTGACCCGCCCTGTCTGACTGGTTTCGTTTGATGGCTAGTGGCCTCGCGCAATCCGGCACGGATTCCAATTTTCTGGGGAATTCGTGTCTTACCCAGATACAGTTCTGCCGAACGTCTGTAAAAGCCCCGAAGGGTGCTACGCCCCCTCGGAACTGGTCCGGTTTTTGCCTGAAAACCGCGCCTGAAGGTGGCATTGGCCGGTGCGAGCATGCCAGTGGCCGCAAAGACTGGGAGAACGCGCCCATTCCGCGTTCGTTGGAGAGACCTTGATGCTGACAGCCCTGATTCTGATTTGTTCAACTGCGATTACACCCGATCTTGTGGCCTGCGACCGTACAAATGCGGTGGATGTGATGTGGGTTCCCGTCGAGTCCGCAAGCCCGGTCACCTGCTTCATGCATGGGCAGGCCTACCTGGCCGAGACGACGCTCGGACGCGACCTCGCCGGCAATGAGCGCGTCAAAGTGGTATGCGTGCGGAGCCAGACCGCAACTGCTATAGGCACCACCTCAAGGCAGCCGGCAACAATCCCCTAGATGAAGGGTTGTGGATGGACGAAGCGCTTTGAGACGGTCACGCGCCGGGACCATTTGCGAACCTCTGTTACGGGCCCACGGTGTGGGGACTAGCTTCCACCCACTACCGGGACGGCGGTAGGCCCTGACAAGAAAACATTTTCCGGACGACCTCAAAACGACCCCGGACTAAAATCTCCGTCTAGTCCGGGTCTTCGCCGTCCAATCGCGACAACGAAAGCCGCATCGGTACGCGACGCTATCCATTCTGCCACGCGAACCGCAGCGGCGCTTCGCGGAACGCGAAGCGATCAAGGTGCCGCTCAACCGTGCTTTTGAGGGAGTCGAGCTGCGCCTGGGCGCTGGCCTCTAGCCGGCACTCGAGATCGTTCTCTCGCGCACACATCACGAGCTTGGCGTCGCCCGGCCAATTCGCACCGCGTCCGTCGCGCGGGAACGTCACCATGCCTTCGTGCGGCGTAAAATCGACAGCGAGGGTGTGGCTCCAGTGCTTACACAGCTGCTGGAGATAGCGGCTGCCGTTGGTGGTCGGCACGCGAGAGGTGCTCTGGAATGTCATGCTATGTTCCTTGCTCACTTCGCTGCAGGCCCGGCTCGCATTTCCCGCGTGACCTGCGCGACGCTTGCGCCCGCATTCCGTTTCGCGTGCGCCGACAGTCGGACGGATTGGCAGCAGAAGCGTGACTTTTGCCGCCGTTTTTTCAACGCCGCGTCGAATCCCGGGCTCGCTTCGGATTGCGGGTCCTACTTCCCGTCATAGAGTGGCGACTTCGGCCAGTATGCTCGGCTGTAATTCAGCTTCAGATGGACGAGCATATGAGCGAGCCTGATCGGCGCCCCGATTCCCTCTACGACAGGAACTCCAAGTTCCTTCATGAGGAAGTCCGGCTTGATGTGCACTGGGCATTGCGTGATCCCCATGGGAAGAATCACATCGGCGCCGAGCTTGACCAACTCGCGAGCGCTGTCGACAAATTTGCTCACCACGCGGTCACGATTTGCGATGATGTCGGGCAGCTCGAAGCCGCACGTGCGCCATCCGATCACCTTCGGCATCATGTTGAATCGTTCGACCATGCGATAACCAAGCGGCAATACGAAGTCATGATACATCAGGATGCCGAAACGCCGTCCCAACATCGATGCGATATGCAACATGGATTCGCTCGGGCCCACGACCGGAATATCGACTGCGGAACGCCCAGCGTCGACCCCCAGATCGAGCGTGCCCAGCGGGACAACGGCGTCGTATCCCTGCTTTTCGGCATCCCGGAAGGCTTCAATAAATGGAGGAACCGCTATTCCCAGAAGATCCGGCGCATTGCCCAAGAAATAAGGAGTGGCCTTGACGCGGACGATTCCGACTTCGACCTCGGGCGAAGAATAGGATAGCGCAGTGTCGCTCCGCCGCTCCAGCTCCTCGGGCGGGTAATCGCCGATCACGAATGCGACACGGGTTGGACGCGATGTCTGACTCTCAGTCATGTTTCACTCCTTGAGTAGATGAGAAGAGTTAAATCCAAGAAGACCACGGGCGATCTGGGCAACGCTCAGACATCGCCGGTAGGCCGATCATTGTTCACGTGCCGGAGCCGCGGCGGCGAGGGCGGCGGCGCCTGCTTCGGCGACCTTTTCATCGTCTTCCGCAATGCCGGAAACGGCGATGCCGCCGACACACTCGGCGCCGTGAAAGAGCGGCACGCCTCCAGACATGGGAAGCCCATGCGGAAACATGAGCCAACCTGGTCTGTCCTTCACGCGCTCTTCGAGGTTTGAGCTCGGCCGCTCGCGGAACGCAGCAGTACGTGCCTTCATTGTCGCGACTTCGACGCTGTTCGGCGATTGGCCGTCAGGACGCTCGAGGTAGATGAGGTGGCCGCCGGCATCGACAATGGCGATCGTGCCGTCCCGACCGAGCTCGCCAGATGCTCGATTGCACGCCAGCGCCATCACCTTTGCGTCTTCTAAAGTCAAAGTTGGCTTCAATCGCATTTTACGGTCTCCAGTATCTTAGTTAGCATCCTAATTACAGGGAGGCAAAGAAATTCGCTTGCGATCAGTGTGGCTGGCCTTGCGCTTTCAGCATCCGCTGTCGGTAATTCTCCCAGGGGCGATCGGCATCGAAGTTCTCCCTCGCGTTGGTCGTGAGCTCGGCATCGTCCAGAGCCACAAGATTGGCGCCCATGGATATGGCTGCAGCCTGCGCCCGCGCGTCGATGTTGGTGTAGAGGGTGCGAACCGTCGCTTCTTTCATGGAGCGCCCGACAACCGTCTCGCCATGCCCCCGCATCAGCACGACCGGATTGTTCGCAAGCTTCGCGGCCAATGCTTTTCCCAGCGCCGAATTGAGCACCAGCATTCCGCGTTCGGTGGCCGAGCCATACGCCTCACGAACTTCGAACAGCGGAGTCTCTTTGGGCAAGAAGCCCGCCTGAGCGATCACCGGCCGCAGCGGCGTGCCGGTCAGGCCGAAGGGAATCACCGCCAGGTCGTGCGTATGGATGACGGATTGGACATCCGCGCGCGCCTTATAGACCTCGCAGTGGATGTAGCGTTCGCCATTGAGCCGCGGCGCGTTCGGCATCACCGGCTTACAATCGAGGTCCAGCTCGACAATATCGGCCCGCGACACAAGCGCGGGCGGCATGGCCCTCGGCATGAAGAAATGGCCAGGGTCGGTTGCGGACCGCACGGTCACGTGCCCGAAACTGTCGAGTATGCCCTCACTGGCGAGAATGTGACTGGCGGTGATGAGATCCTCAATTCTCGTGTCGTTCGAATCGATGCCTTGCGGCGTTTGCGATCTGGCCTGCGGCGTAATCGCCATGACCGACATCATGGCGATTGCGAGCTTAAGAGTGATTGAAGGCTTTGCCATCTTCTCTTCCTCCCTGCGTGCCTTAGGAATTTGACTGACTCGTCTCCTTGGGGACGGTATTTTTGCCTTCGGGCTTCTGCGCGGGCGACATGCTTTTATAAAGCGTCCAGACCAAAATAATGCCTGCTGCGGCAAGGATCGCGGCGCTTACCGGATGCTGGATGAAAATCGTTGGATCACCTCGCGACACGATGAGGGAGCGTCGCAGATGCTGCTCCATGGCGGGGCCGAGAACGAGGCCTATGAGCAATGGCGCGGGCGAAAATTGCAGAAGCCGCATCAAATACCCGACGCCTCCGAAAACAAGCATCATCAGAACATCGGTGGTTGATTGCCGAATGCTGTAGACGCCGATGCACATGAAGACGAGAACGGCTGGGAATAGCAGCTGGAACGGAATTGTTAGAAGCCGGACCCACAAACCGATGAACGGGACGTGCCAGATGACGAGTATGATATTCCCAATGATGAAACTTACCAGCAGGCCCCAGAACAGATCCGGGTGAGAAGTGATGAAATCCGGGCCCACCGAAATGCCCTTCACCGTCAGGGCTGCCAGCATGACGGCCATGATCGGGTCGGCTGGAATGCCGAGCGTGAGGGTCGGAACAAATCCGGTCTGACAGGCAGCATTGGCTGCAGCTTCCGGTGCAACGACACCTTCGATCGCACCATGACCGAAACGCCCAGGCTCTCTCGCGACTTGCTTTTCGATTGCATAACCCATGATCGACGCAAGTACTGGCCCGGCCCCCGGCAGCAAGCCGAGCCCCGCGCCCACACTGGTGCCGCGTAAAATCGCGCGCCACGACAGGGCGAATTCGTCGCGCGAAGGCAGCAACGAACGCCAAGTGATGCTCGAAGGGCGAACCACCGGCGCAGTGAGGTTGCCGGCGTTGACTATGATCTCGCTGATGCCGAATAGCCCCATTGCGATGACGCCAATTCCGATCCCATCGAGCAAGGTCGTGAGCCCAAAGGTGAAACGCGCAACCCCGGAAGTAACATCGATCCCCACCAAACCAATCAACATGCCAAGGATGACGGAGATGAAAGACTTGATTGGCGACCCGCGCGCCAGCACAGCTGCACCCGTCATGCCGAGCACGACGAGTGCGAAATACTCCGGAGATTGGAACGTCAGCGCGACTGAAGCGAGAGGGGGCGCGAACAGCGCCAGCACCACAATTCCCACGAAACTGCCGCACAGCGAGGCCATGGTCGTCATGAAAAGGGCGACGCCGGCACGACCCTTCTGAGCCATCGGGTATCCGTCGAGGCATTCGATCGCCGATACCGTGTGTGGAATGTTCAGGAGAATGGCGCCGGTGACCGCGCCATAAACAGCGCCGTAGTATAGGCCGGCGAGCATGATCAGACCGGTTGCCGGCGGCACATGATAGGTCACCGGAAGCAGAATTGAGACTGCGGCGACGGAACCCACGCCGGGCAGCACGCCGAGTAGATTGCCGAGCGTGACGCCAAGAAAGCAATAGAACAGATTCTGCCAGCTGCCGGCTTCCTGCCAACCTAGTAGAAGATGGTCGAGCAGTTCCATGATCACCACCGCAACAGCTCGACATGCAGGGAGAGCAATTTCACGAAAACGACATAGGCAAAGACCGTCAACCCGATTGCCAGCAACGTGATCGTCATCGGCCGGCGCGCCGAGCTGGCGCCGGCACTCACCAGCACGAGCAGGCCGATTGCCGGCGCCAAGCCGAAACGCGGCAGAGCGAGCGCAAAAAGACCCAAGGCTCCCGATATGAAGATGATCGGCCGCAAGAGTGGCGCGGCGATTGGCTCGCCATGTCCCTGGAGACCGCGCACGGTCAGAGCCGCCCCGAGCGCAAGCAGAAGGATCCCCAGTAACGTCGGGAAATAGCCCGGTCCCATCCTAAGAATGGTGCCACGCCCATATTGCGAACTCTCGACCAGAACGCCGACGGCAAGGCCGAGCGTGAGCAATCCGCCGATGACATCGGTGTTGCGTAATGCGGCCATGCTCATGTCGCGTGTCTCAGCCGTCTGGTCGGGACGCCACTTGGCATCAGGAGTGCTATTCGAGCTTGACCCCCGCATCGATCACCATGGCCCTCCAACGGGGAATGTCCTCCTTGAGGAGACTGGTGAAGGCCTCTGCGGTGCCTCCCAGCGGATCTATCCCGATCGATATGATCTGCTTGCGCACCTCGGGAGTTTCGAGAATGTGATTGATCTGCGCATTCAGCAAGCGAACGACCTCAGCCGGTACGCCTTTCGGCGCCAGCAGGCCGTTCCAGGCAACGATGTTGAACCCCGGATACCCGGACTCGGCGATGGTCGGTATCTCAGGCGCGACCTGCGGACGATGCTCGCTCGTCGTGGCGAGGACCTTGAGCCGCGCATCCCGAACCAGCGGCAAAGCCGGGACAATATCGGTCAGCGTGATCTGCACTTCTCCGGACATTGCCGCAGTAAGGCTTGGAACGCCCCCGTTATAGGGAACGTGGGTGATCTGAACGCCGGCCCGCTTGTTGATTTGCGCCAATGAAATATGCGCGGTTGTTCCGTTCCCGGAAGTCCCGGCGGCGAGCGCGCCGGGTTGCTTCTTTGCCAGCGCAATCAAATCGGCAAAGCTCTTTACCGGGAGTGCAGGATTGGCAACAACAACGAGGCCATTCTCGCCGGTCAGGACGATCGGCGTAAAGTCGCGCAACGTGTCGTAGCGCAGCGAGGGGTATAGGGCGAGGTTCGTCGTCAGCGGTGAATTGGTGGACATCAGCAACGTGTAGCCGTCGCTTGCCGCTTTCGCTACGTATTCCGCGCCGACGCTGCCACCGGCGCCAGGCCTGTTGTCAATGATCACCTGCTGGCCCAAGGATTGCGACATCTCGCGCCCGAGCGCGCGGGCCAAGAGATCGACCGTTCCCCCAGGGGTATAGGGCACGACAATCGTGATCGGGTGATCCGGATAGCCGGCAAGGGCAGGGCTCAAGGAGAGACCAACAGCCGCGGCCGCGAAAAGAAACTGCAGAGCGTATTTTCGCATCGACATCCTCCCAAGGTTCACCTTCTGGTAGGTGGCTGCCTCACGGCCTAGGCGCAGAAGCTGCGGGCATCCCGAAGCACGCCATCAAGCGCGCGATGTACAATGCCATCGTCAGCATAGGCCGACTGCGCCGCACGAGCTTTGTTATCCAGCTCCTCCCAGCTTTTGCGCAGGGCTTCTTTGTCAATCGTGGTCGGCCAGATTGTCCGGCCGAGCACGATATCCATGATCTCCTGCTGATCGACATCGAACTCACGGCCGGTCTCGGCGTGCAACAGACCTTTCAAATCGGGCGGTGGCTCGTTGTAGTAGTGCGCGCGCACCATCGCGCCGAGAATACGGTGGCCGATGCGGAACGGAACGCCGAAGTCATAAACGAGCCTATCATGCGCTTCGCTGGTTCCGGCGTAATCAAGAAGAGCCTTCCGTTTCATTTCTTCGATGTAGAAGGTGCCTTTGTCGATCACGTCGGCCATGTAAGCCGTGTTGGCGACGATATCGAGCGCCGCCTGATACAGGGTGCCCGACGAATAAATCGGTTCCGAGCCCTCCGACGGGCCCGCGCAAGATGCGGCCATCTCTCCGGCGAGGCGCGTGCTCGCCATCACGCCGGCGCCGATGACCTCCTGGAGGCCGAACGGAACCTTTGCATGCGGGAGCGCGCTGCTGCCGCCGGCATGTTCGTCGGCAAGATCGAAGAGCGAGAATTCCGGCGTAACCCAAATCCGCAGATCCTGTGCGAGGCGAGCCAGGTCTACGGCGATGAGAGCCAGGGCAAAGAAGGGCTCGCTGAACTGGTCCTGAACCCAGATACCATCACGGCGCAGGCGCGCGCGGGCGGTGAAGCCAAGTCGAACGCTGACCGCGTCAAACAGCTGGTTGGTCTGCTGTCGGCCACCGAAGGTCGACGGGCCATAGTCAAGCCGCTGGTCGATTTGCTTCAGCCTCTGCAGATGGCGTTCGAACGTGACCGCCCAAGAGAGAAGGTACTCCCCGATCGTGGCGAGCCCCGAATGCTGAAGATGGTGATAATTTGGCGCCAACGCATCGAGCAGCGGCTCGGCGCGATCGACTATGCGGCGCACAAGGTTGGCAATCTGCCTTCCCTGGTCGTGCAGCGCTTGCCGAAAGAATAGGCGAGGGATGTAGTTGCGCAGGCTTTCCCCGCGGTTGCGGCCGAGGTGCAACCAAGCCGCGTCCGCCTTCGCCACATTTTTTGAAATCCATTGTTCGCGTTGCGCGACGATATCGCCCGGAGGTCTCGAGAGATCACGATTCGGCAATTCGTCGATAAGCCCCAACACCGCCGCCATCAGGTGTTGCGCGCAATCGCGAGGCATGAGGTTCATCTGTGCGGAGCACAGCAAATAGGCCAGGTCAGTCATCAGCATGAGGCGCGCAGTGAATTGGCTGGCGCGCGCCTCTGGCTCGTTGACCGCGCGTAGATAGCTCTGCGCCTTAGCTCCCGCGAGGCGCCCTTGCGCGACGTTCTCGGTCCCGGCCATCTCCTTCCTCCTTTACGCTTCCGAGCCCGCCTTAAAAAGGCCCCCAATCAATTCTCAAGACGCCGTTCTGCTCCAATTGCGCTGCTATCAAAAACGTGAACCGCGCCTGGCGACATTCTGCCGAATCCGGTGCAACGCATTGAACAGCATTTCAATCTCTGCCTTTTTGAAGCCAGCGAGCGCGGCGTTGTGGTTGATGCGGGCAACCGGCAAGAGCTTTGGTTTGAGCGCGCGACCTTCCGGAGTGAGGCGCACCGTTACAAGTCGCTTGTCCTTGCTGCGGCGGTCAAACCGGATCAACCCGCGAAGCTCCATACGCCTCAGCTGGGCCAGCGTCGTGGGCTTCGATGCGCGGACGCGTCGACTAAGCTCACTTTGCGTCAATCCGTCCTCGTGCCACAATGCACGTAAATAGAGCCACATTCCGATTTGAAGACCAAGGGAGGCGAGACGCGCCTGCAGGTCGCCTTCGACCGCGCGATCGGTCCGGCGCAACTCGAGTCCAATACTGTGCAATTGCCCGGCTTCTTCCGCCTCGGCTCGAAGTTGCAGATTCCGTTCGGCGTTGGGGGTCAAATTCGGCACTGGCTTTCTGGCAGAAGAGCTTCGCATGTCAGTTTCAGCCTCGTTGAAAGTGTTGTTCAGTTCAGCCTCAAGTAAATGTTCTTTTCCTGCGTAAAGGAAAGAAGCTCTTCGAGACATTCCTCGCGTCCCATTCCTGATTGCTTGAATCCGCCGAACGGCGCTCCGAGCAGATGCTGTCCGACATGATTGATCCATACATATCCCGCCTCGACCCGCTTGGCCGTGCGATGTGCGCGATTGAGATCATTTGTCCAGATGGAGCAAGTCAAGCCAAACTCCGTATTGTTGACTGCTCCAAGCATCGTATCTTCGTCCGACCACCTGAGAATCGAGAGCACCGGTCCGAAAAGTTCCTCGCGCGCTATCGTCATGTCTGGAGTGACATCGGCGAAGATGGTTGGTTCGATAAACCAGCCGCGTGATAGTTCGGGTGCGCTCGGACGGCCGCCGCCATGGACGATGCGGGCGCCTTCTCGTTTACCGGCCTCGATGTAAGAGAGGACCCGGTCAAATTGCGTCTTGCTGACGATCGCTCCCATTGTAGTCGACGGTTCGGTGGGCGAGCCGGGCTTGAAGGCCGCGACTTCATGAATGACCTGCTCGATGACGCGCTCATGGATTGAATCGTGCACGAAGGCACGACTGGTCGAGCCGCACGACTGGCCGCACCAGGTGAAATTCATGCCGGCGACTATGGCCGCGGCGACCCGCTTCAGGTCGGCATCCGCAAAGGCGATGAGCGCATTCCTTCCGCCGAGCTCCACAAGAGTAGGCTTGATGCCCGCTGCCGCAGATCGCATCACTGCCCGACCCGTGGGGACGCTTCCGATCAGCGCAACCATGGCGACCCCAGGGTGTGCGACGAGCGCGCTGCCGACGTCGCGGTTGCCCGGTAGGACGTTGAGGACGCCTGGGGGAAGCAGGTGGCCGGTGAGTTCGGCGAGACGAAGCGATGACAGGGGCGCCTGTTCAGGCGGCTTTACGATGACTGAATTGCCGGCGGCGAGCGGCGCCGCCGACTTGCCGGCGCAGAACATGAACGGGTGATTGAACGGCACGATCCGGGCTACGACGCCCACCGGCTCACGTACCGAGAAATTGACGGCGTTCGGTCCCACGGGAATGGACGCGCCTTTCATCTCAGTCACCAGGCCGGCGAAAAAGTCCATCTGCGTCGCCGCAGAGAGGACGTCCGACTCCATTTCACGCACAGGATTACCGCTGTCGGCAGAATCCAGGAAAGCAAGCTCGCGCGCGTGTCTGCGCAAGATGCTTCCGATTTCTCGCAACGTTTTGGCGCGGTCGGCCGGATGGACGTCGCGCCATTCAAGAAACCCACGCCGGGCGGCGGCGACCGCCACATCGACATCGTCCACTTCGGCGTCCGCAATCTCGCAGATCGGCTCGCCAGTCGCAGGACTCGACACTTGCACCACCCGTCCCGAACGCGGCGAATGCCATCGTCCGTCATAAAAGAGCTCGCGCTTGCGAGGCAAAACGTCTTCTAGCGATAAAGGGCGGGCCACAGCGGGCTTTTCCGGGCTAAGCGCAGGTGCGGTCGACGTCATTGGGTCCTCAGCGCGCCTGGCGCCTCGTTGTTGGCCAAAGCACGAAGTGCCTTTTTATCCACTTTGCCGTTATGAATCCGGGGTAGGGCGTCGACGAATTTGATGAATCTCGGTTTTTTGTAACTCGCGATTTGGCGCCGGCAGTGAGCAATCAGCTCTTCAGATGTGACAACCGCGCCCGGACATGGGGCGACAAAGGCAAAGACACTTTCACCCCAGGTTTGATCAGGAATGCCGACCACCGCTGCTTCACGGACCGCCGAATGCGTCGACAGCGCTTCCTCTACCTCGCGGGAATAGATGTTTTCACCACCCGATACGATCGTGTCCTTCTTTCGGTCAACGACGAAAAGAAAGCCCTCCTCATCGAGGTAGCCGATATCGCCAGTGCGCATCCAGCCGCCACGAAGAGCGTTGATTGTTTGACCCGTGCGGTTCCAATATCCGGTCATCACGGCGGGGCTACGCAGAAGAATCTCACCCGGCTTCCCCGGTGCGCACCGGGCATTGTCGCCATCGCCTGTCGTGCCAACACCCTCTATGCGCAGATCGACCCCGAGATAGGGCTGGCCGGCAGAGGCCAGGCGACGCACTTCCTCGGGACTGCCATCAAGCACGTGCTGATGCGCCTTCAGCACGGTCCCCAGAACGCATTCGGTCATCCCGTAAAGCTGAACGAAGATCGGGCCAAACGTCTCTATCGCTCGGCGCAGAAGGGTGACGGGCATGGGGGCCGAGGCATAGTGCACCAAACGCAGGCTACGATGATCGATTTTGGACAGATCGGGATGATCGAGCAGCATTGAAATCATGGTCGGCGCCAAGTGCGCCGCCGTCAGCCGTTCGCGGTCAATCAACGCGAGAGCCTGACCGACGTCAAAAGTGGATTGCAGATAGGTCGTCCCTCCAGCCAGCCAGAACGCCATCTGTTCAATCTTGCCGCCGACATGGAACAGCGGCATCACGATCAAAGCGCGGTCGGTGGGCTGCACGCCACCTTCCCAAGACCCGGCCCTGGCTGCTTGCACGATCGCACGATGGCTCAGCATGACGCCCTTGGCGTCGCCCGTCGTGCCGCTCGTATAGACGAGCGACTCGATTGCCTCGTCGTCCATGTGGACATCGGGTCGATGCGGGGAGGCCTTGCTCAGCATATCTTCGTAAAGTTCGCTTCCGGCTACGGACTCCAGCACGGTGGCGTGGCAGCGAATGGATGGACACACCTCAAGGAGAGCCGCAGCGACTGCTGCAAAGCTCGGCTCGTAGACCAGCGCTTCCGGTTCGCAATCTTTGACAATTCGGGTCAGTTCGGCCGCCGCAAGGCGCCAGTTAAGGGGCACTCCGATCAAACCGGCAGAGCCGCATCCGAACATGGCCTCGAGACACTCGATGCGATTGCGCATCAGAATGGCGACTCTGGCTTGAAACCCTATACCCCGATCGACGAGCGCATTGCCAAAGGCAAACACCCGTGCGGCAAAGTCCGAATGCGTGAGCCTGCGACCTTCGGTAACGAAGGCGGTCTTGCGCCCGAAAAGAAGCGCATTGCGCTCAACGAGACCGCCGATATTCATTGCGAGACTCCCGCCGGCAGGCCCAACAGCGCGGACGCGATCCCCTCATGACAAAGCGTGTTATCTGTCTTCAGCAGGCGGGGCTTGCGCCGAAGAACGTATTTTCCCCCACTGCTGGCGACGCGTTTGTCGAGGATTTCCACTTCCGCAAACACGATATCGCCGATGAACAGCGGCGCCTTGAACGTCCACTCGGAAATTCCCAAGGCGCCGAGAAGCGGGTCGGCAAATTCCAACGCCGACGTCTGCAGGCCCAAAGTCAACGCGATGCCAAGGCTGCCGTGGAGGATGCGCTGTCCGAGCTTGTGCGCGCGCGCATATTCCGCATCGGCATGGATGGGACTCCAATCGCCGATCAGCATCATGAAGAGCTGGTGATCGGTTTCCGTCAGCGTACGCCGATGGCTGGTGAAGCGCTGCCCGGACTCCAGTTCAGTGAAGGAAAGGCGGGTCAAGTCGTCAGCCCTTGCCTGGCTCTTTGTCCGAGGACGGCAATCCAGGACGGTACTTCCCAGCGAGAAAGTCGCCGATCCCCTCGACGCGCCAAGCGTCATTCTGACGCAGAGCGAGCTCCATCTCCTTCGCGCTCGAGTAGTTCATCGCGGATTCCCACGGCATCTCCAGCGAGTGCCGATAGGCGTCCTTCGTCGCCTTCAGCGCCCACGGATCCTTCGACGCAAGCTCGCGCGCGACCGCCTTGGTCTCTTCACGAAGTTTCTCCAAGGGGACCGAAAGGTTTACCAGGCCGATCCGCTCGGCAGTCGTTCCGTCGAATGGACGTCCGAGCATGCCAAACCAGAGCGCGTCCCTTGGGCGCATGATATTGGCAATCGCCTTGCTGACCGCCCCACCGGGGAAGTGCTTGAAGTTGATCTCGGATAGGCCAAAAGTCGCCTCGTTCGCCGCGATCGCGAGGTCGCATCCTTCGACGATTGCGAAAGCACCACCAAAGCAATAGCCGTTCACCATCGCAATCGTCGGCTTCGGAAAGAAGCGCAAAGTACGACCGCGCCACTCCGTCGCAACGCGCAAAATACGGTCGTATTCAACCGGCTGATCCTTCAGATCGGTAAAGAACTCCTTCAGGTCCATGCCGGCGCAAAATGAATTGCCCGCGCCGGTAATAACCAAGACTCGCACATCCGGATTGTAGCGCAATTCTTCGAGAGCGGCCGCCATATCCAGGTGCAGCCGCGGGTTCATCGCGTTCTTCTTGTTAGGTCGATTCAGAGTAAGCCAGCCAACTCCCTCTTCGACTTCAATCAGGAGAGTTTGATATCCCATGGCGCAAATGTCCCCATTTCTTCGTTAGCTAACATTCTGATCGGATCGGCGCAAGGCCTTCTCTGGTGCAGGTCCTCGGCCTCTTGCAAGCCTCTGGCAAAGACGTTAGGATACTTACTAACGAATTTCATCGTCTCGATGCTGCGAAAAGCTGCGCGCCGAACCGAGGTTGGACGACGTGGCTTCTCGGCCGCCAAGGAAAAGCGCCATGCTTCGTCAAATGATTGCAGTGAAAATGCTGTCAGCGGGTCTTGGACTCGCCAGCGCCTGTATCGCGGCCCAGGCGCAGACGATCACGGCGACAGATTCGAACGAGAGCAGAATTGAGGATATCATCACCGCCAGTCACATTCTCGCCAATGAGGGCATACTCGACAGTTTCGGGCATGTGACGGTGCGTTCCGCAACCGACCCTAGCCACTTCTTCATGCCGAGGGCGATGCCCCCCGCGCTTGTGTCACGGGCCGATATTGTCGAGCTGGACCTCGATTGTAAGCCGGTGATGCCGAACGCGCCGCGGCTGAACGGCGAACGCTACATCCACTGCGAGGTCTATAAGGCGCGCGCGGATGTCCAATCCGTCATTCATACGCATGACCTGGCGGTGATCCCCTTCGGCCTGACGGGCACGCCACTGCGGCCGGTGATCGCTCAGGCCGGCTTCTTGCCCAAAGAGACCCCGCTGTTCGAAGTTCGTGAGACGTATGGCTCGGCCACCGAACGCGGGATGCTGGTCCTCAATTCGGCGCTCGGAAAAGCATTGTCCGCGAAGCTGGCGAATAATCCGATCGTGCTGATGCGGGGGCATGGCGAGACGGTTGTCGGGCGCTCGGCAAAAGAGGCCACTGTCCGCACGCTGTACACCAATATCGACGCTCGCGCCCAAGCTGCCGCGATGACGCTGAGTTCCAAATTTGTCGTCCTGGACGATGCCGAGCTGGCAGCCGTCGACAAGGAAGAGAGGCCCGATCGGCCATGGGAAAACTACAAACAGCGCATGTTGAAAGCGCAAGGGACGTTGCGTTGAACGCAACCTGAGGGGAGGAGCTCATGTTTGATCGAACCTTCTTCTACGCATCGGTCTGGGCGTGCGGACTGCCCCGTGGTCGAATAATTGTCTTACGATTACTCGGCAGCCAACTGTCGTTTGCCCGATGTTGCGGGCAAAAATGACGTACCGTCGGGCCCACGGCGGCCAGATTTTGCTTATTGTAAGACAATCGTATTGACGGCAGCACGGCATTGCCAGATAATCGCGGCCTTAAATCCCGCGTCAAAAACCTGCGCCAGGAGGAGACGTCAATGGCAGGCAAGCTTCGGCATCTGGGGATCGCGAGCTCGGATCCGTGGAAGACGGCCGACTTCTACGTCAAGGCTTTCGGCATGCGCAAAATCGGCGAAATCAATCCGAATCATGTCGGCGCGGCCGGCGTGTATCTGACCGACGGCGTGATGAACATCACGATCATCAAGTTCAAGACGGACGAATACGCCGGTGAGGATTTCGGCAAGGATTTCACCGGACTGCACCACATCGGCTTTGAAGTCGAGGATCACGAAAACGCACGCGCCACGATCGAGGGCGCGGGCGGCAAATACATGTGGGATGGGGGCCTCGATCACAAGAAATATCGCGACGTCGACAATCTGATCTTCGAAGTGACGGCCGAGGGATTCGCTACCGAACCGAGCAAGGCCGCCGCTGTCAACACGGGCGGCGCACCGAAAGCAAAGGGCTGACGCGTCGGAGGAGGCGGAGCCATGCACATGGTCGAGCTTCTGGCCGCATGGAACAAAGAGAGTATCGAAAGAAGACATGGATCTGGTAACCGCCAACAGGATCATCGAGACCGCCATCCACGTCGCGCGCCGTGAAGGTCATTTGCCGCTCACGGTCTGCGTGGTCGATAGCGGGGGCCACATGGTCGCGGCGCAGCGCGAAGACAACAGCAGCACGTTCCGCTTCGAAATTGCTTTCGGCAAAGCTTGGACCTGCATTGCGCTCGGCCACTCAACCCATTTCGTGGAGAAGACCATGACAAAGAACCGGCCCCACTTCGTCGGTTCTCTTGCCGCGGCCTCGGGCGGGAAATTCATTCCAGCCTTGGGCGGCGTGCTCATCCGCGATCGCGAAACGGGCAAGATCGTCGGGGCACTCGGCGTCACCGGCGATTCCGGCGAGAACGATGAGAAGGTGGCCGTCGAGGCCATCGAGCATTGCGGGTTCAGGGCCGATCTGAGCTAGTGGGAGAACGACATGGCTACCGGAAGCGAGCTGCAAAAACGCCATGCAACGCGCGCTCAGCGTACGCGTATTCAGCCGCCGCCGTCGAAGCTGCCGCGTGCGGGCGACAGATCTGCCCCCGCGCCGCGCGACCCTACGCCGGTCAGAGCTCAGCTTGCCCAGACGTTGCGTGCTCTGGTCACGGATGGCGTCTACAAAGCCGGTGATCGCATGACCGAGCGCGAGCTGTGCGAACGGCTCGGCGTGAGCCGGCCGTCGTTGCGCGAGGCGTTACGTCAGCTCGAGGCCGAGGGCCTCGTCGACATTCTTCCCAACCGCGGCCCGGTTGTGAGGATGGTGACGCTTTCCGACGTGCTCGAGCTTTGGGAAGTGCGTACGGCGCTTGAAACGCTGATCGCGCGGCGTATTGCCACCCACGGCACGCATCGCCAGGTCGAGGTGCTGGAGAAAGCGATCCACGATTTCGACGCGGCGCTTCAATCCGAGGATGTCGGCTTCATCAAGTCGACCAAGGCGGCATTCTTTGAGGCGTTTGCCGCAGGGGCGAACAGCGCGATCCTGACGGGGTATTTCCGGCAGGTGAATGCCCGCTTGAGCTTCCTCTGGTCGTCCTCCTTGATGTTCCCCGGACGTCCCGCCGAGAGCATCAGCGAGCTTTTCGCTCTGCTCGCCGCGATCAAGAATCGCAATCCTGCCGCCGCCGAGGCCGCCGTTCTGCTGCATATCGAGCACGGCAAGGCAATCGCCATGTACGGGCTTCGCGTTTTTGAAGAATCGCGGCGCATCGCCCCGGCCGGCCGAAGCCGGCGACCAGCACCCGAGGCAAAGCAATGAGCACCACTGCAAGCGAGACGATGACCGCGGCGCAGAAGGTGCTCGCACGCGCGTGCGGTCGGTCCTACGTGGCGGTCGGGGAAGTGATTCATCCGGACCCGGAGCTGGTCATCATCCATGATGGCTTCGTCGAATCGGCGCATGCCGAGCTGAGCAATCTGGGCTACGGCCGAGTCTATCGTCCGGACCGGGTCATGTTCGTGACCGACCACGAAGTTTCCTATGCGTCACAGCGCGCGCTGCAGCGCGGCAGGAACATCCGGCGGATCGCGCGCGAATGGAACGTCGGCCATTTCTTCGACGTTGGCCGCGGCGGACACGGCCACATCTACCCGATGGAGGCAGGCTTCGTCCGCCCGGGCATGTTCCTGTTCGCGTACGACATGCACTGCACCAATTTCGGCGCGGTTGGAGCCCTGGCGATCGGGGCCGGCGCCGAAATCACGACGGTTCTCGCCACCGGTACGCTGTGGACAGAAGTTCCGGAAAGCGTGCGGGTAGAATTGCGTGGGGCGTTGCGGCCTGGCGCCCACGCGCGGGACGTCGGGTTCCTCCTGTCGAAAGGATTTGGTCAGGGCACCTGGAAGGTCGATCACGACAACCGCGTGATCGAGTTCGGCGGGTCCGGCTTGGGCGATTTCGATCTCGCCTCCCGCGTCGCGCTGTGCAATACGCTCACGGAGATCGGTGTTGCCAACGTGCTGTTCGCCTCGCCGCCGCCCGGCATCCAGGTTTCGGAGGCGGCGGACTTCATCAGCGATTCCGGAGCGGCCTACGCTGGCTGTGTCGATCTGGATCTCGGCAACATCAAGCCGCAGGTGGCGCTGCCGGGCGCACCGGATCGTGCCGTTGAAATCGACACCGTCGTCGGCACGCCGGTTGATCACGCCTTCGTCGGCGCCTGTGGATCGAGCATGTATGAGGACTTTGCTGCCGCGGCATCCTTCGTGCGCGGTCGCCGGGTTGCCGATCGGGTCCGCATGTTCATCGTGCCGGGGACGAACGCGATCGCGCAGCGGCTTGCGGATGAAGGCATCATGCAGACATTCATTGAAGCCGGCGCAACCGTGCTGCCGCCCGGGTGCGGGCCGTGTGCTGGCGGGGCGATGGCTCCGCTCGGATCGGGAGAGGTGTCGATCTCGACCGCGGCGACCAATCACTCGGGACGTTTTGGCGCAAAGGATGGAGAGGTGTATCTCGGCAGTCCGCTCACCGTCGCGGCCTCGGCTGTCGCCGGCAAGCTGACCGACCCCCGTGACTTCTTAGGGCACTAGGAGCGGGTGCGATGCAATTCAGGAAGCGAGGTACGTGTCACGTTTTCGGCGAGGACATTCCTCTCGACGAAGGCGTGATGGCGTTCAAATTCGCCATCGAGCGGGTCATGGATCCCAAGCTGCTCATCCCGCATCTGTTCGAGCAAATCGATGCCGACTTTGCAGCGCGCGTGAAGCAAGGCGATATCATCGTCGCCGGCAGGAACTTCGGTCACGGCAAGCCGCACATCCAAGGCTTCATTGCCCTGGCCGCGCTTGAGGCGGGCGTGCTCTGCCAGTCAATGCCGCACAAGTCGCTGCGCCGCGCGATGGCGGCAGGATTGCCCGTGCTGACCGGCTGTACGGGATGCACGCAATTAGCGACCAACGGTGACGTGCTCGATGTCGATTTCGACAGCGGCGAAGCGCGCAATATCACGACCGGCGCTTCGGCCCGGTTTCCTCCACTGCCTTCGATCCTCCGGGACATTCTCGCCAACGGGGGCAGCGCGGGCAGCTTGCGCGCTTGGCTGCAGGCGCATCCCGAGCTGGCCGCCGGCCCCGTCGTCCCGGCCGCTTGAACAAAGAAAACTGAGCATACGGTGGGTGAGCGACTATGAGCGCGTCGTCGGGCACGGCCGGTAGTCCGGTTATGATCATGGTGGCGCCGAACGGCGCTCGCGCCCTGAAGAAGGACAACCCGGCCATACCAATTTCGCCCAAGGAAATCGCGGAAGAGGTCGTTCGCTGCGCGGGCGTCGGTGCCTCGATCGCCCATATTCACGCACGCCAGCCGGATGGGAGCCCGAC
>DATDGG010000192.1:0-8417 GCA_036522235.1 Xanthobacteraceae bacterium
CAATTCCTGCTCTCATACCGAGAGTTTGAACTGCTTCGGGCGATTTGGGAATCGTCCGAATGAATCAGACCACTAGCTCTCCGCGCGGCCTTGGCCTTCAGCTCCAGCACAACGTCATCCCGACGTCGCCTGGCATGCCACCCGGGAAATCGATGATCTGAACCCGCAGCCGGTAGCCCCGATCACGGAAATGTCTGAGCCAAAGGTTGTAGATCTCCTTCGGCACGCCAATTAGCGTGATTTCCCAGCCGGGCTCCTGCTGATTGATGGCGCGGCCCCGGTCGGTGCATAGCTGGTTGGGGAAGCGGTAGATCTGGACCTCGGTCAGCCCGTTGCTCACGGCACGCTCGATGATTTTCACCGCGCGGCGAATGCCTTCTTCATCGGAAACATTTGACGGCTTCGACATGTGCTCGATCAAGGCGTTGTGCTCGGTCTCCTCGGCCGAGCGCTTGTGCGCCTCCTCGGACGCCTTCTCGGCCTCGGCCAGCGCAATCTTCTTCATGAAATCCTTCGCGGAGGGCAGCAGGTCGCGCAGATCGGTCGCCATGGCGTGCTCCGTGCACCGTCTCGTCCCGAATATCCGGCCCTGCGCGAGGGCGATTTTGATTTAGCGCAATTTTGTCCGGGCCCCGCGATGTGAGGCTTGGCATGCGCGCGGCAAGGAGGAAGCCGCCAGCTCTCGGAGAATGGACATGGCGCGGATGGAAGTTTTCTGCCTGGGCATGGCGGCATGTGCTGCGGTCTCGACCGCACAGGCACAAGTCTCGGTCGACATCGCAAAGATAACCTGCCAGCAATTCGTCTCCTACAAGATCGCCGATCCCAAGCTGATCGCGATCTGGCTGAGTGGCTACTACAACGGCAAGCGCGGCAATACCGTCATCGATCCGCAGGCCCTCGAGCAGAACGCAGCTAAGGTCAGGGATTATTGTTGGTCGAATGCCGATGAGACCGTCATACGGGCGACCGAGCAAGCGCTGGGCGTGGGCGGATAGCGTCCGACGGCGCGCGTCGCGTGCAGTGAGGCGCGGTGCCGTCGCGCGCCGCCACCATGGGCACTTGCCCCATCAGCAGCGCCCAGCCGTTGAGCGCGCCGATTGATGAGAGGATTACCGCCGCCGAGACCGCGGTTTCGCCCCACGGCCCCCATAGCACCCGCGCGGCGTCGGAGAACGGGGCGATCGAGCCGGACACCTGCTCGCGCGGCAGCACGCCCATGACCGCGAGACCGTGCCCCCCACATCCACATACAGCAGCGCCGCAATGCCGATGCCGAGCACGGGTCGAAAGGGGGGATCGTGCGGTCGGGGTCCACCACGTCGCCGGCCGGCACGGTGGCGGACTCGACGACGATGGCGGTGCACGCCGCGACGCCGAGTTTTTCTTCTGGGTGTCCGATGTGCGCATGCGGCGGTTGCCGGTCAGGATCAGGGGCGAGGTCCGCGTGGGATTTGGGCACCCGACGCAACCCAGTGGTCGTAGGTCTCGAAGGTCAAGCCGAACTTGTCGTAGGAGACGCGCAGATAGCCATCGTGGTCGCGCGTTACCGCCTGCGGCATGGCGGCCTGAACCTCCTGCGCCATCACGCCTACATAGGCTTTCCCGCCGCCGTTGTAGACGAAACGATAGAAGCCGATCCCGTTGTCGAGATGGCCAAGCAGAACGAGATCATGCTTGAGCCTGACGTCAGACCGGCGTCCGCCGCCGCCACGTCCGCCGCCGCCGCGTGCGCCACCACCCATGCGCATTCCGCCGCCGCCGGCGCGCATGCCACCACCCCCGATGGATTGGGCTCGGCTTCGCGTGCCGGAATTTCCGCGCGCGGCAGTCTGCCGGCGCGGAGCGGCTTGCCGCGCGGCTTGCCGGTTTCCTCCTGACTGCCTGGTCCGGGCAGCCTGCTTGGAACGCGCGGCCTGCTTGCTACCCGCCTGCCTGTTGGCAGCGGCGTTCCGGTTCGCCGCCTTGTTGCGGTTGCCGGCTTGCGTCCTGTTGGCAGCAGTCCTGTTGCCGGCGGCTTGCCTGGCCTTGTCCGCGGCGGCTCCTTGTCCGAGCTGCTGCCGGCCGGCATTGGCCTGGTTGCGGAAGGCTTCGCGCGCGGCCGATTGTCCTTGATTGCCGAACCGCTGGGCGACGCCAGCGTCACGATACGGCACGTTGCCCCGGTGCGCGGGATTGTGGTTCCAATTTGTGTTGGTGATGTTGGTCCGATTGAAGTTGTTGTAGCGGAGCGGGTTGACCTGCACCCGATTCCTGAACCAATCGACATTGCCCCAGATTGCCGAGCCGACGAGCGCGCCGGCCGCGAATGAAAGCAGGTTTCCCCCTGCATAGCCGGGCGGGTACCAGTAGAACGGCTCGTAGTCGGAATAGGGCCACGCCCCGTACGCGGTGCCGGGATCATAGATCGGAACGTAGTACTCGTCTGGGTCCGTGGGCTCGATCGTGTAGATGGTCGCAGGCGCTGCGGACGCGGTAGCTTGCCCCGTGGTTCCACGCGAGCTCGTGCTTACCTTTTGCTCCGAGGTCGACTTGAGCGTGCCGTTGGCATCCGCCCGGGCGCGCAGCCGCTGCACTGCATCGAGCACGGCGCTTTGTTGCGCCAGGAAAGCGTCGCCGAGCTGCTGGCTCCAGTCGAGCTTGTCGCTCATCATCTGCAGCGTCTGTGGAACGGCCGTGAGCGCCTTCACGCTCGGGTCCCAGGTCTGCTGCGCCATCGCGGTCTTCAGCGCATCGCCGGTGACGTTCGGGTTTGCTTGCGACCAGCGCGCGGCCGCGACGACCTCCAAGGGGTAGGTCGAAGCCATCAGAATCTGGGAAAGCAGGGAGTCGGGATAGAGGGCGATCGGGGCCACGAGCTGCTCGAGCTGGGCGTTCGTGCGCGACTGCGTTGCCGTGTCCTGCGCCCATGCTGAGCCCATTTGCAGAGCCGCGAATACCAGCGCTATGCCGATAAGGCTGCAAATCCTCTCCGAGATGCGCAATTCTCTCATCATGGGTCTGTCCTTCTTTGGTCTGTCCTTCTTTGCGTGAGCCCCTGCGCCACGACCCTCAGCAAGCCTTCACATCACGCAGCCGGACAGGCGCATTTGACATAGATCAAAGCGCGCCGGCGCCCGCCAAGCGCCGCACGCGCGGCTTCACGCGACTCAGTGCCCTTCAAAGAAGAAGAAGTTCTCCCAGCTGCGCATCCGCAGCAGGATTTTGCGCAGCAGTGAGAGGTGATGAAAATGCTCCGTATACACCGCGACTTGAGCTGCAGCGCCGGCAGGGATCTGGTAGGCGGAGATGTCGTCCTTGATGTCGATGAAGGCCATCGCGCGACCGTTCGCTTGTGCTCCGAAATCGGTTAGCGTGCCGGTGGCCTGGACCTGGCCGGCGGCGATCGCGTCGAGCACGATGCGCACCTTGCCCTTGAACACCCGTCCCGGCACGGCGTCGAAGGCGACCTCGGCCTCGTCGCCGCTCTTGACTCGCTGAAGGGCATTTTGCTGGAACGCCGCGCCCAGCCCTTGATCCTCGGCGTCGGTGTGCACGAACACCATCACGGGCCGCAACGGCGCCGGTATCACGTACATTCCGGGGCGCAACGCCACCTGCGTGACGAATCCGCGCGTCGGTGCCAGCGTCACGGTCTGCTCGAGATCATATTGGGCGTCGGCCAGCTCGGCACTCAGGCGCGCGACGTCCGTATTGACGCCGCCGACATTCGACGAGTAAGCGAGGCGCGCGCGCTCTTCCTCGGCCCGTGCGCTCGAAACCCCTTGCTTGGCGGTTTCCAGGTTGCGCGTGAAGGTATCGAGCGTCGCCTTGGCCACAACCTGCTTGCCGAACAGCTCGGCCTGCCGATCGTAATTCTGCTGCGCCAGCAGTCGTTGCGCCTCGGCCTGCTCGGTTTCCGCGCTCGCCTGATCGAGGGAGGCCTTCAGCTTCTTGACCTCCTGCTCGGCCTCCGCGAGCTGGGCGTTCTTCTGGTCGACGACATATTGGTACGGCTTTGGGTCGATGCGAAACAGCTCGTCGCCTGCTTCTAGGGGCGCATTGGGCTCGACCGGCACGTGGATGACGCGTCCCTTCACGGCGGGCATTATGGGCGTTACCGCAAAATAGATTCGGGCGTTTGCGGAGTACGGATGGTTGTAGTTCATCACCAATAGGAGAATCATGATACCGAAGATGCCGCCGAGCGTAGCGGTCGCGAGCGACCACTGATTTACCGGTATCCTGAAGAGCTTGAAGATCACGTAGCAGAACGAGACATAAATCAGGATCAGCAGAAGCTCCACGATCAGCCTCCCGTCTTCAGGTCGCCTTCCAGCCGTTCGATCCGGCGGCGCAGTTCCTCGAGCTCGGGTGAATCCGTCGCCGCAGCAGTCGCCGGTGACGGGCGATGTGAGAAGCCCCAGCCGCGCTCGGGGCGGTAGGCCATCGCCCAAATCCAAAGGAATGGCCACAGCGCATGCAGCGTGAAGAGGCTCACCCAGCCCGCGGCGTGGATCGCGTCCTGATGGGGATGGTCGCGCGACTTCGAGATCAAGTAGGGGACGTCGTGAATGGCGATGATCCCGTAGAACAGCACGACCACCACGAAGATCAGCAGCCCGAGCGCGAAATAGTTCAGAAACGGATCCCCGATCATGGCTGCCATCCCACCGTAGGTGCGAGCGCGGTCACGCCCGGGCGAACGCGGCTTTGACAAATGTCAAATCGGCAAGGCCCGCTTCGGCCAAGGGCTGACTAGCCCGCTCCTGCTGCGGACAATTGATCTGGATCAAGACCGTTCAGGGCGCGCGGCTCTCGATGGAGAGCCTGATGCTTTGGTCGATGTACGGGCTTCTGCTGTTCGGCGGATTGTCACTGCGGTGATCGCGGCAGCCGGACGTCGCCGACATAAACGTGCGCCTGCGCGTTGCCGACGGTTCAATCTACCGCGAGATCGGGGGGATTAACTTCGTCGACGATCGATCGCGCAACCGATACCGTTCTGCGCGCGCCACCTTTACCAATCCGATGGGCGCGCTGATCGACGGACAGCGTTCATCGTCGGCCTGTTCCCCCTGGTGGTCGCAGTCGGCGCCTCGCTGCTCGCACGGCGCGATGTCGGCACGCCGGTCTTCGTCCGCATGATCCTGGCCTCCTGCACCGGGATATTCGTGATTCCGCCGCTCTATGTGTTCTTCCAGGCGTTGCGTGAAAGGCTGCGGGCCGGCGCGCGTCCCTATAACGAGGCAATGCGCCTATCCGCGCTGTCGGCGGTTGAGTGGAGGCCGGCCGCGGCCGAGTAGGGCGGTTATGGCGTTGTCCTGATCTCGGCGATCGCCTGCGTCATGAAATCCGTCATCGTGCGACGGATCTCGCGGTCCGAAAGGTGCAGGCCCTTGGCCTCGAAGTCGCGCCTGATCTTGCCGAATACATCGAAGGCGCCGCTTGCCTCGACATCGGAAGCGACAAGCGCTTTCGCATACGCCTCGGCCTTTTGCCCGAAGAGCCCGAGCTTGCCTGCAGCCCAAAGGCCAAGGAGGCTGTTGCGGCGGGCCGTTGCCCTGAATTTCAACTCCTCCTCATGCGCAAACTGATTTTCAAAACCCTTTTCACGCTGGTCGAATGCACCCATGTTTGCCTCGATTTGAGACTTTGCGCCCCACCAACATCCTCGGCGCCACCGCGCGGGGAGCGGATCAGTTCAGCTTCGTGCGCAGCTCATCGATGCCGTCGCGCACGAGGCGATCCGCGATCTCGCCCTTCACGGTGGCGGCCAGGATCCGTTCGGCTGCGTTGACCGCCGCCGCCGCGGCGGCGCCGCGCACATCGGCCAACGCCTGGGCCTCGGCCCGGGCAATCCTGGCTTCCGCCATGCCGGTGCGGCGGACAACGAATTGGCGCATCTTGATCCTGGCTTCCGCGAGCATGCGCTCGCTCTCCGCATTGACGGCGGCGATGACGGCAGAGGCCTCGTGCTCGGCGGCGCGCCGCTTGCCTTCTGACTGCGCCAGCAGGGCCTGCGCCTCGAGCTTGAGCGCGCGGGCCTCGTCGAGCTCCGCCCTGATTTGATTGCGGCGCCGGTCGACGAACCGGATCAACCTCTCGTGCACTCCGAGATAAACGAGCAGTCCGACAAATAGCGCAAAAGCCGCGGCCACCCAGAATTCAGCGTCGAGCATCGGCGATCCTCAGCCTTGGAGGGCTTTGCCGACCGCCGCCGAGACGGTACGGCGGTCAGACGGTGCGCCGCCGGTCAGACGGGCAACAATTGCGATGGTGGCTTCGGTGGCGATGCCGCGTATGTTGCTCATCGCGGCCGCTTTGGCCGTCGCGATGCGCTCTTCCGCCTCGGCAATGCGGCGGTTGAGCCGCACGTCGAGCGCCTTGCGGCCTGCCTCCTCCTCCGCCGCCTGGCGTTGGCAGAACTCGCTGAAGAGCGCCTGCGCGCGGATGCGGGCCTGCGCCAGCTCCTCCTCATAGGCGGCGATGGCGATGCTCGAATCGCCCTTGAGACGCTCGGCCTCGCAGAGATCGCCGGCGATGTGCTGCCGCCGCTTCGTCAGGATCAAGTCGACGCGCGGCAGCGCAAGCCGCGACATCATGACGTAGAGCGCCGCGAAAGCCACCGCCAGCCACAGGAGCTGCGAGGGAAAGGTCTCTCTGTCGAACGGCGGGAATGGGGGCCCGCCGGCGGGAATTTCGGTGTGCGCGATCTCGTTGGCCATATCAGCGCGCTCCAAGGATGTTCCGGTCGCGATCAGAGGGCAAATAGCAACAGCAGCGCAACCAGCAGCGAGAAGATGCCGAGCGCTTCGGTGACCGCAAAGCCGAAGATGAGGTTGCCGAACTGGCCCTGCGCGGCCGAGGGATTGCGCAACGCCGCCGCCAGATAGTGACCGAAGATCGTGCCGACACCGACGCCGGCCCCACCCATGCCGATACAGGCGATGCCGGCGCCAATAAGCTTCGCAGCGGCCGGGTCCATGGGAACTCTCCTTTCGGTTGGTTTTCCCTCAGAGGGTGTCAATGCCCGCCGTGAATCGCGTCGCTGAGATAGATGCAGGTCAGGATGGCGAACACGTAGGCCTGGAGAAATGCGACGAGCAATTCCAGCGCCGTTAGCGCTACCGTCAGTCCCAACGGCAGGATCGCGCCGATGAAGCCCAAGATGCCCCATGCGCTCAGCATCGTGACAAAGCCGGCAAACACCTTGAGGGTGATATGGCCGGCCAGGATGTTGGCAAACAGGCGAACGCTGTGCGAGAGCGGCCGCGACAGGAATGAAAGAACCTCTATGGCCGTCACCAGCGGCAATATGTAGATTGGAATTCCACGCGGAACGAATATCCTGAGGAAGCGGTATCCGTGCGTCCAAAATCCGTAGACGATGACCGTCAGGAACACCAACAACGCGAGCGACGATGTGATGATGATCTGAGCCGTCACCGCGAACGTGTACGGGATCAAGCCTATGAGATTGACGGTGAGTATGAACATGAACAGAGAAAAGACCAGGGGAAAGAATTTCATGCCCTCCGGTCCGGTGGTGCGCTCGAGCGTCGTTGCGACGAACTCGTAGGATATTTCGGCGGCGCTCTGCAGCCGGCCAGGAACCAAGGCGCGCTGGCGCGTGGCGCCGATCATCAACAGAGCGATGAGGGCGACGGACATCAACATATAGAGCGCCGAGATCGTGAAGGCGATTTCCGCGCCGCCGACGTGACCGAAGACATAAAGTTTGGCGACGTCGAATTGATGAATAGGGTCCATGAAGGCAATGATCCTGCTGCCTGATTGCCCGGCCGGGATAGATCGCCTCTTGTCTCGATATTCAGTGCTTCAGCGGGCCGAGGCTTGATCTAAATCAATATCGAATGACCGGGGGCAGTGCTCACTCGCCGTAGTCGACGCAAGAGTGGAAGCGGCAACGATTCAGGCGATGCCGCCTCACGATGACGCCATAGCCTCGGGCAATCTCCGCTTCAAGGAGCGCGCGGCGTGCAAGGCGAAGGATCGATTGTTTCCGGCATGGCGGGTCGTTATGCGACCGCCCTGTTCGAGTTGTCGCGTGAGGAGAGGGCGATCGACGCCGTCAAGGCCGACCTCGACCGGTTCGATGTCCTCTTGGCCGAGAGCCCCGATTTGACCCGGCTGGTTCGCAGCCCTGTCTTCTCCGCCGAGCAACAGGCGAAGGCCCTGACCGCGGTGCTTGAGGCTGCCGCAATCAGCGGCCTGGCAGCAAAATTTCTGAACGTGCTCGCGGCGAACCGCCGTTTGTTCGCGGTCGGCACGATCATCAGGGATTTCCGGAAGCTGGTCGCGCATCACAAGGGCGAGGTGGTCGCCGACGTCACGCTTGCCGACCAGCCGAGCGATGCCCAGCTTACCGCCATCAAGGATGCGCTGCACGCCGTCACCTCGCGCGACGTTCAGGT